>JASNYX010000004.1:0-102923 GCA_048499955.1 Patescibacteria group bacterium | reverse complement strand
CACGTTGACCATGGTAAAACAACCACTACAGCTGCTATTACCAAAGTACTTTCAGGTAAGGGATTTGCTGATTTTAGAGCGTTTGAGCAAATAGACAATGCTCCTGAGGAGCGTGCAAGAGGTATTACTATTAATGTTTCACATATTGAATATGCTACCGAAAAGAGACACTATGCTCATATAGATGCTCCCGGACATGCAGATTATATTAAGAACATGATTACCGGTGCCGCGCAAATGGATGGAGCTATTCTTGTAGTTTCAGCTGCTGACGGTCCTATGCCTCAGACCAGAGAACATATTCTTTTGGCTAGACAGGTTGGTGTTCCGAAGCTTGTTGTTTACCTTAACAAAGCCGACATGGTGGCAGATGAAAGCCTTATAGAGCTTGTTCAGGAAGAAATCAAAGATCTTCTTAAAAAGTACAAGTATGAAGAGGATACCCCGATGATCGTCGGATCTTCCCTAAAAGCTTTAGAAGGTGATCCTAAATACGTTGCAGCTATTGAAGAATTAATGGATGCAGTTGATAGTTGGATTCCTACACCGGTTAGAGAGCTTGATAAACCATTCCTGATGCCAGTTGAAGATGTATTCTCTATCAAAGGTAGAGGTACAGTAGCTACAGGAAGAGTTGAGAGAGGCAGAGTTAAAGTTAACGAAGAAGTAGAAATTGTAGGTATCAAAGAAACAAAGAAGACTGTCGTTACCGGAGTTGAGATGTTCAACAAGCAACTTGATGAAGGTATGGCTGGTGATAATGTGGGTATTTTGTTAAGAGGTGTAGAAAGAACTGATATCGAAAGAGGTCAAGTTATAGCCGCTCCCGGATCTATAACTCCTCATACTAAATTTAAAGCTGAGATTTATGTACTTAAGAAAGAAGAAGGCGGTAGACATACACCATTCTTCGCAGGATACAGACCTCAGTTTTATGTACGAACTACTGACGTAACCGGAAATGTTATATTGCCGGAAGGAACTGAAATGGTAATGCCCGGTGATAACATCACTATTACAGTGGAGCTTATTACTCCTATTGCGGTCGAGCAAGGTCTTCGATTCGCAGTTAGAGAAGGAAGCAAGACTGTAGGAGCCGGAGTTGTGACTGAAGTGATTAGCTAATTTACAATACGAGCCTTCCTCCTGAGAAATCGGGAGGAAGGTTTTTTCTTGCTCAATATAGGTTAAGAAAATGGCACAAAAAACTTCTGCAAAAAGCCTTAATAGGCTCAGAGTAAAATTAAGATCATATGATATCGGCACCATCGACGAGAGTGCACAGAGAATTGTCGAAGTAGCTATTCGAACTGGTGCAAAAGTTTCCGGGCCGATCCCACTTCCTACGAGAAGAGAGCTTTTTAGCTATCAAAGGGCATCGACCGGGGATAAAAGATCTTTTGAACAGTTTGAAAGAAGGACACATCAACGAATTATAGATATATTAGAACCGACCAGAAATACGATTGTAGAGCTTTCGAATTTAAAACTGCCTGGAATAGTAGGAATTAATATTAAATCATAATCCAATATGAAACTTGCTTATAGCTGAATGGCTATCGCCAGAATTCCTTGTCCAATACACATGGCGACCGTATAGCTTCGTAAATGCGAAAGTAGCGTCGGAATTTATTAGGGATAAAGATGAAAACTGATAATTATATAAAAATAAAAGCAATAAAAGGAACTATGTCTCAAGCTTTCAGAGCTGATTCAAAGGTTATCCCTTATACGGTGCTTAAATTAAAAAATAAAGAAGATTTAAAACACTTTGATGCTTTTGAAATTAAAGCCGAGATTTTGATTACCGGACTATCAAAAGGTAAAGGATACGCTGGTGTAATGAAACTCTGGAATTTTTCAGGTGGACCCGGAAGTCATGGGCAGAAGAATAAACATCGAGCACCCGGTTCAATCGGATCTCAAGGTCAAGGGCGTGTTATTCCGGGAAAGAAAATGGCAGGAAGAATGGGTGGAGAAAAAATCGCAGTAAGAACTGAATTTGTTGGTGTTGATAAAGTATCTTCAGCTATTCAGGTTAAAGGTGGAATCCCAGGCTCAAGAAATTCGGAAGTATTTATTTACGTACCAAAGAATAATGAAAATTAACTTGTTGGATCTAAGCGGCAAGCCGCAAGAAGAATTGAATATTAAAGAAATTGGAGAAGATTTTGTTCCTGACGTGGATCATATTATGAAGTACGTCAGAATTTACCAAACAAATCAGAGACAAGGCACTTCAAAAACTAAGACTCGAAGCGAAGTTCGCGGAGGTGGAAAGAAACCATGGAAGCAAAAAGGTACAGGTAGAGCTCGTGTTGGATCCAATAGGTCTCCCCTTTGGGTCGGTGGTGGTGTTGTGAATGGTCCTAGTCCGAAGGATTGGAATTTAAAGGCACCAAAGGGTTTAAAGTCTAGTGCGCTGAAATCAGCTTTAGGGTTAAGGGCTAAAGAAGGCAATATATATGCTGTGAATTTGACTGATGAATTCAATGAAATAAGCTCTAAAAAGGCATCTGAAATAGTTTCAGCGATCGGAAAAAGCTTAAGGACTTTAGTTGTTCATGATTCAAAGAATGTTAATTTGTCGTTTAGAAACCTGAAAGGTGTTGAGTCTGTAAACATTAATACCTTGAATGCTTATGATTTAGCCTCGCATGAGTCAATAATAATTGATCGAAAAGCACTGGAAACATTAGTTAAGAAATTTGCTTGATATGGATAATTTTTCAATTTTGAAAAAACCGATTTTAACGGAAAAGACAGCAAAACTTATGGAAGTTGAGAATCAGTATACTTTTGTAGTGCCTGCGACTGCTACTAAGGGTGCCGTAAAGTCTGCGATCAAGCAAGTTTACGGTGTGGTTCCTGTTTCAGTTAATATGGCTAAATCCTCTCCTAAGAGTAAGAGAAGCTGGGTCAAGAGGAGTCTGAAATATAATAAGCCTGCATATAAGAAAGCCATTGTTAAGCTAAAAGATGGAGAAACGATAAAAGTTTATGATGGAGGCAAAGAATAATGATAAAGAGATATAAACCAACAAGTCCCGGCAGAAGAGGACAAACTAGAGTTTACGGTGAGACTACAGGAAAGCCTTCCAAAATAGTGAGAAAGAACTTGACGGTAGATGTTAAAGGACCGGCCGGACGTTCAGGTGGTAGGATTTCAGTTCAACATAGATCAAACGGTGCAAAGAAGCTTTATAGAAAAGTGGATTTCAAGAGGAATAAGTACGATATCCCCGGGAAGATTGAAGCTTTGCATTATGATCCATATCGAAATTGTGATATTGCTTTGGTTTTATATGAAGACGGAGAAAGAAGATACATTCTTGCTCCTTCAGGATTAAACGTCGGTGATAGTGTAATTTCCGGGCAACAAGTTGAACCTAAAACCGGTAATACTTTGCCATTATCTAATATACCTTTGGGTCTTCCTGTTCATAATATTGAACTTTATCCGGGTGCCGGAGGCAAATTTATTAGGAGTGCAGGGAGTGCGGGATACATAACAGCCAAGGAAGGAAAGTACATCGATCTTAAGATGCCGAGTGGAGAAATACGCAGGTTTTTAGGCGTTTGTTATGCTACAATTGGCCAGTTAGGAAATGAAGAGGCTAAGCTTGAAAAGCTTGGTAAAGCAGGGAGAGCTCGTTTGAGGGGCGTACGCCCTACTACAAGAGCCAAAACAAGACCTGATAGTCACCCATTGGCAGGATCATATAAAAGACGACTTGGAAAGCATCCTATGGATCAATGGGGTAACCTGTCCAAAGGTAAAAAGACTCGTAAGAGATATCACACTAACAAGTACATAGTTAAAGACCGAAGGGCTAAATAATGTCTAGATCTTCTAAAAAAGGTCCATACATAGATGAAAAATTGTTAAAAAAGATAGTTAATGCTAAGAAGGCTTCCGGAAGGGTAGCTATCAAGACTTGGGCAAGAAATTCCAGTATCACACCTGAAATGGTCGGATTTACGATTGAAGTACATAATGGCAAGAAGCATATACCGGTTTACGTCACAGAGTCTATGGTTGGTCACAAACTAGGAGAATTTTCTCCAACGAGGACTTTTAGAGCACACGCTAAGAAGAAGTAATATGGCTAAAAATAATGATAATAAGAATTTAATATCAAGCAAATATAGCGGAGCAGGAATCTCTACAAGAAAGATTCAGCCGGTTGCTAACCAGATAAGAGGAAAAGGCTTTACCGAAGTTGTGAATTTGCTAGCATTCAGTAACTTGAAAGCTGCAAGAATAATTAATGAGGTTGTTCAAAGTGCTTATAGCAATATGCGAAACCTTAAGCCCGATGTCAAAGAAGAAAACGTTTTAGTGAAAGATATTAATGTCGGGCCCGGACCAACCAGAAAATGGGGAAGACCCGGTGGAAAAGGTAGTGTAAAACCGATAAGAAAAAGAAGCACACATATTCGTGTTTTGTTGAGTGAAAAGGAAGGATTAAACAATGAGTAGAAAAGTCGATGTAAGAGCCTTAAGAGTTGGTGTAACGAAGAATTGGACTTCCGTTTGGTTTGCTGAAGATGATGTTTACGCAAGAAATTTGATCGAAGATGATCGGATCAGAAAATATCTTAATGCTAAGTTAAGAACTGCGGGTTTAGATCAGGTAATTATCGAAAGATCTATTCAAAAGGTTTCAATAATTATCAAAGTATCAAAGCCTGGTATTGTGATAGGAAGAAAAGGCTCCGGATTATCAATGTTAAGAGGTGATCTGACGAAGATTACAAAATCTGATATTGATTTACAGGTAGAGGAAGTAAAAAAGGCAGATTTAAGTGCTGCCATTTTAGCAGAGACTTTAGCTATGCAGATTGAGCGAAGAACTCATGTCAAAAGGGCTATGAATTCTACAGTGAAGAGAGCTATGGAAGCAGGAGCACTAGGTGCTAAAGTTCAGGTAAGTGGTACGATTAACGGTCCGAATAGTATTGCAATGATAGATAACGCTGCTGCAGGAACTATTCCGACACAAACATTGAGGGCAGATATCGAATATGCAAAAACAACCGCATTTACAAGAGGCGGCACTATCGGAATAAAAGTTTGGTTGCATAAAGGTGAGATTGTTCAAGGTTAATTAAAGGGAATTTACTATGTTAATGCCTAAAAGAACAAAATATAGAAAAATGATGAAGGGAAGAAATCGTGGACTTAGTATGCGAGGTGCGAATTTAAGCTTTGGTGAATTTGGATTAAAGGCAATGGAAGCATGTTTTTTAACTTCGAGGCAGATTGAATCTGCTAGAAGAGCCATTGCAGGTAGCACTAAAAGAGGCGGAAAATTGTGGATTAGAGTTTTCCCAAGTAAACCTATAACTAAAAAACCTTTGGAAGTAAGAATGGGTAAAGGAAAAGGAAGCGTTGATCATTATGCTGCGGTTGTAAAGCCTGGGAAAATGTTATTTGAACTGTCCGGAGTTGAAGTCAGTTTGGCAAAGCGAGCCTTTACTTTGGCTGCTTCAAAATTGCCTGTAAAAACAAAAATTATTGGTGTTAGTGAAGAATAAATATGTCTAATTCAAACGAATTAAGAAAAAAAGAAAGAGAATCATTAGAAGTTGCTTTGAAAGAGAAACGAAAAGAACTGAGTGATATACGATTGTTGCAAAAGAAAGAAAATAAAAACGGAATAGAAATAAGAAAAGCTAGAAAAGAGATAGCCAGAATCATTACTATTTTAAGAGAAAAGGAGATTTTAAATGCCGAGTAAAATTCTACAGGGTAAGGTTGTTTCAACCAAAATGGATAAAACAGCGGTCGTTGTGGTTGAAGTTCCTAAAATGAATTTAAGATATGGAAAGCGTTTCGTGAAGTTTAAAAAATATAAAGTTCATGATGCTGATAATTCTTTGATTGAAGGAGATGTTGTTTCCATTGTTGAATCTAGACCGATGAGTAAAACGAAAGCTTGGTCAATAAAAAATGTTATTAGTTCGAATAAAGCAGAAAAATGATAATACCTAGAACTGTTTTGAAAAGTGCAGACAACTCCGGTGCGAAATCACTTAGGGTCATTGGACTTCCGGGTTTTTCCCGTAGACGATGGGCATCTATTGGTGATGTAGTGACTTGTGCGGTTCATGGTACGACCGGTATTGGGACAATGGTGAAAGATCACGATGTTGTTAAGGCGGTAATAGTCAGAACCCGAAAAGAAGTTAGAAGACCGGATGGTAGTTATATTCGCTTTGATGATAATGCAGCAGTAGTTATTGATACAGCCAAGAATCCTAGGGCGACCCGAGTATTCGGACCTGTTGCCAGAGAGTTAAGAGATCTTAAATTTAATAAAATAGTTTCACTTGCACCGGAGGTTTGGTAATTATGAAAATTAGAAAAGGAGACAAAGTAAAAGTAATCGCAGGCAAGAACAAAGGGTCCGAAGGGGTTGTAGAAAGAGTTTATTACAAGAAGGATAAGGTTCTTGTTGAGGGAATAAATATCGTAACTAAGCATGTTAAACCAACAGGAAAGACTGCTGGTGGAATTACAAAGGTTAATCGTCCTATTCATGTATCAAATGTTGTGTTAGTTGATGAGAAAGATAGTAAGCCAATTAAAATCGGATATCGAATAGTTGACGGTAAAAAATATAGAGTTTCAAAGGTAAACGGAGAATTAATTGATAAGAAATAATCTTATCGCTTAGAAATACTATGTCATTAAAACAAGAATTTAACGAAAACATTAAATTAGAAATGAAAGAGGAACTTAAGGTACAGTCTGTGTTGGCCGTTCCCTATATGGAAAAAATTGTCATAAACATGGGTATTGGAAAAAATAAAGATAACAAACAGTTTATAGCTGAGGCGTTGCTTGATATGGGTACTATTGCCGGACAAAAGCCGATTGAGAAGAAGTCTCGTGTATCAATTTCTAATTTTAAGTTGAGAAGAGGCCAGGTTATCGGGGTTAGTGTTACCTTAAGGGGTGAAAAGATGTGGGCTTTTTATGAAAAATTAGTTAAAATAGTGCTTCCGCGAGTAAAGGACTTCAGGGGTGTGACCAAAAAGAGTTTTGATGGTTACGGAAATTATAATTTAGGTCTGAGGGATTTATTGGTTTTCCCGGAAATAGATGCTAATAAAAATGCATTTAACAAGCCATTGCAGATTACAATAAAAACTACCGCTAGGAATAATGAAGATGGCTACCTATTGCTTAAAAAGCTAGGAATGCCTTTCAACGACTAGGTTAAAAGTTAATTCGTCGGGATTCTGTCCTGACAAATTAGTATTTAACCATACTAATAAGTAAATTAAGTGTTGAAGCGAAACCAATGGCTTCTATTACATTAAATAGTAAGAGAATCCTTTGTTAGTTAGCTTAGTGTTTTGGCAAAAAAATCATCTATAGAGAAATGGAAAAAAGAAAAGAAATTTAAGGTTAGGGAATATCATCGATGTGAGAGGTGTGGAAGATCGAAAGGATACCTAAGGAAGTTTAAAATTTGTAGAATCTGTCTAAGGGAATTAGTTCACCAGGGTGTTGTTCCCGGTGTGAGAAAGGCCAGCTGGTAAATCATTATGATATCTGACCCAATTGCTGATATGTTAACCAGAATAAGAAATGCCCAGGCAAGAAATCTGGAGAATGTCGAAATGCCATATTCAGAGATGAAAAAGTCGATAGCTGAGGTGCTTAAAACATCCGGCTATATTAAAGACTTCAAAGTTTTCAAAGAAGAGAAAGGTCACAAGAAATTAAATTTGCACCTTAAAGATTCGAGAGTTGAGCCTGCTATCACAAGCATTGAGAGGATTTCTAAACCTAGCAACAGAACTTATATTAAATCAAGAGATTTGAGACACAATTTAGGTATTTATATTATCTCTACCTCGAGGGGAATTGTTTCAAGCATTGAGGCTAAGAAAAGAAAGCTTGGAGGAGAAATTGTTTGTCGAGTATATTAAAAGATTATTATGAGCAAAATCGGTAAAAGATCAATTAAAATTAAAGATAATATAAGCTTGGAAGAGAAGGAAAAAAGTTGGATTGTTACAGGACCCAACGGAAGTCTCGAAGTAGATAAGGTTCCCGGAGTGAGTATTGTTGTTGTAGATGGAGAAATTAAAGTGAGTTTGGCGGATGTATCTGCACAGAACGGCAAAGCTTATTGGGGTCTTATAAGATCTTTGATTAATAATGCAGTGATTGGTGTTTCCGATGGTTTTACAAAAGAGCTTGAGTTAGTTGGAGTCGGATACAGGGCAGAAAAGATCGGTAACGATATTAAATTGGCCATAGGATATTCTCACCCGGTTATAGTAAAAGCTCCCGAGGGGATATCATTGGAGCTCGAAGGTAATACGGTTATTAGAGTTAAGGGAATGAATAAGCAGATTGTAGGTCAAACTGCGGCAAATATAAGAGCTATACGAAAGCCGGAGCCGTATAAAGGTAAAGGAATAAAGTATAAAGATGAAATCGTGAGAAGGAAGCAAGGCAAGGCCGCCAAGTAATAAGTAACAAGTGAAATTTCAATATCATGAAGGTAAACAGAGACATAAGCTTAAGAAAAAAAATAAAGAACAGATTAAAAACTCAGGGGACAAATGAAAAGCCTCGGTTAAGTGTTTACAGATCGAATGCACATATTTATGTACAGGCTATTGATGATATAAGTGGTGTGACTATGGCTGAAGCTTCTTCATTAAAGGTTGAAAATGGTAAATTAAAGAAGACCGATAAATCTGTTCAGGTTGGTAAAGAACTTGCAAGTAAGCTAAAAAAACTCAAGATTGTTACAGCTGTGTTTGATAGAGGTGCATATAGATATCATGGTAGAGTAAAAGCTCTTGCCGATTCTATTCGAGAGGGTGGCGTTAATTTTTAATAATATGGAATTTAATAAGGAGATTCAAATAGGACCAAAATTAGAAGAGGAAATCGTAGCTATTCGTAGGGTCGCAACTAAACGACCAGGAGGCGCTAAAATGCGATTCTCAGTATTAGCCGCTGTTGGTGATAAAAACGGAACCATCGGGATGGCTTTGGCGAAGGCAAAAGAGAATGTACTTGCAATCAGAAAAGCGAAAGAAAGAGCTAAGAAAGAATTGCTTTCCGTTATAATAACCGACAAGGGAAGTATTCCGCATGAAGTATCAGCGAAATATGGTGCTTCGAAAGTATTACTAAAGCCTGCGCCTTTGGGTGCCGGTATTATTGCAGGCAGTAGCGTTAGGCAGATCCTAGAGCTTGCCGGGTATAAGAATATTTCAGCAAAGATAATTGATGGTAGTAACCAAATAAATAACGCGTACGCTGCTTTGACTGCTTTAAAAAAGTTGAGGAATATTAAAAAGGACCAATAATATGAGTATTTTACAAAGCATGAATAAAATAATAGGGTCGACCCGAAAATCAAAACGAGTTGGTCGAGGTCATGGTTCCGGTAAAGGGGCTCATACTGTAGGAAAAGGCCAAAAAGGCCAGAAGTCCAGAAAAGGGCACAATGTACCAAACTGGTTCGAAGGTGGACAGTATCCTATGACCCGAAGAATGCCATACAACAGAGGATTTGTGAGACATACGAAAGGTAGTACATTCTTTTTTAATATTTCTGATTTAGAAACATTAGTAGAACAGTTCGATTTGATTAATCCGGATTTACTCATTGAACAAGAGTATTTATCCAAGTTAGGGAAAAATGATAAAGCTAAAATTCTGGGAACCGGAGGTATCTCTAAAGCGGTCAATTTCCAGGGTTTTACCTACACGGATATAGCTAAAGATAAAATTGAAAAATCCGGAGGAACCGCTAACTAATTATAATGGCTGAAACTTCCCTGCTTAAATCATTTGGAATCCCGGAACTTCGCACGAAGGTTCTTTTCACTCTTTCTATTCTCGCAGTGTTTCGCTTACTCGCTCATATTCCTGTTCCACAGGTTGACCCATTGGCACTTTCAACGTTTTTTGCAGGTAATGGTGCATTGGGACTTCTAAATATTTTCACCGGTGGTGGATTGTCTAATATGTCTATAGTTGCTGTAGGGTTAGGGCCTTACATCAGTGCATCAATTATTGTTCAGGTATTAGCGATGTTTGTACCCTCTTTTGAGAATCTTTCTAAGGAAGGGCTTGTTGGTAGACAAAAGCTTAATATGTATACGCAGTTACTGACTTTTCCAATTGCATTGGTTCAGTCATATGGTATTTATAATCTGATTTCAAGACAGCCGGGCATTTTCCAAAGTACGAGCTTGTTCGATGTGATTGCAACGGTTTTGATTATTACCGCAGGTACTTATGTTGTGATTTTTTTGGGACAGCTGATTACGGAGTTCGGTGTTGGTCAAGGAACCTCTATCTTAATTTTCGCAGGTATAATTGCGGGACTTCCTGCAAGTTTCGGTCAGTTGGCTATTACTTTCGATTCACAACAAGTATTTAACATACTGGTGTTTGCCGGAGTCGGATTATCTGTTATAGCAGCGGTAGTTTATATAACTCAGGCATATCGAAGAATCGAAGTTCAATACTCAGGGAGAATGAAACAAGGGCAAAGTTTGTCGGGCGGTAGGAGCTATATTCCGATAAAAATAAATCAGGCTGGAGTCATCCCTATCATTTTCGCAGTTTCCTTAGTAATACTTCCTAGTTTTATAGCCGGATATTTGCAAAGATTACCTAATGTTATGCTATCCGAATTTGGAGTTTGGTTGGCGATAAATTTTCAGCCTACCTCGATTTTATACAATGTTTTTTATTTTCTATTAGTCTTCGGATTTACATATTTTTACACTTCCGTTGTATTTAGCCCTGAAAAAATTGCTGAAGATATTAGAAAACAGGGTGGTTTTATTCCCGGTATTAGACCAGGATCTCCTACTATTCATTACATCCGATATGTCTTGAACCGTTTAACCTTAGCAGGAGGAGTATTTTTAGGATTAATTGCAGTTATGCCGTCTCTATTTCAAATGTTAACGGGTATCTCAGCATTAGCTGTTGGTGGTACTGGACTTTTGATTGTCGTATCAGTTATATTGGAAACGGTAAAGCAACTTGAAGCGAAAATCGTTTCTCAGGATTATGCTTCACATAGTTGGTAGATTTTAGGCTTACTAACATAGTTTGGATATTTCCCTAGCTTAATAATATGTTCGATAAATTAGGACAAATAAAAGATTTATATTCAATGAAAAAGCAGGCTGACATGCTTAAAAAGCAAATGGAGGCAATTGTGACAACCGTGGAGCACCGTAATCTGAAAATAATAATGAGAGGTGACCAGCATGTCGAGAAGGTTTACGAAAATGACGAAGAGAGAAAAGATTTGGTGGAACTCTTTAATAAGGCAGTTAAAGAATCCCAAAAGAATGTTACTAAAAAAATGAAGAATCAGTTCTCCGGGATGGGATTTCCCGGTTTATAGGCAATTAATTATTCCGGAAATTCCGGAGAAAAATATGGACAATAAAGATTTCATACTTATCTTGGGGCCACAAGGTTCGGGAAAAACAACTCAAGGCAAGCTACTTGCTGACTATTTACACTATCGATTTATATCTACGGGCGAACTTCTACGACAGGCATATAAAGAAAATAATCCGCTGGGAGCAAAACTGTCGGAGTATTGGGCTACCGGCGACTTGGTTCCAAATGAAATAATAGAAGGTATCTTATTCCCTATTCTTGAGATGGATCAGATTCCCGGATTTGTGGTAGATGGATATCCGCGCACTATTGAACAGGTTGAATCTTTGGTTTCGTTTCTTGACTTGAATAGTTGGAAAATAAACCATGTTTTCTATATGCATGTTGGTGATCAAGAATGTATCAATAGGATTCTAGAAAGAACGAAGACAGAGCAGAGACCTGATGAAAGCCCGGAGGCCATTCATCATAGATTGCAGATTTATCACAAAGAAACAGAGCCATTGCTCAATACATATGAAAAAATGGGTTGTTTACATAGAATCAATGCTGAAAAGACAATTGATGAAATTCAGGCTGATGTTCGTGCATATTTTCCTGCCGAAACAAGTACTACATAATGATTCAGTTTAAAAATTCGGATGAGATTGAGAAGCTAAGATTAGCAGGGAAAGTTTCAAAAAAAATATTAGAATCCGCCCTTCAAATGTGCGACGAAGGTATATCAACTCTTGAAATCGATAAATTTATAAACTCGGAGATCGATAAAGCTGGAGCTGTTCCTTGGTTTAAAGAAGAAAAGGATTACTCATTCGCATCTTGTATTTCCGTCAATGAAGTTTGGATTCATGGTATACCCAATGACAAAAAATTGGAGTATGGAGATATCGTTTCTATAGATCTAGGAGTTAAATTAGACGGGTATTATGTAGACCATTGTTGGACTGTACCCGTGGTTAAGCCGGAGTTTCGGCCTAAAGATATTTTCAGTCATTTTTCTCACGATTCGATTGATCCGAAGATCCGCACCTTTCTTAAAACAGGTCAGATCGCTCTATCTCAGTCGATTGCCAAGTTTCGCAATGGAGGCCGAACAGGGGATATTTCAGCTGTAATGCAAGATATTACAGAGGGAGCCGGATATTCCGTGGTAAAGGAATACACCGGGCATGGAGTGGGTTTAAGTGGGCACGAAGACCCCACCGTAAGTTGCTATGGCACAAAAGGAGCCGGAGCATTACTCAGGCGGGGCATGGTATTAGCGATTGAAATCATGTATAGTATGGGAAGCCCTGAAACGGCGGTAAAAGAGGATGGTTGGTCAGTTTACGCTAAAGACGAAAGTCTGACCGCAATGTTCGAACATACCGTTGCCTTAACAGAAAAAGGGGCAGAAATATTGACCATCTGAGCCTTTATGTTAAAATATCAAAGTATTCTTTCCATAAAGGAATGTCGGATTTTTAGGTGATTATCAATAAGATATGCCTATTAAATTCTCAAGCTCGAGGTCATTTGATCTCTTGGAGCGTTTAGTTCTTCCGAAAGGTGAAAAGCATAAGTTTAGGGCTTTACGCTCTTGTGTTCTCACACGGAAAAATCAGTTTTAACCGGGCCGAATGGCCGATAATATATCCTCTATAATACGAGGGTCAAAATATGAGTAAGAAATCATTTGTAGAAAAAGTTGGTACGGTGGTAGAGAAGCTGCCAGATGCAAAGTTCCAGATTAAATTGGACAACGAAGATTCGATGATTACCGGATATCTTTCCGGTAGGATGCAGAAGGCTAGAATTAAAGTTTTAGCCGGAGATAAAGTAAAGCTTGAATTCAGTCCATATGATTTAACAAATGGGCGGATAGTCTTTAGATTTAAACATAATTTACCGATACAGCAACAAAATGAAAGTAAGAACTAGTGTTAAAAAAATTTGTGCTCATTGCAAAATCGTTCGAAGAAAAGGAGTCGTTTATATTGTTTGCAAATCCAACCCTAAGCATAAGCAAAGGCAGGGTTAATTAACAGATGCCAAGAATCGCCGGAGTAGACATACCAGAAAGCAAAAGAACTGTTATTGCACTTACTTATATTTATGGAATAGGTAAATCCGTTTCCGAGAAAATATTGGCAAGAGCAAATGTTGACCAAAATATAAGGGCAAAGGATCTATCAGATTCACAGTTAAGCTCTATCAGAAACACTATTGACATGCTAAGTCTTTCTATTGAAGGTGAACTTCGAAGAATCGTGACTCAGAATGTTAAAAGAAAAAAAGATATACAGTCTTA
This sequence comes from Patescibacteria group bacterium, assembly GCA_048499955.1. Classification (GTDB taxonomy): domain Bacteria; phylum Patescibacteriota; class WWE3; order 2-01-FULL-39-13; family 2-01-FULL-39-13; genus JASNYX01. Next base: position 89,217 of record JASNYX010000004.1, on the reverse strand, counting down.
TCAAGGGGTTAGGCATCAAAGAAATTTGCCTGTCAGAGGGCAAAAAACACAGAAGAATGCTCGAACCAGAAGAGGTAAGAAGGTTGCTATTGGTGGAGTTAAACCAAAATCAGCAACTAAAACATAGTAATAATTAAAGTATTCATTGTATTAACATGGCAAACCAGAAAAAAGTAACAGCAAAAAAAACTAAATCATCCAATAAGAATGTACCGAATATCGGGAAGGCCTATGTTTATTCCGGATACAACAATACAATTGTTACGATCACGGATATCGACGGAAACACAGTTTGCTGGGGAACTTCAGGACATAATAATTTCAAAGGATCAAGAAAATCTACCCCATATGCTGCTACTATTGTTGGAGAAAATGCTGCTAAACAGGCTTACGATTTGGGTATGAGAGAAGTTGCTGCTTTTATGAAGGGTGTCGGAAGTGGTAAATCCTTAGCCGTGAAGGCATTGAGGAATGGTGGTTTGGTTATCACTAAAATTACTGATATTACACCTATCGCCCATAATGGTTGTAGGCCAAAGAAAAGGAGGAGAACCTAACATGTCAAGATATACAGGACCAAAATGCCGATTATGTAGAAGAGAAGGCCAGAAATTATATTTGAAAGGTGCCAAGTGCTTAACTGATAAGTGCCCTGTTTCTCGTAGAGCTTATGCTCCCGGTCAGCATGGAAAATCAGCGAGAGGTTTTGGCTCCGATTTCTTAAGACAACTTCGAGAGAAACAAAAAGCTAAAAAAATTTACGGATTACTTGAATCTCAGTTCAGAAAATATTTTGAAGAAGCTTCAAGAGTGAAAGGTGTTACCGGTCAAGTTTTATTGCAAATGCTTGAGAGTCGATTGGACAGCGTCATGTATGTTACCGGATTAGCTCTTTCCAGATCTCACGCAAGAAAAGTTATTAGACAAGGGAAAGTAAAGGTAAACGGAAAAGAAATTAATATACCTTCTTACCAGGTAAATGTGGGTGATGTTATTTCCTTCGACAAGATTGAGTCAACTCCAAAGCCTGAGAATGAAATGCCGGTTTGGGTGCTTTGGGATGCTAAGTTAAAAGGTATTAAGATGAATGAGATTCCGGCCCGAGATCAAATTAAAAACGATATAAACGAACAGCTAATAGTTGAGTATTATTCACGTTAAAGTAGCAGAATAACCGGCGATTGCCCGATTTTCTCTATATTTAACATCAAGTTATTAAGTAGATGTTTAATATACCTAAAGTAAATTTTAAAGTTGTTAAGAACGATCCAAGCTACGGTGTTTTCGAAGCCGCTCCTTTAATAAAGGGGTTTGGTTATAGTTTAGGTAATGCATTAAGACGAACTCTGTTTTCTGCAACAGTTGGTGCTGCTATTACCAAGGTCAGAATTGATGGTGTATCTCATCAGTTCTCGACAATCGAAGGTGCAAAGGATGATGTGCTTCATATGTTGCTGAATCTTAAAAAAGTTAGATTCGCAAAGACAGTTGAAGGACCAGTTGAACTTGAACTCACTGTTTCAAAGCAAGGAGATGTTATAGCCGGTGATATTGAAGATAACGCTGAGTGTAAAGTAGTAAATAAGGATTTAGTCATTACTTCATTAGCGGACAAGAAAAACAAGATTAAGGCATACTTAACAGTCGAAAGTGGTTATGGATACGTTCAGGCTCCCGAGTTGGATAATGTTCCTGTGGGAACTATTCTTTTAGATGCAAGCTTTTCTCCTGTTGTTAACGTATCTATGACGGTTGATGAGCATCGTGTAGGAAGAGACACCAATTACGATAAATTAACTTTAATTGTGCAGACCGATGGTAGTTCTGATCCTGAAACCCTTCTTCGAGAGGCTTCTAAAGCACTTAAAGAGTATTTTTACAGAATCCAGACAGGTGCTGATTACTCAGAAGAAGAAGATGCTTCGATGGTTGTTGCTGTAACTGATTCGTCCGGTAAGCCTTCCGTTCCGGCAGACGAAATTGCATTAGAGGAACTTCATCTTCCGACTAGAACTATTAACGCTCTTAGAAAAGCCGGAATTAAGACTTTAGGCGATTTGGCAGATAGATCCGAAGATGATTTGCTAAGAATACGAAATCTAGGAGAGAAATCAATTAAGGAAATTTTATCGTTGCTTGAAAGAGAAAATCTAAAATAAGTAGCCATTTTCTTACATTATAATGAAACACGTTAACAGGAAGAAAAAATTTAATAGACACGCAGAATCAAGAAAGGCTTTGATGTCTCATCTTGCTTCAGGACTTATTATGAGTGGGGCTACGATAACTACCTTAGCAAAGGCCAAGTACATGCGACCTTACGTTGAGAAATTGATTACAAAAGCCAGGAATTCGGATCTAGCAACTAGAAGATATCTTCTAGCTATTTTTGCAACTCGAAAAGATGTTGTAGAAAAGTTGCTTTCAGATGTAGGACCTTCCTATAAAGAGAGACCCGGTGGATATACAAGGATTCAGCGAACCCACAGCAGAAGAGGTGACTCAACTCAGATGGCGAAAATTTCTTTAGTTACTGAAGATTCTAAACCTGAAGTTTTAGATGAACCAAAAGTAACCGAAGATTCAGCGAAGAATGAATCCGTGAATAAAGATAGCGGTGAAGTCTCAAAGAAGAGCTCAAGAGTTAAAAAGAAAGTTAGCACCGAAGAAGTAATTACTGAAGAAGGAAATAAATAATTATGAATACGAAAACTACTACACCTACAAAAAAAAGTGAAATAAAAAAAGCATGGGTTCATATTGATGCAAAAGATCAGGTTCTTGGTAAACTTGCCGTAGATGTTGTTCGTATTTTAATTGGAAAGCATAAAACCAATTATGCTCCATATTTAGACAGCGGGGACATAGTATTGATTACAAATGCTCAGCACATCGCGTTAACAGGAGCAAAAGAAACGGATAAAATCTACTACAGTCACTCAGGAAAAGTAGGTAAGCTTAAAGAAGAGACTGTTTCAAAACTTAGAGAGCATAACCCCAGCAAGATTATATATAATGCTGTGAAGGGTATGCTTCCGAAAAACCGTCTTAGAAAAGTAAGACTTTCACATTTGAAAATTTTTAAAGATGAGAATCATCCTCATCAAGCACAAGTTACTAGTAAAGATAAATAATTATGGCTGAAGGCAAATCTAAATCAAAAAAAGAAGTAAAATTTTTCAGCGGAACCGGCAGAAGAAAATCTGCAGTCGCTCGTGTATGGCTATTTCCTGAAAAAGGGGAAATCAAAATTAATGAAAAAAATGCGAAAGATGTTTTTACAAGTGCTAGAGATACACTGGAATGGGTAAGGCCATTTCATGCTGTAGGTGTTTCTCATCCTCAGGCGAAATTCGGTGCAAGCATTAAAACCAACGGTGGTGGAAAATCAAGTCAGGTTGAAGCTGTTAAATTAGGAATTGCAAGAGCTTTGATTGCATATGACCCATCTTATAAGGCTATACTTAGAGCAAATGGTCTTCTGACTCGTGACTCCCGAAAGGTTGAGCGTAAGAAACCATATTTGAAGAAAGCCAGAAAAAGTCCTCAATATTCTAAACGTTAAACAGTCTCTCTACATCGTGTTATTTGAATACGGTTGTTCAGCTTGACGAAAAGTCAATCTCTGATAACTTAATGTTAGAAATGTGTAAGAGATTTGTTAAAGTATAGATAATTTAAAGGTCTGCCAATATGATTCTCTTCTTCATCGGGGCTTTCGCTATCGGCTATAATGTCTGGCGATTTTTAAAACCCTAGTATTCAAGATAAAGTTCCAGTTTTTGAATCAGTATTCTATTTATCGATAGGTTTTAGCAATCTAGTGGGATCTGAATGATGAGTTATTTTCTGTTTACCTTCGTGTCCGTTTGAAGTAGGTAAATAATTATCTGACTACTGATCATTAAATAAATTATTGGGATTTGTACGCCGGTTTGGCTGTAGATTCTAATCGGTAGCTATGGGATACTTTTTCGGCATTGTGCTAAACTTATTTACTAACATCCCCCAGTGATAAGAATATGAACAAAAATTATTTAATAATAGGCCTTGCAGTGGCATTATCCTTATTGGCCTTAAGCGTTTGGAAAAATGGAGGTTCTTTAATTCCCGGCAAAAGTAATAAAAATGTTGGGTTATCAAAAGGCTTCTATAATCCGGTTGTTTTTGCGTCTGATGAGTGGAAACTGTCCACATTTTCCGGCGAGCACAATTTGTATGTATCAGACGATATGTCTAAGAGTCCTATGAAATCGAGTGCATGGTGGAAGCATGTCGCAGTGAACGGGTGTGGTACGAGCCTTTTTCCAACTCCATATATAGCCGAAATCCGTGAAAATGAGATAACAATTGGGCTACAAGTTTCAAATCCAACCGCAAGAACAATTTTTGTAAAAAGGGATCCTTCGTTAAAGATTAAGCTTGATTCTCCTGCTGAAGAATGCAGAGTAAAATCAGGAGACGCATTATCTTCAGTAATTGAAATATCGTCCGGTGAAAAGTTTCTCGAATTAAAAATGGTAAAGGGATCACCAAAGATTATCGTTGAATCAGAGAATTATGGTTGGGAACTAGAGTCAAATCAGATTCGGAGTGAGAACAATCAGGCCTTTTTAACAGACCATGCCGGAAATGAATTTGCAGTCCTATCTTCCGGCGGAAATACTAGTGAAAACAAATATGTTGGTGGCATACAAGTTATCTCATATATTCCTGATAACATTGATAGAGATGAGTATTTGAAAGCATTGACTCCTAACTTTATTATCCCGGTGGTTAGTTTGGATATTGATGAAAATCACTTGATTCAAAAGTTTTCGTTTGATGTTTCTGAACCTTATGTTTTATTACCTCATCATCAAAAATACCTGGATTCAAAAACCGAAATTTATGATTATAAGGTTTCCACTCCGAAGGGCAAACTTTCCTTAATTGTCTCCAATGAAATTGTTTTAAAATTTCCCTTACAAGTTCCGGATATTTTTCCCGATGTAAGTCTTTCAAATGATGAGAAAAATATATTACGCCCGTTATTAGCGACAGATGTCGAAAATGTCGAACAGGATATAAAAAATGAAGATGGTGTTTATTGGAAAGGCAAAACTTTATCTCGATATGCGAATTTAATGTATGTAGCGGATTTAATAGATAACGAAGATACAAAAAATAAAATATTATCCGCATTAAAAGACGAGCTTGGTGATTGGTTTGAATATTCCGGGGAGGAAGATTCAAAATATTTTGCATATGATGAAAGTGCGGGTTCATTAATTAGCTCAAAACCAGAATTCGGGCACGAGGAATTAAATGACCATCATTTTCACTACGGATACTACCTATATGCAATGGCAGCAATTTCTAAATATGACCGGGAGTTTGCAGGTAAATATTCCGGAATGGTTGAATATTTAATACGTGATGTGGCGAGTTTTGATGTTGAGGATCCATCTTTTCCCCATTGACGTGATGATGACCTATATGATGGTCATAGCTATGCTTCAGGATTGAATTATATGGTTGATGGGAATAATCAAGAATCTTCTTCAGAGGCAGTGAACTTTTGGTACGGAGCATATATGTGGGAGCTTGAATCCGATGTCGGAGATCACGAAGTCGCAGAACTCATGCTGGCTGGCTATACATTAGAGAGCGTTGCTGTTAAGGAGTATTATTTCAACTCCGGTTCTAACTCTGAATCCTTCCCGAATGGTTATGAGTACCCAATCAAATCAATAATCTTTGAAGGAAAGCATGACTATGCTACTTGGTTTTCTGCCGATCCTAATGCTATTCACGGGATACAAGTATTGCCTGTAACTCTAGGATCTATGTATTTGGTTGATCAAGAGTTCTCTAGAGTCAACTATGATTTTCAGAAAACCCTCGCACCGGATCCGGAAACCTGGAAAGACATCACCGCACTATATTTAATTCTCAATCAAAATGAAGATGGAAAGAAAATGCTTGATAGTGTTGCTACTTTTGATTCAGGAAATTCCCGTACATGGAGCACCTTTATATATTATTTGATAAGTAATCGTCGTATATGAAGACAATCTATAAGTCAGATAAATTTGATAGGTTATCACCTTTAGCGGCGACTGCGGTTATTCTTTCGATTCTTTCTGCTTTTTATTACCTTTATTATATTTTTAGGGTCGCAGAGGCATCGGATTTTATTCTTTATACAGTGCTCATCACGGTTGAGGTATATGTAGCCGCTACTGCGGTTTTACATGGTGGACTATTTTATTTCATAGTAAGGAGGCCATCGACAACATCGCACGGTTAAAAGAAGCATTTTTGATGCAGTTTGAGGATGCAAAGTTGGCTGTAATCATTACGGTCTATACCGAACCGCTCCATCTGGTAGAAAAGGCAATTCTTCATGCCAAGCTACTTGAGATGTCCCATCAAGTATATATTGGTGATGATGGAAATAGACCCGCAATAAGACAATTGGCACAAAAATACGGGGTCCACTACTACACTAGAGAAGAACGTAAACATTCCAAATCAGGTAATATTAGCAATATCTTAAAAAGCATTGAGGCAGACTTTGTAGCTGTTTTCGATGTAGATCATCATCCTTCTAAGAATTTTCTTTCAGAAACGTTGCCCTACTTTGCAGATAACAATGTCGGGTTTGTGCAAACCCCACAGTTTTATACAAATACGCATAATGTTATTTCGAGATGTGCTTCCGGATCTCAGAATATTTTTTATGAATTGATAATGCCGGGAAAAAATTCTTTTAACGCAGCGTTCTGTGTAGGTACGAATGTTATTTTTAGAAAGAAAGCACTCGATCAAACTTTTGAACATAAGTTTTATTTAGCTGATCATTCCGAAGATATCTGGGTTGCTCTCAAATTACATGAGTCAGGTTGGAAATCAATTTACATCCCCAAGGTGTTAGCCAAAGGTTTAGCTCCTGATACTGTTTCGAGATATTTCAAACAACAGGAAAGATGGGCAAGAGGCGGTTATGAAATTTTCTTTAAGGGTAATCCTCTATTTTCGGGTAAACTCAACTTGGAACAAAAGCTTCAATACTTTTTTTCATCAATTCATTATTTTAGCGGGTTTATTATTCTTGTTTATCTTCTAATACCTATTTTGTTTTTGCTTTTTGGATTAAGCCCAATGCGTGCATCTGATGACTTGGAATGGTTCATACATTTTGCACCGTTCTTTTTGTCTAAGTTCGCCTTGATTCTATACTTAATGGGGCAATTTGAGGTTTCATTGATTTCGGGATCATTTGCATTGTTTCCGGTTTATATCAAGGCGTTATTTAGAGAGTTATTGGGTAAACAATACAAGTGGGTTGCTACAAACACTGCAAAAGTAAAAAATACACAAGAGAATGTTTGGGATCATCTTCACTGGCATGTTTTCTTCGTTGCTCTATCTTTTGTTGCAATAGCAATTGGGTTAATGACTTTTGAAAATAAGATTGAATTTATTTTCGCTTCATTCTGGACTACATTAAATACGGCAATACTTCTTCATTTTATTTTTCATGCCATAAAGTCAGGCAATGGAGGCTTGGAGGAGATTTTAGTTGAACCACAGCAGCTTCTTCCTAGTAAAGTGAATGTTAAAGTTGGGAGCTTATATGATTAAAAATGTTATGAAGTATACTTTTTTTATTGGGATGGCAGTTTTAGTCGGCGCTGTTTCCTTTCTATTTCATATGAACAGAAACGCCTACTATTCTTTTGCGGGAACTATAAACCACAATCAAATAGAAATTGGCACGTATTCAAGCGGAACAATTAAGGACCTCTATATTAGGGAGGGACAAATCGTCGAGGAAGGCGAATTACTCTACGAAATTGAGAACGATATTCTGATGGAAAAATTTAATAAAATGAGTAAGGACAATCCTAATTTTAATGAACCTGATTATATCGAATTACAGAAGAAAATTGAAAAATTTAAAATCACTTCACCTTCAAGATCAGTTGTAACGAAAGTGCATAAGTTTAAAGGAAGTTTCGTGAAAGACAATGAAACTTTAGCGAATCTGATTCCTCTAGAATCTATTAATTATTCCTTTGATTTTAATGAGGAATTTTTAAATTCTGCTCAGCGTGAGGACATATTATTCAAAATCCAGCCGGGTGGAGATATTTTCATGAAGTTTATTGAGAATTACGAAGTTTCGGCCAAAATTGTCTCGGTGATCCCCGACCAATCAAAACCAAAGCATAGCAAGGTTTATATCCTCCCCGGAAATCTTGAAGAGATTCCTCTCAATACTGGGCAAACTTTTGAAGTGAAAATTCCGAAAAAGAATTTAATAAGAGATAATCTGGGCTTTCTCTTACAACCGGCCAATGGCACTGTTAATTAAAGAACACACTACCGATATTCTGGTACTGGTATGTCTTTCTATTCTCGCTTTTTTGACTTTTGGAGGATTGCTTCAAGGAGAATATATTCACCCGGGATATTTCGATTGGATCAATCAAGCCTTTCGAGTTAAGCTCATCAATAACTTCGGATTGACTAACTGGAATCACTTTACCGGTGGTGGACAAGATGTTTGGCAAGCTTTCCAATTTGCACCTCACTATATCACTTCTGAAATCTCGAGATTGATCGGAATTTCGATTACACAGTCAATGTTGATAGTGTCTTTCATTCTTTTGAACTTCTTTTTGTTTTCTTTATATTTGGTACTTACGAGTCTTGGTGTTAGAAAAGATGTGGCCTTTATTTTTACAGTACCGGCGTTAGGAATTTTACAAATTACCACTCTTATCGGTGACTTCAGTATTTTGTGGGGATTCGCTTTTTTACCTCTAGTTTTCGGTATGGTGTTGAAAAGTTTTGAGAAATGGAATATTTTTCATACACTTATTTTGGCAGGAACCTTTGTTTTTCATCCGATTTTAGGTTTTTTCTGTTCCGGTTTATGGGTGCTGAATATCATTGTTAGAGGATACGATAATCTGAGATTTCACCTCCTCAATTTGGTGATATTTTTAATGGCTACTTCGTACTACTGGGTTCCGGCTTTTTTCTACACAGGAATTTACTACCTCGACGAGTCTCAAACAACCTCAGGTTTTGTTCGTGGGCTTATATTTCGCGTTAATTACGGATTATCATATGGTTTAACTGCATTTTTGGCGGTATGTGGGTTAATTTTGATGTTGAAGATCAGATCTATCTCCGAGTTGAAAAATAGAACAGGTATATTTCTGGCGATGATTTATATTTTTCTACTTATGTTGTTTGTGGTGCTTACTTATCAGTATGAACTGCCACATCTATTAAATACGTTCCAGATTACAAGATGGATACCTTTTATGGTTGTTGCCTTGATACTTGTTTTAGCTGTAAGCATCAATTCTACTTTCTCTTCGGGGAACCTTCCGATTTTCGCATTTTTAGCAGCCGTATCTATATGGATAGTTATCGAAAGCACTACTTACAGTTACACATCACTTCGTCGATATACTCCTGTTGCAAATAATATTTATGAGGATCCGGTTTCGGTATTTATAAATGAGTATCCTGATAAATATGATCCCCTGATGGTGGTTTATACTACAAACTCGATTGAAGCTCAGTATTTTAACTTTGGGAAGGTGAAAACCGAACGAGGATATTTCCATTTTTCACAAAATAAGTTGCTTTCATATATACATGAAGTTGAAAGAAATGCGAACACAACAATTAACGCTCTAGATAAATTTATTGAATATTTTTATGCTCGTGGAGTTAAGTATGTGATAGTTCCTCAAACCGCAAGACTTCACACATTGTTTCAAAATGCTCCAACAGTTTATTCATTTGAAGAAATTGGGAATATTAAGCTTCGACGTGCTACTTATACAATATACAAGATTTCAGATGAACCGTTTGAAACTTTGATTATAGACAAGCAAAGTTCGCAGTGGCAACAACTATTGAATATGAGCGAAAAGGATTATCATTCGTATTCTTCGGTTATTAATATTATCCAAGAATTCAATGATATTGTGAGTTCGCCTGAAAACAAGTTGAATAGTGTGGATGTGAACTATGAGGATCCTGAGTCACTGATTATTTCGGAATTACCGACGAACTCAGTGATGGTTATCAATACCAACTATGATACGAATTGGAAAGTTGTTTCCCATAATGGAGTGGACGTAAAAGAAGCCGGTCCTGGCTATACCGCCCTTGTGAATAATGGGGAAGCTAAATCAGGAATTGAAGTTAAAAGGCAGACTCCTCAGTCAAACGTTTGGGCGAACCGAATTTCCTTATTGGGTATGTCTTTGGCCTTAATATGGTATGGTTTTACACGCCTAATTCAACCGAGAAAGGCTGCCTAGTTGGGTTCTCGGAATCTCGGAATATTGACCCGAATCGGTTATAATATAAGGGTTTTATTAAGCACCGAATGTGTTTATGGGATCCGGAGCATTGTGGAGATATGTGGGTGCAGTAATAACAGAATAAAATATCGGGGTGTAGCGCAGTTGGCTAGCGCGTACGCATGGGGTGCGTGAGGTCGCAGGTTCAAGTCCTGTCACCCCGACCAGACATTAGATTTACAGAGGTTTGTTACAGCGAGATAAGTCGTTTATTATACGAATAAATAATTAATTACTTCGTGAGCAATAAGTTGGCAGGATAAAGTTAGGAATTAATTTCATTAAAAACATATGAACATCGATAATCTGTTGGATTTTTTGAACGGAATAAATGAAGATAATACCGAGATTAGCAATGTTATACAAATGGAATCGGATATCGATCCGGTGAATTTTGTGGAAAGAATCAAAAAATTAGGAAAATATAGAATAGTTCATTCAAGTGATGGTGAATTTTCCACTGTCCAAGATAAAGATAATGATTCAGATCATTCAAAATCTTCCAGACATTTTGAGTTGCATACAGATGGGGCATATTATAAGGAAATTCCTGATTTAGTGATTTTATATTGTGAAAACGAGGGAAGAGGAGATTCTCCAACTATTATCACTGATACGCATAAAGCTTTTAATAAGCTCGAAGTAAGTGATCGGGAAATTTTGCACTCCATAAAGTTTCATTATTTAAGCAAGAAGGGTGAAGAACACGATCGGCCGTTTATAGAACGACATCCAAGAGATAATAAATTTCTGATTTCTAATATCTCTACCGGATACTTTTCATTTTATGACAACAAGATAAATAGAAAGAAACTTCCCGAATTTCGAGACGTGATAAAAGCTATTGGTAATTTTTATGATGCTCTTGATAGCGAGGTAGTTTTAAAACACTATTGGCGAAAAAATGATCTTCTAATATTTGATAACAATAGATTTCTCCATGGAAGAGTTCCCGAGTTTGGGCAAGATAAAGAGCGAAAACTTTACAGAATTTGGCTCGATTTTAATTCAAAGTACTAAAGCATATTTTCTTGCGATTGGCGTTGTTTTTATAGCTAATTATTAACAGTATTTACAAATGTCGGCTAACAGGGGGCAGGTTTAAAGAAACAAAAATACCTAAAAAATTAATACATATCTAATGCATAGTTGTACTATCCCGATCTTTTCTTAATTCACTCTTACTGCAACACGCACACCGAATTGAGGATCTTGATCATTCTGTAAAGAATCAACCATCAGCGATTGTCCACGAGCGCTTGACCAACTGGCAGTCGGTACCAACCCTAAAGAATGATAGGCACCGAGAAGATACGCACGTCCTCCCCTACTGTTAGGGTCATCGATTATTTGGTCGGTTTCTTCAAGATACATAAGGGCATATGTATACCAATCTTCCGGGGTCATGCCCACTTCATTTGCATATTTGGGGTTTGTTTTCAACATCTTCAAATATTGGACAGGGCTATTCCCAGATTCCAGTTGTAATCTACCTGATATTATTTCTCCCAGCCCAGCCTTAGGTAGTTGTAACAAATCTTCAACCAATAGAATTTTCCATCCGATGCCAAAATCCTTAAGCAATTCCATTTTAGTGTGCCCATTCGAGATCAATGATGTAGGATTGCCATCGGGGTAATAAAGAAGTGTGCCTGCCTCATCCGTATCATGAAATAGTTCAGAAGCAACGACTGGGTGATAAGGATTTAGATTTATCGGTTCACCTTTACGACGGTTTCTGCTTGGTGCGAATAGCTTACCACTTCGTGCATGTTTGGATATCGCGGATTCGTATTTGTTTCTCAAACTTGCAAGTTTCATCCCGAAGGGAACTAGTAATAATTTTCTGAAACCTTGTTCCATTTTGGGTCCGAGTATTTCGATTTGTTTGTCTATCTGTTCCAGAATGTTCGAAATTGTTGGGATTGGGTATTCCAATCCGTCAAGCCCTATGATCCCTCGTTCTCCTGATGGAAGATCTTCTAACACACCTGTATCCGAAAGTGCCCGTGTCAATTCATTATATTGATCTATTAACTCATCTTCTGATAGTTTCTCGCCTTTTGAAACTCTACGAAAATTATAAAATATCGAGATCATATCTAACTCATTTTCTGCATAATTTCCTAACAAAGTACGATCCAGAGTTTTATATACTGCATACTGGCTTTGTCTGTGAAATGATTCTATTAATGACTGAGGACTGATCCCTCGCAGAACCAAAGGATGTTCCAGCACCTTTAATGCAGCTAAACGACCTTCAGGAGAAGAAATATAACGACATATATGAGTAAATGTAAGTTGCTCGAATGTTGGCTCAATACCCTTTGGTAGTTTTACCGGTGGAGGTAAATTATCGGTATCATAAGGGTCGACAGTTGAAGCTACAATATATAATTGTACTATATCAGCAATATCGGCAGGGTTGAGTTCTTTACCTTTTGAAGGGGGAAGTAACCCTCTTATTTCCCATGTATTTTTATCATGACTTCTATAAATTGCAGATCCCCATGTGTTTGCTAATAACTGGCCGATGATTGGTTCGTGTTTATGTACATCCCTATCCAGGTGTATGTGTAGGCTCGAGATATGGGTAGCACCGTCTTTAAGGTATGCAGCCAGTTCAGATAAATCTGCTAGGTATGTGCTATCCAGATTAATGAAATCAATTGAACGAGCAACCTCCATATTGCCCATATCACGATAAAGTTCAAATCGTAAGGGTTTACCCATAAGAGCTAATCTCGGCTCATTGCCAAATTCTATTTCTACTCCGATTTTTCCCTCGTGGGGGGTCTGTACATCTACTGAGCAGACAAGCCCCTTTGCTTGCTCACTTAATTCAGCATATCTCTCTGCCAGTTCCTCCGCATCACCAATGAGTGCATTTAGCATCATTTCACGTTTTTCCATTTGTTTGCGGTAAAACTCTGAGTTTGTGTCATCTTCTGTGAGTAATCTATAGGCAAGTGGGTGATCTAAGTCGCCACTGTGTTCCATAAATTGTCCTAACGCAGAAATTTCGGATCTGGGGATAATTGTTTGGCTAATTAGGTCGTATACCTGATAGCGTTGTTTGCGAGATGGCAGGCGACTGAGGTAAATTTTGGCTTCCTCCAGTAAGGTGGGCATTTCTGGTAGTTTTAGTCGATATGTATCGTCAGATAACGTACGAGAGAAGTACAGAAGACTGTTAGCTTTTGCTACGGCTTTTTCTGCAACATCCGTGCCCACAAAATTTGGTTCACCTGCGATTTTAAGAGCTACAATACAGGCTTCTTCAAGAGGCCCGGGTTTGCTTGTTTTTATAATTTCTGTGCGGTCTGATATTCTGTTGTAGTAGGTTTTTTCTATATAAACCCTCTCATAAGGACGGCGAGATGATTTACCGAAGGGATCCTCATGTTCAGGAAAATACTGCCGTGTTTTTATTTTGAAATAGGCATCAAAATTGCCGAATGCTTGTGCGATTTCGCTAGGTGTTATAAGGTTTCGATGATAATCATTTGTGTTGGGGGTGTTAAGTTCAAGGATCTGGCCGTCAGTCGGGACTACTATTGATGCTTGATCGTGTCTTGTTGGTGTCAAAATTTGGCCGGCATTTTGTGGAGTAGATATATCGTTGTAACCCTTAATTGTTAAAATTCCACCTGATCTTTGAGAGTTTGTTGGTGGTTCCGGAGTTTCGATCGATTCGTTTGGCGTGAGAATACTGCTCATAAACCGATTGTAGCGTATTTTTCTTTGGTTGGCATAGAGTCCGAACAGTATTAGCTATGTTTTTTTATATTTACGAATCCCAATTCTATATTATTCAGGTTTGCCACAAGCGAATCCTATAGCTACAATAGTATTGATGTCTCAAGATAACAATACTCGCTATTTTACGATTCTATTTCTGTCATTTGCGATATTAATTACTACCATTGCAGCATATTTCTACGGCAGATATGTGCGTGAATTTGTATCCAGTACAGTGTTTAATGTTCAGTCTAGAAATAGTGTAAATGTTAATGCCTGTCAGGGTGGCGATGCCCATTATTCTTTGACACATGTGGGAAATAAAGATGTTTGCCATTTAACCCATATCGACGGTGGTTATAAAATAGAGTATCCGAATTCATGGACTTTTAGAGTCTGGGGAATTAATGCTACAAACGCAATTTTTAATGAAGGGCAGGTTTCACCTGTGAGTCGGCAGTTGCTGGTACACGTTGTTGCCACTAGGCTACCGATAGAAGAGGTAGACAGAGCAGACTACAATTATGATGGATATAAACCCTCGCCAATTGTTGATTCCAGAGAAAATATTTTGAATAGAGAAATTAAGGAATTAGGAAAGAAAAAAGTATTGTCTTTGGAAACCGAGCTTAGAGGAGAGAATATTCGTAGGTATTTCGTGTTAAGGGAGCGATCAGGTATTTCGTCGTTGTATGTTTTTGTATTCAATAATGACGAAAAGGATTTTGTTAGAAACGTCGAAACAGCAATTTCATCCATGACTTTTATTGAATAGCCTAGGTTTTAAGTCGAAATTTAATGGTATATTTTCACAAATATTAAAATGACTAGCATATCTATTGTCGGATTCGGAAGATTCGGCAAAACCTTATATCGATTACTTAATGGGGAGTTTCAAATAAACTTATATGATAGAAATACTTCTGTTTTTAATGATGTATTGATTGAGTCTGGGGATATAATATGCAAAAACATCAAGGATGTATACAAATCTAAAGTTGTTTTTTATTGTGTTCCAATTTCAGCTTTTGAAAAGGTTATTTCTTCACATAGCGAATATTTTTACGACCATTTGTTAATCGACACATTATCAGTAAAAGTTCATCCGTTAAAGGTTTTTAGAAAATATCTTTCAGGGAAATATTCTAGAGCGATTCTCACTCATCCGATGTTTGGCCCGGATAGTAGTAAAAACGGATTCAAGGGTCTTAAATTAGTAATGAGTAATCTTGATGCTACTGAAGAAGAATATAAGTTTTGGCAAAAAGTTTTTAAAAGATTAGGGATCGCCATAATAGAAATGAGCCCCAGAAAGCATGATAGATTAGCTGCAAAATCTCAGGGTGTAACACATTTTATCGGAAGAATACTTGAGGAACTAGGCTATTCTCAAACAGAAATAGATACTGTCGGAGCAAGAAAGCTAACCGAAGTCATGGAACAAACTTGTAATGACACTTGGGATCTTTTTACTGACCTCCAAATTTATAACCCATATACAAAAGAAATGCGCATTTCCTTCGGAAAGGCGTATGGAAATATTTTCAATAAACTTATCCGTAAGCAGTCAGACCACAACATTTTAACAATCGGAATTCAAGGTGGAAAAGGAAGTTTCAACGAAGAAGCGATACAGCATTATTTACATACGAATAATATCCAAAAATATAAAATTAAATACCTATATACTACTGAAAAAGTTCTAAAGAATTTATATAGAGGGAATATTGATATCGGCCAATTTGCAATTTCCAATACACTAGGAGGTATGGTTGGTGAATCAATGAGGGCAATGTCTAAATATGAGTTTGAAATCACAGAGGAATTCTTTATTAAAATCAGACACTATCTAATGAAGAAAAAGGGAACATCTTTTGAGAATATAAATACAATCATGGCACATCCTCAAGTTCTAAAGCAGTGTGCCGGAAATTTGCGTGAACGTTACCCTAGTTATGTTCAAAGTAGCGGAGAAGGTGATCTGGTCGATACTGCTGCCGCAGCAAAAGCGTTGGCCGAAGGTAAACTTGATGAAAATACTGCTATTCTTGGCCCACGGGGATTAGCGGACTTGTATGGTTTCGATGTTGTTGACTCTGATATGCAGGATGATGAAAAGAATTTTACAACTTTTTTAATAGCAAAGAGAATCTAATTTTTTGATTAATTATAAGAAATTATATGAAGATTTATACCAGAACCGGTGACCGAGGAAAAACCGGACTTGCCACAGGGCAAAGAGTTTCGAAGGATTCTTCTATAATCGAATTTGTGGGCTCTTTAGATGAGCTAAACGCTGCACTTGGTTTATGTGTTTCCCTACTGGATAGTGATAGCGTTGATTTTACAATTGAATGTGAAGTTATTGAATCAATTCAGAAGGATCTATTTATAGTCGGAGCAATTGCAGTCGGAGCTCATCTGAAATTTAACTCATCGTTAGAGACCTCAAATATTGAGAAAACAATAGATGATTACGAAAAAATTCTCCCGAAATTAAAAAATTTTATATTACCCGGAGGTTCCGTATCTGCATCGCAGGTTCATCTTGCGAGAACTTTAGTAAGAAAAATAGAACGAAGAGCGGTTGGTTTAAATAGCAAATCTTTAGAACCTTTTCTACCATATCTGAATCGTCTTTCAGATCTCTTATTTGTTATGGCAAGATATATAAATTACAAACATAAAATTAAAGAGCAAACCTGGACTACTTAACAAGTTTCTAATTCAAGCCATGCTAAACTGGCCACATATATGACCGATAAATTAATCATCATCGACACTTTTTATTTTCTTCATCGTGCTTTTCACAGTTTTTCGAAGGATTTGCTAAATTCTGAGGGATTACATACAAATATTTGTTACGGATTTTCGAGAGCCTTGCTTGATTCTATTTCAGAGTTCAACCCTTCCCACATAGTTTGCGGATGGGAAAGTGAAGATCTTCCATCGTTTAGAAAAACTTTATTTGCTGATTACCAGAAAACCAGAGTTCCAATGGAACCCGAAGACGAGAAAATTTTTAGTGAACAGATTCCATGGATTGTTAAAATTATCGAGGCTTTCAATATTCCAAGAGTCACCTCTAACGGGTTTGAAGGAGATGACGTTATTGGTACTGTAGCTACGTTGGCCTCAAAAGATATTGGTGTGATAATTATTTCTTCGGATCAGGACATGCTTCAGTTGATTAATGATAAGATCAACGTTTTTAGACCGGCCAGACCTCCTTTTATCAGCAAACAATTATTTGGCATTTCTGAAGTTAAAGAAAAGTATGGTTTTTTACCGCCCCAAATGATTGATTATAAAGCACTAAGGGGAGATCCAAGTGATTGTATTCCAGGGGTCCTGGGAGTTGGGGATAAAACAGCTAAGAGTCTAATTGCAAAATACGGGTCACTCGAAAACATATATCAAAATTTAGAAGAAATTTCTGCATCGGTTAGAAAAAAGCTTGAAATGGATAAGGATCAAGCCTATCTGAGTCGCCAGCTTGCAACGATTATTACTAATATTCCTTTGGAATTTAAGTTAAGTTCTGCAGTTGTTCATGATTTTGAAGAAAGTAAGGTTAGGGATATTTTTGAAGAATTGGGGTTCAAAAGCCTAATTCCACGTCTTGAGAAATTTATACGCATGAAAAATGTTAAAGAACACCTTTCAGCTTCAAATAAAAAAAATGAAGCACACCAGATCAGACTTTTTGGGTAGATGTATGAGATCTTAAAGCAAACTTGGCTTTAGGTGAAAATCGCCATATAATATGCTGTTTACATTGCTAAGTTTACTTTATAGATAATTCTGACTAGAATTGAACAAATATGGCTTTTGAAGATTTAATATTTAACATTACCGGAAATAGTGGGCCTTATAGGAATATCTGTACGACTTCAAATTTTGTTGTAAATGTTTTCTACTTTATCTTTTTCTCTGCACTGTTGGTGTTTACGGTATACAACGTAGCAATAGCAATATACAAGGTGACTTTAGCTGATGGGGAAGAGACTATGTCAAAGTTTAAAACTGCGATGACAAACATAGTTTTATCTTCAATTGGTTTGGTATTAATGGGTTCAGTTTTGTTTATTCCGAATGTGATATTCGGGTTGCTGGGTATGAATCCGGATTTGTTGAATGGTAGTGGCAACTGTATTGCGTATGAGGGTGGTGGTCCCGGTGGGGTTGGTGGTGGGCACATACCAGATGCTCCGCCAGCCGGTGGCGGCCCTCCCGGAGGTCCTCTTCCTCCCCCGCCTGCTGACGGTGGCTCTCCGCCTGCTGATGGAGGTTCGCCTCCCGCTGACGGAGGTTCTCCGCCTGCTGATGGAGGTTCGCCTCCCGCTGATCCGGGTGACGGCTCAGGCGTTGTTGAACCTATTCCCGGAATGTCGGTTCAGACTGCCAGAGGGCCGGTTTCTCAGTTCACACAATTTTGTGGTGGAAGCACTACTGGTAGCCCCAATAGTCCCAATGGCCCAATCGACCATGTTTTGGTTCCGGGTGCTTCAGGTATGGTAATAGAGGATTCATATGTGGATTATTCTTTAACGGGCTCAGATCACTTTCCGGTTATTGCCACTATTCGCGATCTCTCAACAAGTCAGACTATGAAAGTTATGACCTATAATATACATAATCCTATGCACATACCGGGTAGTTTCGGTGAGGAATACTTAAAAAAAGTAGCTCGGTATATTGCAGATAATGATATTTCTGTAGTTTCGCTTCAGGAGGTTGGGGATACAAACAAAAGGAAAGGTTCCAGCACCCCGAATAATCAACTTGCATTAAGAATTTTAACCGACAGTTTGAAAAATTTGGGGTGGATGACAGATGCTTCGGGATCTGTTAATGGTTTTGGTGACGGGAACGGAATCGGGTTGATTTCAAAGTTCCCTTTTCAATCGATAAACTACACACCTACCGGAGCTCTTAATTTATCAGTGAGTGCGGTGGCAGATACGCCAATCGGGAAAGTAACTCTTTATGGTGGGCATAGTGCAGTGGGGCTTCCAAACGATCAGAAATGCCTGACCATTGATGGTGCAAGGAACCTTGCTCAAGGAGTGCCGGATCAAAGAGCTATTATCATGGCAGACTTTAATTCCTCCGTGCTTGCTTGGGAAAGTCTAAAATGTCATGGCAATCAATACTTTCATAGGAGTTGCTTTTATCCCGAGCAACCGCATTGTATGGCTAGGTATCCATCAAATCCCGAAATGTGTATTTAATAATTCACATTTGATTTTGAGCACAGACAATCGTGTTCTCTGCATCAAACTGTGGAGTATAATCCCGTTATGAAGGATGTTAAAGTAGCCCTCGTTCATGATTATCTTCATGTATTTGGAGGTGCAGAAGGAGTTCTCGAAGCCATTTGGGAGATTTTCCCGAATGCAGATATATATTCCGCAACGTATGACCCCAAAGCAATGGAAAAAGCCGGAGCATTTCGAGGTGCTAATATCATTTATCCGAAATGGAAAGATAATATCCCGGGAAAATTCAAAAAGTTTGTACATAGAGCATTAATTGCCAACTTACCACTTTATTTTTCAAATTTAGATTTATCAAAATATGATCTGATTATTTCGTCTACGGCTCACTTTGCCAAAGGCGTTCGGACTACAGATAAGCAACTTCACATTAGTTACATACATACACCACCGAGATTTTTATATGGCTTCCACGGAGAAATCCGTAAAAGAAGTTACTGGTATTGGAAAGTAATTTTATGGCCGCTTGATAGCCTTTTGAGATATATAGATCAAAGATTTGCAAACCGACCGGATTACCTGTTATGTAATTCACAAACAGTTAAAGATCGTATTAAAAAGTTTTATGGTAGAGATGCATTTATTATTAATCCTTTTCCGAATATTAAAGCAAAAGATTTCCCGCAGAGTGTGTTGCATGTGGATGATGGATTTTATCTCATGATATCGAGATTATCTGCCTACAAGAACATCGATTTGGCGATCAAAGTTTGCGGTTCTCAGTCGATACCTCTAAAAGTTGCAGGTACAGGCAGCGACGAGTCTATTTTGAAAGAACTTGCATTAAAGTATCCATCAGTAGAAATGCTGGGATTTATAACTGAAGATCAAAAAACAGATCTATATAAACGGTGTAGGGCGGTAATATGTGCCGTTAGAGATGAAGATTTCGGGATGGCTCCTTTGGAACCTATGCTATTCGGGAAACCGGTTATTGCACTAAAACAGGGAGGGTATCTGGAAACTGTCGTTGATGGTGTATGTGGAGTATTTTTTGAGGAAATCACTGAGGAGTCACTTGGTAATGGTATTCGACGGTTTGAAAGTATGCGGTTCGATTCTAACGCAATTAGGCAACACGCACTAAAGTTCAGTAAAGATAGATTCAAGTCAGAGTTTGAGACTTTTGTGTCCCAAAAGTTGGCAAATCACTTATATTTAGGGAATAAATAGCGGTTTTCAGGTATAATGTAAATCGTTTCAATTCAGGAAGGATGCCGGAGTGGTCTAACGGAACGGCTTGGAAAGCCGTGACTCGTAAGGGTCTCGTGGGTTCGAACCCCACTCCTTCCGCCATAAGAACCTTCTAGTTTCACTCTTTTCGATATCAAATTGCTAGCACGTGGGCTTCGATATATATCGAAGCCCTTTCAAAGTTCTTATTGTGGCATTAGAATGCCGTCGATGGTGTAAATTGCCCCATCAGGGGTATCTACATCGGCGTCTAGTACGCGTATGTTGTCATTCACGTACCATTGGCCGTCTCTTTCAGAGACTCTAAGTGTTTGCCCTTGAACCGTGGTCAACATTTGACCATCTGTAAATTGGTCGTACTCGCCCATTACTATGTGATAGTTTAATATGCTTGTTAGTTGATCCCGATTATTCAAGAGATTATCTAGTGTTCCTTCAGGCAACGCAGCAAAAGCTTCGTTTGTTGGTGCAAAAATTGTATACGGATCATCACCTTGAAGTGTCTCGGTTAGCTCCGATGCCCTAATTGCAGTAACAACTGTTGATAAGTTGTTATTTTCAGTTAATCTTCCGAATAGTCCCGGATTATTAGCAGTGTCATCGTTATCATCTTCTACAGGTGTAGCTGTTGGTGATGCAGTTTCCTGATTACTTAAAGTATCAGCATCATTATCTGTTGTATTATTCCAATAAAGCCCTGCGATAACAGCTACCCCTAAAGCAACGATACCTGCGATGATTAAATTGTTATTATTTGCCATTTCCTTTTCACCTCCTTATTAATGAAAGTTAAATACATTGGCATAAGCCACCTCATTAGTCTTACCCAATGAAGTATGACATTTATACCAAGGGCACAATAAGTAACTGATAAGTATAAAGTAAGAGTATTGTAAAAGTTGCAGTTGCAACGAATATTATGGATGGGCTAGTGAGTTCGCCCCCATATAAAATTGCACTCTTTCGCTTTTCTTACTATAAATTCGCTCTTTTTTTAAACTCTGCCGTTAAAGTACATCATAGTGATTATTTATTTGCTAAAGCTAATAAGTTTTAGCTGTTAGGACATTAAGTAAATTAAGGTTTTCTTAATGCTTTTAAAGGATTAATTAATATGACTGCAGAAGAATTACTGCAAACCTACCTGCTCAGTCCCATGAGTTTATTTATTTCACAGGTAGTATTATTTCTACCAAAAATCATTGCCGCTTATATATTATGGCTAATCGGTAAGTGGGTGATTGATTGGATCGGTAGGCATATAAATAGACTAGACATCAAGGGAATGACTTTTGATGATCATATTAGGAATGTGTTCAGGACGGCATTTATCTATACTGCCAAGTTTGTACTGATTCTGGTAATTCTAGATACTCTAAGTATCGGAAGCAATGTTATTGCAGCGATTACCAACAGTTTAACCTTTGCGATAGCAATAGCAGTAGGTTTAGCTTTTGGTAGAGCACTAGAACCTGATGCACAGCAGTGGGTTGATCGGTTGAGAAGCTACGCTAGGGATCATACAAATAGTGGATCTCATAGAGTAACGGATCGAGCTAGACCATAGAAGTCCACACACGCATTGATATTAAGGGCACCTTTTTAGGTGCCCTTTTGCGATTATTCCTATAATTTCTTATAATTGCCGTGGCTTGGGCTTTCCAAGCCGTGTATATTCATTTAACATAGGAGGGTTCAATCAATGGGGTCAAAAATAATAGGTTTCGCAGAATTTATTAGACAACAGGGTGTTGTCGGTTTAGCAATCGGTATTGTTTTGGGAAACTCTGTCAAAGATGTAGTAAATGCACTGATTGCTGATTTTATAAGTCCTATACTAGGTTTAATGGTAGGAGCTGCCGGAAATCTCAAAGAAGCACAATTTTCCGTCGGGCAGGTGACATTTATGTGGGGGCATTTCGTTGCGACTTTGCTGGACTTTATTGTGGTAGCAGCAGTTATCTATTTTGTAGTTCGAGGTCTAAAGTTTGATAAATTTGATAAGCCTAAATCCTAAAATTATGGAATCAATTACTTACGACGATTTTAAAAAACTCAAGATTGTGATTGGAAAAATAATTGAAGCTGAAAAGGTTCCGGATGCTGATAAACTTCTAAAGCTCATTGTTGATATAGGGACTGAAAAACGACAGATCGTTTCAGGAATCGCTGCCTGGTACTTTCCTGAAGATCTGATCGGCAAGCAAATCCCAGTACTTATAAACCTTGAGCCCCGCAAATTTAGAGGAGTAGAAAGCCAGGGAATGATTCTTGCTGCTGATTTTAATGAATCTGCGGTACTCTTGCATCCGGGTAAGGAAGTCTTAAACGGCTCGGAAGTCTTATGAGCGCTATCAATTCATTGAATTTACACAAATTTATTCTTACTATTCTTTACTGGCTGTCTAGGGCATACTATTTCATCTTTAGGACTCCCACCTTAGGTGTGAGAGTGTTGATAGTACATGATCATAAAGTATTGCTATTAAGACATACTTATCGGCCTAAGTATTATATGCCCGGGGGAGGCATCAAAAGTGATGAAAACCTTATTGAGTCAGCAGAACGAGAGGTTTTTGAAGAAACAGGCCTCTTGGTAAAAGATCTTCGTTTGCTTGGCGTATACCGTGATTTTCATGAGCATAAAGCAAATACGACAATCGTTTATGTAACCGAAAATATTGTGAATCCCAATGATTTAAAGGCAGACGAACGTGAAATTCAGGAAGTTGCTTGGTTCGGTGTTGATAACCTTCCGAAGGATGCTTCGATCGGAACTGAAAAACGCATTCGTGAGTATTTAGATAACACTGATACCTCTCATGGTATTTGGTGAAATTACGTTCAGAAGTTAACTATTCGGAGTTGTCTATAATTGTTCTATAATTCCAATTGTGAAAAAGCTCATAAAAACTGCAAAAAAACAAGAAAGCACTGAATACAAGAACCCATTAGGTAAGACTTATTTTATCCAGACTTATGGGTGTCAGGCGAATATTCGAGACAGTCAGGCAATGGCCGGAACTTTAGATGTTCTCGGTTTTTCTCCTACAAAAGATTACCAGCACGCCGACGTTCTTATTATAAATACATGCTCTGTGAGGCAAAAATCAGAGGATAAAGTTTACGGATGGGGAATGAAAGTCGGGGAAAGCAAGACAGGCAAAGGCTCTTATTATGATAAAAAGGGAAATCAGGTTGTTTTTGTAACCGGATGTATGGTCGGTAGTGCAAAAGGTGACCGTATCAGAGTGTCATACGATGAATTAAAAGCACGTCTTGATTGGGCTGATTATTTGTTGTCTCCGGAAGAAGAATCTTTGATACCGGGGATCCTGGTAAATGAGAATTTGGTAGATGAATGGGCATTATCAGTATTGAAAAATTCGTTGATAAATCCCAATGAGTACAACGAAACTGAGTGGGCATACGTTAATATATCTTCAGGATGTGATAACTTTTGTACGTTTTGTGTTGTGCCGTACGCTCGAGGCGAAGAGAAAAGTCGTTCCGAAGAAGACATTATTTCTGAGATAAAGCATCTATCAGGTAGGGGATACAAAAACATAATGCTCGTGGGCCAGAATGTGAACTCTTGGGGTTTGGATCGTGCTACAAAATTTAAATTACGTGCGGGTTCTGAACATAAGATCCCTTTTGCAAGGTTATTAAGAAAAGTTCACCAAATCGATAGCGTAGAAAAAATCAATTTTATTTCCTCGAATCCTTTTGATTTTACTCAAGATTTAATAGATACACTTTCGTTACCGAAAATAGCCAGATATCTACATATTGCAGTTCAAAGTGCTGATAACGAAATCCTCGCACGAATGAACCGTCGACATACCATTGAAGAGTTTAAAGAACTTATAACTCAAATGAAAAGGGTTGTTCCTGATATGGAGTTTGGAACGGATATTATTGTCGGATTCCCCGGTGAGACCGAAGAACAGTTCATGAAAACTTATGATTTATTTAAATGGATGAAATTTAAATCCGCTTATATTTCAATATACTCGCCAAGGGAAGGAACTAATGCATCCAAATCAATGAAAGATGATGTCCCACTGAAGGAAAAAAAACGCAGACACGCGTTACTCCTCGATTTGTGGCAAAAAGAAAATCCACTTTAGTCTTTCATACGCATGTACAGATCAATGTGTCGCCTTCTTCTTTTTTAATTTTGCGATAAAGAAGCCACCAAAAAGTTCATCGGGAACAACTCGTATAGCATTTCTAATCTGGGAATCGAACTTTTTTTCTTTCCACGAGTTTAATCCGGGCTTCACATTTTTTATTGGTATCTCTATCTTTTCTATCGATATCTCGGGGATTTTGTCTTTGAGCCATTGTAATACCTGTTCGTTTTCTTCTGTTCCGAAGGTGCAAGTTGAATACACAAGTGTGCCTCCCGGTTTAAGCATTCTTATTCCTGACATTAACAGGCCTTTTTGAATTCGGCTCATTTCTTTTCTCTTGTGAATATTCCAGTATTTATAAGACTTGGGATCGTTAAGGTTGAATCTTCCCTCGCTTGAGCATGGGGCATCCACCAGAATTTTATCGAAGTATTCTATGAATTGAGGATTTCTGCGTTGGAATTCCATCGAGTCTATTCTCAATGAGGTGGTGTTATCGGCACCTTGTATTTTTAGATTATGTTGAAGGGTTTTAATTCTTAGTGGGTGTTTTTCGAGAGCGAGTATTTCAGCTTCGTTATTCGTCATGGCGGCCATTTGTGTGGTTTTGCTTCCCGGGGCAGATGCCATGTCGAGGATTTTATCACCCGGTTTGGGATTTAATACTAATGGTGGAATCATGCTTGCCAGTTCCTGCACATATAATTTCCCTTCAATAAAGGCAGCTGTATCAGAAAGGTGTTTGTCCTCAGGCTTCGAAGTAACGATGTAAGATTCCGGAAACGTCCCTTTCTTGACCAAAAAACCCTCATTTTCCAGGCTTTTTTCGACTTCCTGAGAATTGCCCTTTAGCTTGTTAACTCTAAATGTTGTTTGACGTTTAATTTTCAGGCCTTTTTCGACGTTCGGAAAATCAAATGGATAAATTTCCTTTAAGCTTTCAATAAATTTATTTATGTTTTCATAATTATATTTCTTAGGCATAGATGTTTGCTTTCCCGACAATTATATCGAATAAAACTATGTATGCTCGGGTATAATATAAATATGCCGTCTTTACGAGGGTTTAATCAGACTAAAAACAAGATCTTCATTGCAGGTCCGACATCTTCAGGGAAAACATCGTTGGCCTTAAGGTTGTGCGAAGAGTTCGATTCAGCACTGCTTTCAGCCGATTCTCGACAAATCTACAAAGATTTTGATGTAGGAACCGGTAAATTGCCTATACACTCTGACTCAATCGTATCTAAAGGGGATGATAAGTGGAAAATTGATGGCATCAATATCTGGATGTATGATGTTGTTGATCCCTTAGCTACTTTTACTGTTCATGATTTTCAAACACGATCACTTGAGATTTTAACTCAAAATCCTAAAACTAAGTTTATTGTCGGAGGTACAGGACTCTATCTTGACTCGCTTTTGGGCATACCGGTTTCTCAGGGGTCTGAACCCAACTGGGAATTACGAAAAGAACTCGAAATTAAAACTAAAGAGGATCTTCAAGGGTTAATTCCAGAAGATGTAAAATCAGAAATGAACTATAGCGATATTAATAATAAGCGTAGATTGATAAGAAAGATTGAGCTTCTTAATTCCATAGATAAAGCTGAAAATCAGCTGCTAAATCCGGCTGATGTTGATTCGACTATTATTGTTTTAAACAGAACTCGTGATGCAATTTATTTGCGTGTTGATCGTTGGGTTGAATCGGTCTGGGAGGAATTAAAAAAGGAAGTCATAAAATTGATAGATTTAGGTTATAAAGATTCAAATGTTATGAAAGGGCTTGTTTATAAGACTGCATTAGAATATGTTGAGAGTAGGAATAAAAACGAAAGGGATTCAATCGAGCGTATTCAATTTGATCTTCACGCCTATATCAGAAGGCAGGAAACTTGGTTCAAGAAATACAAACAATTTCCTAATGCTTATTTTCTTGACCCTGAAAATCCGGGCTTTGACTTGGAAGTACGCAGAATTGTAGAATTGGTTTGTTGAATCCGCTGAAAAAACAGTAAATTTTTTGGAGAGAAATGAAAAAAAACGATAGTAGTAAAAATTTCCATCTTTCGATTACCTCTCAAAGTATACTAACCTTTTTTTCAATAATCGGTTTATTATATCTACTTTTTCTCATAAAGAATGTATTAGTTCTTATTTTTTTGGGGTTGATATTGGCCTTGGCATTAGAGCCCTCCGTTGAATGGTTTGTTAGAAAGAGAATCCCCTACGGTTTATCTGTAATGATAGTGATCCTTTTATCATTATCGACGTTCGGACTTTTGGGAAGCATTGCTTTTACACCACTTATTCAACAGATTCGGTTACTGACTGTGAATTTCCCCTATTATGTTGATTCGGTACTTAATTTGCCGGGGTATGACTCATATATTGATACAATTTTGGCTCAGCTAAGTTCGGGTGGCCAACGAATTTTTGACTTTACCTTGAGCATTTTTTCCAGCGTATTATCGCTACTTCTGATCGTTGTTTTTACAATTTATATACTGCTGGATTTCAAAAACATTAGGCAATACGTAATCGGATTTTTCCCACCTGACAGAAGAGCTGGTGTTCAGAAAACGCTAACGGATATTGAATTCAAACTAAAAGACTGGTTACGTGGGCAGATACTCCTTATGGTTGTGGTAGGTGCTTTGAGTTACTTGGGTTTGACTATCTTGGGGTTGGGAGAATTTGCTTTAGCTCTTGGAGTTTTTGCAGGTTTGTTGGAGATAATACCGATCATCGGTCCAACAATTTCGCTTATTCCGGCTGCAATAATAGGGTTTAGTTATTCACCTGCAATCGGTTTGGGAGTCATTGGCCTATATATTTTAATTCAGCAGTTGGAGAATCATATAATAGTTCCAAAGATAATGGAGCGGGCAATCGGTTTTAATCCGCTTTTGACAATTATTGCCTTCATGGTTGGGGCTGAACTGTTTGGAATTGTTGGTGGTATCTTGTCGTTGCCTCTATTGATTATAATTTCGGAAATATTCAGATATCTTTACGGGTACGACTTCACGGATATGGCAAGCACGCCCGAGTCTCGTCAAAAATCCAAGGTTGAAACTAAATCTAAAGAGTAGTGTTATCGTAAACCTTACTGCGAACTTTGGTACAATATAAGCATGGCTTCCCTCACAAATACTCAGGTACAATTTCGCAGAGCTATTGTAGTTTTGTTTGTGGGATCAATAATTTTTTATAGCCTTCGTTTTGGTTTTAATCAATCGGTTAATGTTTATAGATACTTTTTCCCTAAAAAAGTACCTCCTCCTGAATCAAAATATGGATCTTTACCTCAGCTTCGGATGAGTTCTATCAAAATCGAGGGTAATCCTCAGTATGTTTTGGACACACCCGATGGGAGACTCCCGGCTTTTCCTGATCGCGTTAATGTTTATGAGATTCCTGAGCCGAGAAGTACCCTTTTGGCTGAACAATCTATTAAGAATTTGGCAACCGACTTTGGTTTTGGCAATAATTTCCAGAAGAAGAGTGCTTCTGAATTCGTTTGGGTCGATGGAACCAACAATCGTAATTACGCTGCGGATGCGGTTACTAGTAACTTTCAGTTAGGCACGTCAATCGATAAGCTTAATACGGTTGTAAATGCTGCATTGGCAATTACGAATACAGATGCTACTAATGAGGTTTCGGGGTTAATCCGCTCAAAAAGTTTGTTGGGTACTAAAGATATTCCAAATCTTACTTTTACAACAACTCCGGCATTAGTGAGTTTGGGAAGAATCCGCGAGTCAAAACTGGATACTCAAAGAGCTAAGATGATGCGGGTAGATGTTTTCAAAAAACTCGTTGTACAAGCGGCAAGTGAGAGGAACAAAATACCTGAAATCAGTTATAAAATTTATGGCCCAAACCCTAAAAATTCTCTAATGAATTTTTATGTCACGAATTCTCAGGCTCCTTTTAAATTTCCGATTATTAACTTTATACAGTGGTCGGTTAATTACGAAGGTTTTTCAGCCTATTTTATTTCTCCGGTTGAAAATGTTTGGACTACTGTTGCTGAAAATAAGGGTGTTATTTCGTATTTAAGAGTTGACGGTGAAGATGCTTTTGATCCGTTCAGAAATGATCTTCCAGTTAATAGAGTTGATATTAAAAATGTTTCACTCGCATATTTTGAACCCCGAGAATATCAGCCTTATTTGCAACCTATGTATGTATTTGAGGGAAGATTTGTGACTCAACCTCTCTCAGGACAACTGGCTCAACAGGGTGATATTATAATATACTATCCTGCAATAAGAGGTGATTACGTGTTATCAGGAAATTAACTTTTGAAAACTAAAAGCTATCTGAAAACCTCGAGAACCCTCATAATTACAACGGATCTAAAAAGCTTTCCAAAGTGAGCTTGAGGCGCGGAAAGGTATGGAAAGGACAACGACATCTGCCGAAACCGTTTCGAACTTTGGAAAGGTTTTTAGATGAGTTCTAATTTATTTTCTAACAAACTATGGCAATAAGAACTAGAGTCGGCCCAAGCCCGACAGGATACATGCACTTAGGTACGCTTTATCAGGCAATGTTGGATAAAGCAATTGCCCTAAAGAATACAGGTAAGTTTATCTTGCGGATTGAAGATACCGATCAAAGTCGGTTAGTGGAAGATGCCGAATCGGCAATTTACGAAGGACTGAGTAATTTCGGAATGGTTCCGGATGAAGGTCCTCATTATGGTGGGGATTTTGGACCATACCATCAGTCACAAAGGCTCGAAATTTATCAAAAACACGCACAGGAACTTTTGAATAAAGGACACGCTTATTATTGTTTTTGTACTAAAGATAGGCTGACTCAAATCCGAGAAGAACAGCAAAAAAACGGTAAAATGCCGATGTACGATAAACATTGCCGAGATCTTGATCCTGAAGAATCCGCTCGTCGGGCTTCAAGTGGTGAGCCCCATGTTATTCGCATGAAAATCCCGAATAACGAAAAAGTTGTTGTACATGACCTTATTCGTGGAAATATCGAATTCGATTCTTCTGTTATTGACGATCAGGTAATAATTAAAGGCGATGGTTTTCCGACTTATCATTTGGCAGTTGTGGTAGATGATCACTTAATGGAAATTACCCATGTGGTGCGAGGTCCGGATTGGATTACTTCGTTTCCCAAGCATAAACTCTTATATGATTATTTTGGTTGGGAAATGCCTCAATTTATTCATACTGCACAGATTTCGAATATGGATGGTTCGAAGGTGTCCAAACGTCAGGGGCACGCCAGCGTAGATTGGTATTTACGAAAAGGATTTTTGCCACAGGCTGTAATAAATTTTATTTCACTGCTTGGTTGGAGTCATCCTGAAGAAAAAGAAATTTTCAATTTTGAAGAATTTGTTAATAAGTTTGATCCGAAAGATTTATCACCTATTAATCCGAAATTTGATTTAACAAAACTTGAATGGATG
Organism: Patescibacteria group bacterium; assembly: GCA_048499955.1. Lineage (GTDB taxonomy): Bacteria > Patescibacteriota > WWE3 > 2-01-FULL-39-13 > 2-01-FULL-39-13 > JASNYX01. Next base: position 59,030 of record JASNYX010000004.1, on the reverse strand, counting down.
AACGGGCAATATTTGCGGGTAGGTGATTCAGTTGAAATATATGAGAAGTTAATCTCTTGGTTAGATCACTGTATGACTTATCCTTATCGAGGGGCAGTTGAATATGAATCACATTGGAAAACAGAAGATCACGTCACGATGAAGGCCTTCTTAAATGATCTTGAACCCGATTTAAAAAAACTGTTTATAGATATTAACAAAGAACGTATTAAGAAGTTCGAAGATTTGTTACCGATGAACGATTTTTTTATTAAAAGGTTACCCGTCGATGTGGAATTAATTTCCGCTCACCGTGGTGCTGCCGAAATTGATGGACACTTAAATTGGGTTCTGCACCGACTGGAGGAAACTGAATGGAATTTAGAAAGCTTAAAAAATACTGAATCGATTGTATCCGCTCGTGCAGCTGAATTAGGTTGGAAAATCATGGAAGTTTTTTATCCGATTAGAATAGCTATCTGCCGAAGTAAAGTTTCTCCACCTTTATTTGAATCCATGCTTTTATTAGGGAAAGCTAAGACATTAAGATCCATTGGCGAAGCCATCGAATCTATTTGATATTCTCATCGTCACAGAATAAACCATATCGCCTCTAGACTGCCCTGTGGGGCTTGGTGCTATAATTCATGTTTGTGAACCAATCGTAAAAGTAAAAAATCTAATAAAAAAATATAAAAAGGGAACTGTAAACGCAGTTGATGATATAAGTTTCGAGGTTGCAGAAGGCAGTTTTTTCGCTTTACTTGGACCAAACGGTGCTGGAAAAACCACTACCTTATCTAAGACTTCCGGAGAAGTTTATGTTGCAGGATATAATCTTGATAAGAATTCTTCAGAAGTAAGACGTAATATTGGTGTAATTTTTCAAAACCCGAGCCTTGATGCTAACCTAACTGCAGAAGAAAATATCAGGTTCCATGCTAATTTATATGGGCTTTATTCGTATGCTCCCGCGTTTAGAATGATGCCTGAAAGCTATCGCAAAAAAGTTGAGCAACTGGCAAAAGTAATCGGACTAAAAATGGATGAACTTTTTAATCCCATCAAGTCATATTCCGGAGGCATGAAACGAAAACTCGAAATCATTCGTGGCTTAATGCATGATCCCAAAGTTTTATTTTTGGACGAACCTACTATAGGGTTAGACCCGGTTAGCAGAAAAAATCTCTGGACATATTTACAGGAAGTCAGGCGTAAAGAAAACATAACCATATTTTTAACAACACATTACTTAGATGAGGCCGAGGGTGCAGACCATATTTGCATAATAAATCACGGCAAAATAATTTCCGAAGGATCTCCTCAACAAATAAAAGAAAAATTAATAGATGAACACCTGATTGTAGATTCCGGTAACAGGTCTGATTTGATTCGTGAACTTTCAGGTCGAAATATTAAATTTACCGGAGATGGTCCCTATAAAATTGATATCAAGCAAAGCCGTGAAGTACAGGATTTAATGAAAAAAATAGAAACGCCTTTAACAAAAGTTAATGTATATGCTCCAAGTTTGGAAGAAGCTTATATAAATTTAATTGAAAATGGACAACATGAAACTGAAAAATGAAATTAACGCAATTATAACTATAGCTTCGCGTGATATTACAAAGCTAATGAGAGATCGAGCGAGAGTGCTTGCGAGTTTAGCTTTCCCCATTATTTCAATCAACCGCAGCAGGGATAATTTCATTAATAGAAGATAGACAAAACGATTTTGCACAAGAAATGTTTATATCTCCGATTTCAAGATACACAATTGTAATAGGAAAAATCCTAGGTGAAACAGTAGTTTCGTTTCTGCAGGTTTTCGGAATTGTACTATTTGGAATTCTATTTGGCGTTCCGATTTCTTACGGTGCGTTATTAAGTTTAATTCCTTTTGCGTTTATAGCGGCATTATTAGGTGGATCATTCGGACTTTTGGTTATGGCGAATCTAAGTGAACAAAGAGCAGCAAATCAGATTTTTCCGTTTCTGTTGTTTCCGCAATTTTTTCTTGCCGGAGTTTTTAATCCGATTCAGATTTTGCCATTGCCACTTTTGATACTGTCGAGAATTTCTCCAATGACATACGCAGTAGACTTAATGCGCAGCATCTATTACTGGGGAACTCCTGAATATGATAAAGCTGTATTGTTTAATCCGATGCTTAACATCGCTGTTGTAGCTGCCATGATGGTCGTATTCATAGCAATCGGAACATTTGTGTTTGTGAAGAACGAAAGAAATCGCTAAATACTCATTCAGAAATAATTCTTCATTCGTTTTCAGAGCTTATATTTTTTTATTTGATTTTCTAGGATTTAAAAAATTGTTCCCTATAGATTATGATCTATTAGCATGTGCTCATGCTATCCCGAAATTGGGAGGGGGGATGTGTTACCGCTTAATCATCCGTACAAAGTGGATGATGTCGGCAACGAGGGTTACTACGGCGAACGTCAACGATGCGAATAATACGAGTGTGATACCCACCTTCGGGTCTTGTAACCCGATGGTGATTATCGCCACCAGTAATGAAAAAAGCATCCGGGCCATCACGTTTTTTTGTGACATCGCAGGACCTCCTCTGAATTAATCTCGAGCGATTCGAGATTTCTGGCGAGAGTATATCATACTATAGGGCGTTTGCCGATGGGAGGTCTGCTGCCTGTATAATGGTCGTTAAAAGTGCCCAAATATAGTAAAATTACGCTAGTCTCGTGAGCGTTTGTTACATCCCCACGGCTATAAAACGCAGATTTTGAGGCTATACTGTATATATAAGGATAAAACTATTGCCCGGTCGTCTAACGGTAGGACATGCGCCTCTGGAGCGTAGAATCCTGGTTCAAATCCAGGCTGGGCAGCCATTGATATGCTAGTATAAGTAGTTATTTGTTATAATACATTTTATATGTCACTAGATACTACTCCATTTTCAGGAGACCAACCGGGAATAAGTGAGTCAGCAAATGAACCTTCGATTGTATTCCCTCCTAAAGAAACTTTGGAGGAAACTTTTGAGGTGTCTAAGTTACCTAGAGGAAATGGGTTTGATGAGCTATACGGCCATATTGCAAGTTCGTTGGGTGGGGCAGAATTATCTAAGGAAGGAGTTGTTCTAAATCTTTTACTTCAGGTAGAGAACACAGTCGAAGAGTTAATAGGAAAAAGACGCTTAAGCGGGGGTAATGATTCCTTGACAGCAGGAATGCATATGGAAGGTGAGTTATCAAAAATTGTTGAAACTATAATAAATGATGCTGCTTTAGCTCAATTAGTAAAAGATCAATTGATTCAAACTTTTAGGGAGAGATCTGGCCTCCTACATACCAAATCAGAAAATGAATAATATAAGTTTTATTTGCAACGTTGGTGGTTACATTATAGACCTAAGGTTTTTTCCGAGAGCATCAATCAGAATTTTTTGATGAAATCTTACCAAGTCCGGTATTAGATTTCGAGATTGATTATTATGAAATGTAGTATGCGTTCATTCGGTAACCGAACAGCCTAGATAAAATTCACCTTTCCGTCATAGTTCCCACTTAATGCAGATTTTATATTATCCAATAACTTCTTATCATTTGTTTCAAATGATTCCCTTGTGCACCAGGCATATTCAGGTGCTACCCATATATTACCTACATAATCCGACATTTTAGTTTTACTATCTTCGAATCCGTAACCTGAAAGATTTCCATCTTTTACCATTTCTAAAAGTAGATTGTGGTTGTAGTATCTGTGAACAATACTTACAAAGTAGCTACTTGGCATAAGCGATTTCAACAAATTGTCGGTGATAATTTGTTGTGTTTCGGTATTATCCGCCATTGTTGGGAAAATAAAATCGGAAGATTGAAATAGCTTTTCCAATGAAATATATTCGGCTTTGTCAGTTTTGCTATTTTTAGACCAGTAGACTACTTTCATTCCCAGTCCATTTAATTTTTCTGTTAATGCTTTACCAATATTGCCCATTCCGATAATACCTGTCGTTTTTCCTTTTAATTCGAACCCACAGTATTTTTCGTAATCCAATGGAAAGCCATCTTTAATAAGTAACGGCATTTTCCTAACAAGATTAAATGTCATCATGATTGCATATTCTGCTACCGCGTGCGTACACCAATCTTTTACGTTTATCAGGGGAATATTTTTTTCGTTTAAATAGTTTTGGTCAACCCAACCAAACGAAGTGCTAGAGACAAGAACAGCCTTTAAATTTGGAATTGACGACAAGTCTTGCTGAGAAACTTCCCAATCTACAAAGTCGGGGTCAATTACTATTATTTTCTCATCGTCTTTATGTAGTTCATTAATGCTAGATAATTTTGCGGGGGATGTTAAGTAGACGACATCACTGGTGATCGCATTAAGTGCTTTTGTAAATTTATCGTTGCTTAATGCAGTTAAGATGTAAGTTGTCATATTAGCTAGAATTTTATTCCAATTCTGATATTTATCAACAGATGGTATATTGAAAATATGAAAATTTCAATAATGTCTGATAGTCATGATAACTGGATAAATTTAGAGAAAGCTGTGCTCATTTCTAATGAGCAGAAATGCGAATTCCTATTATTTGCAGGAGATCTAATTGCCCCACCTCAGCTGGCTATCTTAGAAAAATTTAATGGCAAAGTTAAGTTTGTTTGGGGAAATAATGAAGCTGAACGAATGGGATTGACGAGAATGATTGATGCTTCTGAAAAGATAGAACTATGTGGAGATATCTTTGAAGGAGAGATCGATGGAACTAAGATTTTCATGGATCATTACCCTCGTGTTGCTGAATTAGCTGCTAAATCAGGTGAATTTGATCTTTGTATATACGGGCACACCCACATTTATGGAGAAGATAAAGTTGGCAATGCAGTTTTAATAAACCCCGGCGAAGTACAGGGCTATAAAACAGGCAAACCCAGTTTTGTAATATTTGATACTGAAAAGAATTCCGTGAGTAAGATTGATTTATAAAAATATGCTCGGAGGTCTACACCAGGTTATGAGTGGTATTTTGGTAGAACAGAAATATTTTCCTCACAATCTTTAATTACTTTTTCTTGGCTATTAATACAAAGGAAACTACCAACGCTATTGCAAATATCCAACCGAGTCCGAATCCATAGCCCACTCCCGGTCCAAGCAGAAAGCTGAATAAGAATACGGTGAATTGTAATGGTTTATTATTGGGTCTGTAATAAATTGCCAGTGCTTGTAAGACAAAGATGGCTCCGAAAAGTGCGTGTGCGGGTGGTAAATCAAATGGGTGTGCCGGATTAAGGGCTCTATAGAACGATAAAATTGCCTCTGTTCCTAATATGATTGCGGGGATGATTTTATAATTCATATCGTAAGTATAGTTAATATTGTATAGATCTAAAAGCCTTTGATACAATTAGTCTATGGATTCATTCCCCAATCCAACAGAACAATTACCCGATTATGGATTATCCGGTGTGGCTATTACGTCAAAGGATGATATAGTTCAAGGCCTTAAAATTGACGTGCAGGAGAGGGAGAATCACACTGGTCCGGACGATCGCGTCGGACGGAGACGCATTTCAAGTCTAAGACAGCTTGCTGATGAACTTGAAACAGTTTACTCCTATTACACAAATCCTATACAACTACATGAGCAGCAAAGGCTTATTGCATCTTGGTTATATAAAATACGAGCTGAAATATTGAAAGGCGATCCTAGTGCCTGTGTATTAGGGATAAACCGTCGTATTGCTACTATCGTTGGCTATTCTGCTTGGGAAATAATGATCGATACTGAAGCACGAAGTGGTATAGGGTCTTTGGGTTACGCTGAGTTCTATTCGCCTGATAATTTTGTTGATAGAGTAGACAAGCCCGAAGAACGCCAGCTACTTGCTACGTTAGAGGGGCTAAGAGATGAAGAGCTTACGAGAGCTTACGAGGCGGTTCAATCGGATTTTGCACACCCTAGCGTGGTTGATTTAATCGAGACAACTTCGACAATTGCCGCAGAGAGAAAAAATCTGGAACGTGGTATTGAATTTGTAAGAGATAGCGCAAAATCCATACAAGCGGAATGGCTTGGATGCAATCAAAGTCTTGTTGGTTTTAGTGATGAGACTATTGAGCGGTTAAAAGCGGATCAAATAGAACCGGGAAGCTCTGAAGGGTTGGGAATCGCACGCAATATTTATTCATCTTTGAGCCCCTTAAGACAACCTCGAACCTATGGTGGAATGCCGGTAAATGACGAGGCTTTTTGGTCGGTAATCGGCAAATATGCCGGAGATGAGTACTCTTCAATTTTGCAGGCTAGGGAAGCGGAGTATGCCTCGACCGATGAAAACGGTAATCTGCTTCACCCTGTAAATCATATTATTTCATGGTCAATGGCAAACATCAGCATGAAAGTATGAAGACTCACAACTAGATTATATAGATCTGATATGATTAGTAGGTGAGCAATGTTTCCATTTGGTATGAGCGCATAAATAAGCCTTGGTTTGCACCCCCTGCGTATCTATTCGGTGTCGCTTGGTCGATACTTTACCCGATAATTTTTGTGAGTTTTGGGTATGTATGTTACTTGGTTTATAAAGGAAAAATACCCCGGAAGGTATTGATTCCGCTTTTCATAAACTTATTTTCAAATTTATTTTTTTCTTACATTCAATTTACGCTTCAGAATAATTTGCTTGCCACAATCGATATTTTGATTGTATTGTTTTCGTTGGTTTGGTTTATGATTTTGATAAAAGGCTACTCTAAGTTGGTTTTTTACGCTCAGATCCCATATTTTCTTTGGGTTTTATTTGCAACTATTTTGCAGGTTTCAATTTTATGGATGAACATATAATTAGCTTATTCGTTTTGATTGCCGGTTATATTATTGGATTGGGAGCTGTCACTGTAATAGACCTTCATGGATTTTTGGGTAGAAAATCAAAATATTGGACACGGGCGACTATTTCGGCTCATAAAGTTACTAAGCCACTTATTTGGATCGGGACACTGTTAAACCTGATCGGTACTGTATGGTTTTATTCTTTGTACGGGGTTAATACGATCTCAATTTTACATTGGATTATAATCTCACTTTTAATGCTGAACGGACTTTTCTTAACCTTTCATGTAAGCCCTCTTTTGTTACTTAAAGAAAAAGAAGGTCGATCAGAAGAATTGCTACCTACTAATTTGCAGCACAAAATAATGATAAGTTTTATTGTTTCATTTTTTGGGTGGTGGGGAAGTCTTCTGCTTTTCTCGTACTATGTTGTTTCTTTGCTTCGCTTATATGTATTGTAGTTCCTATTAATTCGACAATTAGAAACCTCGTGTGAATTTAAGCCTGTAAGTGATTTAACAGATCCATTCTTTTTACATTTACTTTTTCGTTTCTTGTTAGCATAAAAATCATAGCATCAACTGATTCCTTCGGATCGAACATCCAAGGCTCATGATCTTCATATTCGTTTCCTGCTTTTTCAAAAATCTTTGTTTCCATTCCTCCGGGATAAAATCCCATTACCCGTAAATTTTTGTCATTGAATTCTTTTGAGAGTGCCTCGGAAAAACCTTGTACCCCGAATTTTGTTGCGGTGTAAATTGTATGATAATAATCAAATGGAATCTCGATTCCGGCGACACTCGAAACGTTTAGGATTTGTCCGAATTTAGACTTGAGTAAGGCCGGAAGCAGCGTTTTCGTAGCCATCATAGCTGAAATAAGGTTAACATTTGCGAGCTCAAGTATTTTTTCTTCAGGTGCATCAATTGTATTTCCCTCAAGCCAGACTCCTGCGTTGTTTACTAAAATATCAAGATTTCTGATTTTACTGAAGCTATTTGAAATACTCTCAGGAGTTCGAAAGTCACAAACTACACTATCATGCTTACCCGTTGGATTTATTTCTTTAAGATTTGAAATCACACTTGCAATCTTAACTTCGTTTTTGCCGTGAACTATAACGTTAGCTTTATGTTTAGCTAATTCGATTGCAAGTAATTTGCCGAGCCCATCGGTTGATCCTGTGATAAGTGCGGTTTGATTTGTTAAGTTGATTGCCATTTTATTGTTATGAACTTTTTATTTTTTGACGATCTTTAGGTTTAGTATCTAGATACTAAACAGGATTCATATCCTCATTATGTATGTGAAGCATTCAATGTCAACAATTCTTATTCTAACTTTTGTGGTGGATAGATCTCGACCATATCGCCTGTTTTGATAAATCCGGAAGCAAAGGGCATTGCTGTTATTCCTCTTTTACCCATTGCTACTTTTGGAAAATTTAGAGCAGCATTTTTGTCCATGCCTCTTTTAATCATGTTTTCAGCAGGATAGGAACACGGAAGGTTTTCGGAAGTAATAAAAAGTATGGCTTGGTTTGGGAATTTAAGGTAGGTTCCCGGTGGTAATTTAGTTAAATTTTTGACACCGCTGAGTGTGATGTTTGCTTCGAGATCTTCCGGAAGAACTTCAAATCCAAGTGCTGTGGAAATTTCATCGAGTTCTTCGGCAGAAACAATTGTTACTGATCTTAAATTAGTAACCTCGATACCTTTTGGAAGTAATTTAACAGTTCGGACATCTGCACAGCGTGTTTTCCCAAAGTGTTTGTCAAATTTTAGTCCTTCTAGAACAAGCTCAACTTTCTCGTGCTTAGTTGGTGGTTGATCAAATGGATGTGTCAACAAGAGTTTCTCTACTTTCGCTTTTAATATTTCCATGATGCGATTATACCTAAGTTTATGGCATATTTGGAGAATTATCTTCTATTGCTGTTAAATCTGTAGGTATATTTTTATGAGCAAGTTCCATTAAACCTTCTGATGCGAGATGGGAAATAAGTGCATTTGCGATGCCCTGTGAAGCAACTTGTGAGGCATCAACTATAATTTTTCTATCATTAGGATTCGTTAAAAATCCTGTTTCTAAAATAACAGAAGTTGTCATTGGATGTACTGCATGCTTATATCTTCCGTGAGAAAAAGCATAATATCCGGTCATGTTTCTTGTGATGTTTGGATCAACCGTGAGCTTTGTAGCTTCTTGGTAATGAGTTGGGATTTTTTCGGCAAGTTTGGATGCTTTCCCTGTTTGATCTCTTCTTGGAGGAGAAACTTTGAAACCTGTTGCTGATTTATCGAGACTTCCGTCGGCGTGAATTGAAATGAACACATCTGCCCAATAGCTTGGTGGAACTGTAGCCGGAAGAATGTCTACGTCGATTCCCTGATTTCGTAGTAATTCTGCGGTTTTATTCGCGATGTCGAGGTTCACTTCCCATTCCCATTTGCCGCCGCCTGAAGTACCGGTATTTTGTCTAAGCCGGGCAAGTTCTTCGGGGAACTCATTTGCTTTCCAATGTCCGACCTGTAATCCGACTCGAGGAGGTCCATCCAATCGTTTCCAAGTAGGTGATTGTACCGGATCCGGATTTTCATATTCAATAATATTTGATTTGTTGAACAAATTTCCCGGGAATTTGTATTCATAACCCACGATTGTAAGTGTAATCAAAAATGCCGATATGAAGATTTTGAAGGATACATAGTTCATTTCCGGATCATTGTAATTTAAGTTACTGAGATATTACTGCGAATATTTATTGGGAAGAATCTTGTAACTCTACAGATTTGGTGATAGATTCCGGGTGTCCCACCCATTTATTCAGAAGAATTATGTCAAACATAACATCGAACCAATATGACGAGACGACTACCCAGTCTGTTGAAGCTCTCCAAATAGAAACTCTATTTTTGTTCCCCGAAAAAGGGACGTTGATTGACGAGATCTCTCAAAGAAGATTTGCACTCATTCAGGTTTTGGGAGGTTACGGCTCAGGTAAAAGTCATTTAGCAAACGAAATCGGATCAATGTATGCTGTTAGTCCAAGAACTGATTGTACAGTTATTGATTGTGCTGTTCCATCTGACGAATTACCGTTTATCGATCTTATCGGCACAGTTGGATGGAGTGAAAATTTAAGCGAAGATCAGCAGACACTTTATCATGCATTGATACAAAAGATCGAAGCCTTTAAATTATCCTATCCGACTATAAATATTGATGAAGAGCTTAGCGATTCACTGACTAAAATACGTAGAGCGGGTGAAAAACCCACTAGAAGTCCTTGGTATATGGCTCTAAGAGAAATAAGCAATGATTTCAATGCAGTTATAGATTCTCAGCGGGATCGACACAAGTTGATAGTACTTGATAATGGTCATTTCTTGACAAGATCACGCCAGCAATTTCTGGAGGAGTTTGTTATTCCGCCTTTGCATCGAAGGGGAAATTCGCATTTGGTTAAATTCAGTGCCCGCCCCGGAATTTGGTTAAAGCCGGAATATAGAAACGTGAGTATTGATGTCCCATTATCAAACCTTTCTTCAGAGAATGTGCGTGTTTTTTTAAAAAACAAATTTGGGGTTCCCGAAGATTTCGCTGGCTATGTATATTATTTGACACGGGGGAATCGCGGAGCACTTGCGAGTGTCATTGAAGAGATAACGCTGATTTCCGGTGAAGACGGTACTTTTGACAACGAGAACTTTCTATTAAGAGTTTATATGGGGGTTTTAAGAGATTTTATTATTAGTGGCATAAAGCCCAATATGAGTGAGGATGTTTATGAAGGTTTTGTTGCGGCAAGCACTTTAAGAAGCTTGGATTATGTTTCTTTGCAATTGCTTGTAAATAAAATGAGATCTCATAACCAGCAAGATGAAGGTGAACTCAGCCTTGCGGAATCTGGCATTTTACTTAGTCGGATGAAGGCGAGTCGAATGCCTTTTATCGAGTGGAACAGTTTGAACCGTTTGGGCGTCAAGATCGAACATCCGTTAAGGGAAATTACTCAAGCGTGCTTGACTGTTTTAAATCCTGAATTATCCAAAGCGTTGCACTCATCAGCTGTTGAATATTACGGCGGAGTTTTAGAAAGACCCGTAGCAAGTAGACCTGAATATATTATTGAGGAGCTTTATCACTTAACATTTGTCGGTGGGTTTGATGTTTTAATAAATACATTAAGAGAGCGCCTTAAATTTTACGATAACCTTGGGAATGACAACAGAGCGTCTGAAGCGGCATATAATAAGTTGTCTTCCTATTTATACTCTGATCCGGATTTAAAATATATATTGACGGACGATCAGATGAAATTGCTTTTGGATGAAATTAATAGCAGAAAAGGCGTTGAAAGAAATGGGCGTTAATATTTTTCGCTAAAGAATTCATAATCACCTTCGTCGGATATTGTCATATAGTTCGCCCATCCGAAATTGAAAAACCCTATATCAATAAAATTAAGATCTTCTTTGTACTGTGGTTTATGTGAATGTCCGCATACGAGTAAATAATCCAGTGGAGCCACAGCAACACGTTCTTCTTTTGTCATTTTGTTAAACTTCTCAGGGAAAATATTCGGACCGAATATTGCGAATAATACAGTTTGGATCCAAGTTCCTATTATCGAATTCCATTTACGCTCAAAATTTACTTCATGTGGTGTGTAGAGAACCTTGCATTGAGGAAATAGAAATTCACTGCCATGGGTAAAAAAGAATTTACCTTTTGGTAATTCAATTTTATATTCTTTCGCGGCGATATCGCAAAATTCGTAAATTCGTTCATCCGAAAGGAACGGTGAGTCGTGATTTCCATAAATATAGACTGCATTCTTGGCTTTTAAAAGCGGGAACAGTTGTTTCCAAGGGCTATTATAGAATTCGTCAAATGTTATTTGCAGACCTTCCCAGAAATCACCATTTATGATGACTTTATCTGCCTTTTCGATCAAATTCCTCAGCTTCTCGAATTTAGACGTGCTGAACTTGGTAGTTAGGTGTGTATCGGAGAAAACAAGTATCTTAGACATATAATAGATTGAATTGCTGTGGCTATTATAATATGTTTTTCACTAATCCGAAACTAAAGCTTAACTTTGAATTTAAGCTTATAATCACTATATGTTTAGCAATGGGAGATCAAATGTTAAGAATCCTGACTTACCGATTTTATCCGTAAGTGATTATCTTGATGTACTAAATGAGGGTTTGGTGGCATTTACCGGGAGAGTTTCCGGTGAAATATGCAACTTAAAACTTTATGAAGGTCGTTCTTATTTATATTTTTCGATAAAGGATAAAAAAGATGACAGTCTTATAAATTGTTTTATGTGGAAACGTGATTACAATTTAAGCGGTGTCAACTTAGAAGAAGGCTTGGAAGTTATTGTTACAGGTTATCCGAAGATATACAAACCGAACGGCGGGGTTTCCTTTCAATCTGAATATCTTGAATTTGTCGGAGATGGCGCACTAAAGAAAGCTTACGAAGAACTGAAATTAAAACTTGAATCAGCCGGATTCTTTGATGTATCAAGAAAGAAGCCAATACGTGAATATCCTCACAAGATTGGAATTATTACTTCAAAAGATGGAGCGGTTATAAACGATTTCTTATCAAACATCGGTAACTTCGGATACGATCTACAATTCATCAACTCAAGAGTCGAAGGTAAACTGGCATTAAAGGAACTGATATCGGCTGTAAAAACCTTTGCTAAACGTGATCTGGATGTGTTGGTAATGATGAGAGGAGGAGGTTCGCTTGAATCGTTTCAGGCATATAATAGCGAGGCACTTGTGATGGAAATCGCGAATTTCCCCGTTCCTGTAATTACCGGATTAGGTCATGATAAGGATTTGCCGCTTTGTGGAATGGTATCCGATTTAAATGTTTCAACTCCAACAAAAGTTGCAGAAACCTTAAATAAAAGCTGGGAACATGCCGAGGGTAAAGTTAATTCTCTACAGAAAGAAGTTTTAATTCGATACGAGGCAGCATTGGGCGACAGTAAGTTTAACATTGAAAAATCCTACTCTCATATAAAAGAAAATTTTAAAGACATTTTCACTCGTTTTGAAAAGTTCGCTACCGCCTTAGAAACAAACGCTGTGCATTCGATTGGCCATAAGTTAAGAGAATTGCATAGAACTGTGGAAACTATGTGGACGAGCTCAATTAAAAGTGAATACTACAAAAGTTTGAAAGTTTTTGGAACGTCCATAAGTTCGAATCTATATTACATCGGAAACAGATATTCATTATCAATTGATTCTTATAATAAAAACTTACAAAATCTTGAAAAACAGGTTAAGCTCAACGACCCGATTCGACAGCTTAAATTAGGATATAGTTTAATAATGAAAAACGGTAAATTGATTAAGAGTGCTAAGTTCCTGGAGTCCGGTGATATAATAAAAGTTAAGCTTTTCGACGGAGAAGTTAGTTCCAAAATTACAGAAAAACATTAATGGCAAAAACACTTGAAAACAATAATTTAACCAATTCATTAAGAGAACTTTCCGAAATCGTGAAATGGTTTGAGGATCAGGAAGATGTTGATGTTGAAGTTGGTTTGGATAAGGTAAAGAGAGGTGCAGTTCTGGTGAAAGCTTGTCGGGAACGTTTAAAGTCGATCGAGAATGAATTCAAGGAAATCCAGAGCGATATTGAACAAGAAGACACTACAGACACAACCAACACTGATTCACCCATAGATGAAGATCCGGTTGCTACTCTATTTTAAATTCATATTTTTTTCATGAAAAATTTCTGGAAGAGTTTACCGAAACCATTTTTTGTGTTGGCTCCTATGGAAGGTGTTACTGATTATGTGTTTCGCGAGATTATCAGCCAGATAGGTAAACCGGATGTCCTATTTACTGAATTCACTAATACCGATGCGTTGAACTCAAAGGGATACGACAACGCAATTACCCGATTTTATTTTTCTGAAAATCAACGTCCGCTTGTAGCTCAAATTTGGGGAACAAAACCGGAACATTTTTTTTCAGCAGCAAGGATTGCTGCGGATCAAGGAGTTGATGGCATTGATATTAATTTAGGCTGTCCCGATAAATCTGTGATGAAAGGTGGTTCAGGTGCAGCACTTATTGATAACCCAAACTTAGTTGCTGAACTTATTTCGGCCGTTCGGGAATCAGTTCCGGATATTCCATTGAGTATAAAAACTCGACTTGGAGTTAAGTCTCGTGTAACGGAAGAGTGGATTCCATTTCTTTTAAGTAAAGATATACAAGCTTTGACTGTGCATGCAAGGACAGCCAAGGAGTTATCAGATGTTCCGGCAGATTGGGATGAAATCGGCAGGTGTGTCGAGTATCGAAATACGATAAGCCCGGATATAGTATTCATCGGTAATGGTGACATCTTAAGCTACGAAGACGGTTTGGAAAAACATAGTGTATATAAAGTTGATGGTCTAATGGTAGGTAGAGGTATTTTTTCAAATCCGTTTTTCTTTAATCATAATAAACAACCCACAACAGAAGATTTGATTCAAACTTTATTAGTGCATACCAAATTATATGAAGATTTTTGGTATGGACGGCATAATTTCGCAGAAATGAAAAGGTTTTTCAAAATCTATGTAAAAGGTATTAGAAATGCAGGGAAACTAAAAGATCAGTTAATGAAAACACACAAATATAGTGAGGTTGAAGAAATAATTTCTGATTTCTTTCGCGGTGAAAATATAAAGCCTAAATTAGACGATTAACTTTCTTTTACAGCGTTTGAAACAGCCTCCACAATCCCTGGATCAAAAGGCCCCGGGATAATTTTGTCAGGGCTCGGTTCCTTAACAAGATTAGCTAGCGCTTTAGCTGCATTAATTTTCATTTCATCAGTAATTTTTGATTTTCGTGATTCAAGTGCTCCTTTAAAGATTCCGGGGAACGCTAAGCTGTTATTTATTTGATTTGGAAAGTCAGATCTTCCGGTTGCTACAACTACAGCTCCGCCATTTTTTGCTTCTTCGGGCATAATTTCAGGAATCGGGTTTGCCATAGCAAATACTATGGCATCTTTGTTCATCAATGAAATATCGTCAGAGGTCATGATATTTGGAGCCGAAACACCAATGAAAACATCAGCCCCGTTTAATGCCGTTTTTAAGTCTCCTGATATATTTGCATGATTTGTTGTTTCTGCAAGTTTCATTTTATGATTATCCAAGTCAGGCCGATTTCGGCAGATAATTCCTTTACTGTCGAGTACGATAATATCTTGAGTGAAGTTAGTAAGTAGTTTGGTAATCGCGAAACCCGCGGCTCCGGCTCCTGATATCACAATTTTAAGTGACTGCATATTTTTATTTACTACTTTGGTTGCATTGATTAGCCCGGCTAGAGCAACTATTGCAGTTCCATGTTGGTCATCATGCATAACCGGAATTCCGAGGTCTTGGAGGGCTTCTTCAATTTCAAAACAACGTGGTGCTGAAATATCTTCGAGATTAATGCCACCGAATACAGGCGAGATTGCTTTGACTATATTAATAATTTCGATGGGATCTTGAGTATTAAGGCAAATCGGGAACGCATCTATTCCTGCAAATGTTTTAAATAATGCAGCTTTGCCTTCCATAACCGGGAGAGCTGCTTCCGGACCGATGTTTCCAAGTCCGAGTACGGCTGAGCCGTCAGTTACAACCGCTACTGTGTGCCTTTTAATCGTATATTCGTAAACACTTTCTTTGTTATCGTGTATTGCCTTGCACACCTCTGCAACTCCCGGGGTGTATGCCAGTGATAAATCATCCTTATTTTTGATTGGAGTGGATACTGTGATTTCAATTTTCCCGCCATGTTTTTTGTGTAGCTCGAGAGCTTGTTGTTTTAGATCCATAGATAGGTAGATCTCATTTTATCATTACTGACAGCGTTCTTTAATTATTGAATTTAATAGATTGAGGTGTTTGTTTCTTAACTCTGGATTATCTAATTGAGTAATTATATCTTTGTGTGAATCAATCAGAATGTTTCCTTCAAGATCTTTAATATAATATGGTGTTCCGTTTCCCTTATTTTCGATATACAGAGGAGATCCGTTTGATGGATTTAGGGTATAGGTTTTTAATTCATTCAAGTTGTTGGGGAATGTGTAATGTTCATTATAGTAGGTGATTAAATCTTTCTTCAAAATAGTTTGAAAACAATAATGTTCTGAAATGTCAAATTTTACGAAGGAGTGTGTCCAGAATGTCGTTGTAATTAAATGAAATATAATTCCCATGAATATTAATCGGCTTATTTCAAAGACTGAGTAAGGATTTCCAATAATGGGTATTTGATGTAAGCGATTTTTTCCAAAATTTATTTTACTGAATATTGGAAGGATTAGTAATGAAGATAGCAGATCTGCAATAATAAAGATCAACGTAATATTCGGCAACCAAACCAAGCCCTTGATGATTCCGGTTGTATTAGCTGATTCATAGACTCGGACTAGTTCATAATTAATAATTATGGCAAGAACAGATAGCAATATTGAAAATGCGATTCCCGAAGTTTTTAATTTGATTAGTTTTAGCCTGGAAAATAGAAAGTGTTTAAAAGTAAAGTAAAAAACTAATAATATCTGCCAACCTTGATCCATGATTAAATAATAGCCCAGTTGGCACTACTGTGAAAAGCATTACAATTAAAATATGAGTAGTACATCAGTTACGTATTACGTTTATATTCTGGAATGTGCTGATGGTACTTACTATTCAGGTATCACTACTGATGTGGATCGGCGCATTAATGAACATAATTACTCTGACAAAGGTGCTAAGTACACTTCAGGGAGACGACCTGTAAAACTTGTTTACTGCGAGAAAGTTGAAAACCAAAGTCTCGCAAAATCCCGAGAATATAAGCTAAAAAAACTTTCAAGGCTAGATAAGTTAGCTCTGATTAATACATCTCCTGAATATGTTAAGTAAGAGCCGATCATTCCTTTTAGTTGCCCAATAGGCTATAATTTCATACCAGTGTTGAAATTTAGTGAAGTAGAACAATAAACTCCCAAAATATCATGGAAATAAGAAATATAGCCATCATAGCTCATGTAGACCACGGAAAGACCACCCTTGTAGATGGGTTATTGAAACAATCAAAGACTTTCCGAGAAAACGAATCTTTTATGAGTCAGGATCTAATCATGGATTCAAACGACCAGGAACGGGAACGAGGCATCACAATTTTGGCTAAAAACACCGCGGTTACATATAAAGATGTGAAAATCAACGTAATTGACACACCAGGGCATGCTGATTTTAGTGGCGAAGTCGAAAGAACACTAAATATGGCTGATGGAGCACTTTTATTGGTGGATGCACAGGAAGGACCGATGCCCCAGACTAAATTTGTTCTTAGGAAAGCTCTCGAATTAAAGCTTAAAATTGTTGTAATCATTAATAAGATCGATAAAAAAGATGCCAGAATTTCTGATACTATAAGTCGGATTTCTGATTTGTTTCTGGAATTAGCCACAACTGAAGATCAACTTGAGTTTCCGGTACTTTATGCAATCGGAAGAGACGGTCAATCCTGGAACGAGATGCCGGAAGATACATCTCAACCTGCCGATTTCACTCCTATTTTTGAAGCGATTATAAATGTAATCCCATCTCCACAAACCGATGAAAACGCACCATTCCAAATGATGGTTTCTTCTCTTGATTGGGATAACTATAAAGGAAAATACGCGATCGGAAGAGTAAACCGGGGTAAGATTAAGCCCGGTGATGAAATTACACTTATCAAATCAGAGTCGATTAAAGAATCGGCTATCGTTGATAAAGTATATGTGAATCAGGGTTTAAAGCGAGTTGAAGCTACGGAGGCCGTCGCCGGAGATATCATTGCCATAACCGGCATAAAACCCGCTGAAATAGGCAATACGATTGCAGATCCGGCCAATCCGGAGATGTTACCCCCCATTAAGATCGGCGAACCCACTATTAGCATTTCTGTTGGACCCAATACTTCACCTTTTAAAGGGTTGGAAGGAAAGCTTCTTACCGGTCGACAAATTCTCAGTCGAATTGAGCAAGAGCTACAAACCAACGTTGCGATGAGCTTCAAAATAGATGAAAACGGCCAATATATATTATCCGGTCGAGGGGAACTACACTTATGCGTATTCTTAGAGACTCTAAGTAGAGAAGGTTTCGAGATTGAAGTTGGTAAGCCAAGAGTTATCACAAAGATAGTCGACGGAGTAGAAATGGAACCTGTTGAAGAATATTCGGTAGATGTCCCGTCTGAATATGTAGGTGCAATTACAGGTGAGTTTTCCAAGCGGAAGGGTTCATTAATTTCTCAAACTGAAACAATTCCCGGGTACTCACGTCTGGTTTTTGACATAACAACTAGGGGAACCCTAGGTATTCGTACAACTTTATTGACCTTGTCAAAAGGAACCGCTGTTGCGGGATCAACGTTTTCAAGATATGAGAAGCTATCAAGTGGAACAAAAAGAATCCGAAAAGGTGTGTTGGTCGCTTCAGAGACGGGAAAGGCTGTAACCTACGGCCTAAGAAATGCTCAAGAGCGAGGTTCTACATTTGTCGAACCCGGAACTATGGTTTATGAAGGTATGGCCGTTGGAATGAATTCACGAGATGATGATCTGGAAATTAACGTATGCAAAGGAAAGCAGCTTACAAATATTAGATCTAAAGGTGAAGACACAATTTTCTTAAGTGCTCCTGTACTAATGAGCTTGGAAGAATATTTCGGATTTCTGGAAGACGATGAGCTTTTGGAGATAACGCCCAATAACATCCGTTTAAGAAAAAAGATCCTCAACGCTGCACTTAGATACAAAGAGTCTCGTAAAAATTCCTAATCTTTGAAATTTCCG
Organism: Patescibacteria group bacterium; assembly: GCA_048499955.1. Taxonomy (GTDB): domain Bacteria; phylum Patescibacteriota; class WWE3; order 2-01-FULL-39-13; family 2-01-FULL-39-13; genus JASNYX01. The sequence continues at coordinate 40,330 of JASNYX010000004.1, read as the reverse complement.
GATCTGGTTAATATCCTGAAGATACAAACGTTAATGCTTGGCCTATTTTATTAGCTCTTCCGGTTCTTCCGATACGATGAATATAATCGTCGTATGAGTCAGGTAGATCGAAATTGATCACGTGTGAAATGTCAGCGATGTCTAAACCTCTTGCGGCTACATCAGTGGCAATTAGAATGTTTACGTGACCCTCTTTGAATTTTAATAAAGATCTTTGTCTTGCGTACTGAGTTTTATCTCCATGCAGAGATTCAACTTTGAATCCTCTTTCATTTAATTCTTTATGAAGTTTTTGTACTCCGATTTTTGTTTTTCCGAAGATTAAAGTTTTCGTGAAATTATCTTTTATGAGTAGCTCATGAAGAATTTCAATTTTATTCTCGCTTCTACCAACTTTAACAATGTCCTGATCGACATGATCGGATGTTTTTCCGGTGACAACATTTGCTTTAACCGGGTTCTTTGAATTCTCTCGAATTAGTTCTTCAACCTGATTTGATAGGGTTGCGGAAAAAAACAGTGATTGTCTTGATTCAGGTAGTTGTCCTAGAATTTTCTTGATTTCTTTAACAAAACCCATATCTAACATACGATCTACTTCATCAAGAACAACGTATTTAAATTTGCTGAAATTAATGAATCCTCTTCCGATATGATCGCCGAGTCTTCCCGGAGTTACAATCAACAGATTAGGGTTTCTTCTTAATTCCCGAATTTGTTGACCCATAGGGGCACCACCGATTAGTACGGCTGAATAAAGATTCAAACCTTGTTTAAGCGAAATAAACTCGCTGTTTATCTGGTTGGCTAATTCTCTAGTGGGAGCAATTATTAGTATGCGTTCTTGATTATTCTTTGAGATTTTCTCAATTAGAGGAATTAAATATGCTGCAGTTTTCCCTGTTCCTGTATTCGCCATTCCTATAAAGTCATTTCCGTCTAAAATGGATGGAATTGCCAGATCTTGTATAGGTGTAGGGGAACTGAAACCTTTTCTTAGAATATTATTTTTTAATACTTCGTTGATAGGCAGTTCTGCATAAGTGTAAGCAGGTTTATATTCGGGAATCTCTTGAATTTCGACAGCTTTACGAATGTAAAGCGTGTGATCATTCAAGCTATTATTTCTCCCGTTTCCACGTCTATTATTGCGACTTCGCACATTTGAATTTCCTCGACTAAAACTGTTTCGGCTAAATTGCCTGTATTTATTTTGATACATATTGCTTTTTGGACGCAAAGATCAGGGTTGTCGTAGACAACTTTATGATCGGTTAGTCCCTTTTTAATAATTAATGTTGAGGAAATTTAATGAAGAGTGGAAACTGAAGTTATTTGTTAAGTAGGCACCTTGCCCGTAACCGCAGTAAATGAATCTCATAAGAGGCGGCGGTTTTTACTGGCGCAGCGTCTTTCTTTCATCCAGAAAGATAAATTCCTGACTTACGAGCGTAAGTCTAGCATAAATACCTAACAATATCTATAGTAGATAATTCTTACTCCCGTTTCAGCGTATTTTCAGACTTATCCGTTAGATTGAGCATAGTTATCAAAAGGGGGTGATTTAATATGCGTAAACTAATAACATTTTCAGTTTTGACTATGGTAGGTGTTGTAGCAGCGACAGGATACTTCATATTTGCATCGAACAATGCCATAGCTCAAGGCGAAGAGAAAAGTCGCCCTCTTTTGATTCAGAGGCTTATTGAAAGATTTAACTTAGATCCGTCTGAGGTAGATCAGGTAGTGTCCGAGGTTAGGGGCGAAATGAAAGCAGGTCACAAACTTAGATTCGAAAATAGCCTTAATACTTTGGTTCAGGATGGGAAAATTACCGAAGATCAGCGGGCTCAAATTTTGTCTAAGATGGCAGAGTGGGAACCTCGGAAAGAAGAGTGGAAAAGCCTTTCTCGAGAAGAAATGAAAACCAACATGGAAGCGCACAGAACTGAGTGGGAAAGTTTTCTGGAATCTATTGGTGTGAACCCGAAGGATGTTCCTGTATTCATGCATTCAAAGATGAAGGATGGTCATAACAAAAGAATGATGATGAAAGGTAAGTTTGGTTATCCTATGCAACAGGATTAAATAGACAGGTTACTTAATGGTGGGAAGCCTCTTCCGATTACTCGGCAAGAGGCCCTTTTTTTTGACTTAAGTGAATCTCTAGAAAATTAAGAGTTCTTGACCATGCATTTTTGGTTTCTTCCGGGGCGAAATTTTGACCTGATGGATTTGCAAATGCATGACCGACATTCTCGTATATATATATTTCATTTTCAATTTTCAGATCGTCTAAAGCCGTATCAAATTTGTTGACGGTATCTACAGGTATCGAAGTATCCTGTTCTCCGAAAATTCCTAAAACCGGCCAGCTAATTGCAGCTAGTTTGGATTTGTCGGTTTCGAGGTTTCCGTAGTAAATAACAGTTGCGTTTAATTTTTCTCCACTAAGTGCTAACTGAAGGGATTGTCCTCCTCCAAAACACCAACCTAGAGCTGCGGTGTTTTCTGCACCTTGAGATTTGAGATAGGCAACAGCTGCTCTCATGTTATTAATGGATTCTTCGTTGTCGATAGACCCTGTTAGTTGCCTAGCCTCGTCCGGGTTCAGAGCTACTTTACCTGCGTAAAGGTCTACTGCAAGAACGATGTAACCTTCAGAAGCAAGTTTTTCAGCCATATCTTTTATATTGTCATTCAAGCCCCACCACTCATGAATCATTACTACTCCGGGATAATTTGATCCTGCAGCAGGCTTTGCCAGATAACCCTTCACACCATTGTAATAATCAACCTCAGATGCCTGTGTTTCCAGATTTTCGACGCTCACAATAATTTCAGAGTCTATAGGTGAGTCATCGCTCGTTTTCTTTTGAGCAATATTTATTCCATTTTTGTATAGAGTAAAAAGTCCGAAGAGTGTAAGAGTAGCTAAAGCAATAGAAGCAAAAAGTATTAGTTTCTTCATTATTTGATTCTATCATAGAGCTTTTACATATTTGTCAAAGAATTGTACAGATCTATTGATGGCTGCACTAAAATTTCGACTGATGTTGTGGTCGTCGCCATTGTAGACAAATAATTCTGAAGTCCGGTCGGCATCTTTCATTTGTTGATCTAATTTTATTGAAAATTCAACCGGAATTGATGAATCTGAAGTGCCATGATGAAGTTGAATGGGTCCGGAAATATCATCCAGATAGGAATTTGCAGAAATTGAATCCCAGAATTCCGGATTATTTTCAGGTTCACCGTATATTTCGACTAATGTGCTTCTCCAGCTTCTGCTTGGGTTTTGGGTAATTATCGTTGGTGCAGGCGTCACGGACCTTCGTCTCCAGTTATTCAGCAAATCCGGATATGAAGCCACGACGCCTGCCCAAATAACCCCGGCCTTAATATCTTTATTGGTAACCATAGACTTAAGAGTGATGGATCCCCCCATAGAATGACCCCACATACCTATCCTTTTGGGGTCGGCATCAGGATGTTTTTGGACTGAAGCAAGTGCGTTCAGCACATCGATGGTATATGCATTTGACCCATATCCGCCTGCAGGGGTGCCTTCTGAGTTACCGTGACCTCTATAATCCGGTCGAAGTAGTATGTATCCGTTTCTGGAAAATGCATCTGTGTATGCGATGTATCTTTCCGTCGTACGATATTGTGCAGGTGGAATATATCCATGATTAAAGATTACGACCGGCCAGCCTGTATCAGGTTTTGCACCATTTGGAACGGTAAGTAACGCGTATATTTTTAGTCCTTCAGAAAGATAGGAAACAACATATCTTTTATAATTTGATCCGGGTGAGAGTGTTTGCTCTATAATCAGATCACTGCCCGGGTAGTCCTGTTGCCGAAGTTTCTCAATCGATAAGGGATGTAGTTCCTCGATTTTATTATTTTCTGTACTTATAATGTCGCTATCTTCTGCAAGATAATCAACTGTTTCACTCCTATTTATTGTGGTTAATTCAGATCTAAAGTGATACAGAAGTCCTATTATTCCAAAAAGTGATAACACGAGTATTGCTGGACCGAAGATTTTCATTTTAGTATTAATTCGATAAATTACCCTTACTATATTAAACCGAGCATATTAATTGTCAGGTAAATGCTATTTTATTAAACACCGTTTTACAATAATTGTATCTACTGAGAGGAGTCTGAGAACTTGTTTAATAATTCTTTCTATAAAATGGTTGATTGATATTAATAATTAAGCAATAATCCAGTTTATGAGTCACTATCAGATCCTTCTCAGAAATGATTGATAAAAATGTTTCTATTAGGCTCTCTTATTAGTGCATTTAGTGGTTAATAATTTTAAAATACTCAACTTTTTTAGAAGTATCTCTGGGGAATAAATTTTTCGTCAGTGTAGTTTTAAACTTATGTTGATTAGATAAATATGGATAACACAAATCAAAATCCTTCTGGTGCTCCTGCAAAAAACATGACACCGGTAATCGTCGCAGCAGTTGCATTGTTGGGTCTAGCGGCTTTAGTTTACGCTATGAATTCGAATTCAGAGGATAGCCCTGCCGACATGCAGTCGAGCAGTATGGAATTGGTAGAGGACGAATCCGTTGTCTTGAATGAAGACGACCTGATGATGTTAGATGAGGAAATGGATTCCGAGCGTAATTTTGAAGTTACTGCCTCAGACTTTGCATATTCAATGAATGAAATTAGGGTAAGCGTGGGTGACACAGTAAACATTATGTTTAGAAACCTCGAAGGTAATCATGACCTTGTGATAGATGAACTCAATGTGAGAACACCTATCTTAAGTGCAGGTCAAGATGCCGAAGTGTCATTTGTAGCATCTGAACCGGGAACTTATGAATATTACTGCAGTGTTGGTGAGCATCGGGCAATGGGCATGGTAGGTAAACTTATTATAGAGTAATTAACACGTTAAAATTGGAGATATATAGTTCTCCGGTTTTAAATTAGATTTTTCATACAGCCCCGTTTTTGTACGGGGCTGTTTTGTTCAAAATCGGTTATTATTACTACATGAAGACAGATTATAAATCTATATTACTAATTCTTATCTTCTCCAGCCTTGCCCCGTTCTTATTAGTATTTACGCGTTTAGATAAGTCATCATTTCTCACATTGTTAGGGAGTTTTGCCGGTTTGGCGGGAACAATACTACTCTTTTGGCAAGTAATCTTAGGAAGTAGATTCATATCATCGCTATTTTCTAACGACCTCGTATGGTTCAATAAACTTCATCAAAAGTTAGGCAAATATGGAGTGATAGTAATATTGCTTCATCCGATCATTATTTCGATGCATTACTCGAATTCATTTTTATATTCCTTTAAGTACAACTTTAGTAATTCATTTGAAGCAAATGTTTCCTATGGACGTATTGCCTTTCTACTGTTTCTGATAATTTTCGTTACTAGTGCCATATTAAGAAAAAAGTTGAAGTATCGGCCGTGGCTATATATTCATTATCTAGCTTACCCTATGTTATTTTTTTCACTTTGGCATGCTAGGTCGATTGGTACTTTCTTAAATCGCTATGATTATTTAGGCCACCTTTGGACTTTCATGTTGGGATCTTTTGTTATTTTCACATTGTATAGATTGGCGAAATTTTACGGATGGGGGAAACGAAAATACGAACTAATTGATAAACATAAGGTAGGCGATCAGATTAATGTATTGAAATTTCGGCCTGTTGGGCAACCTGTTATTCCATCTGTAGGGCAATTTTGTTATATGCAAATTGGTAGATTTGGCGAGAATCATCCGTTTACTGTAATGGAAACAGATGCTTCTACCGGAGAGCTAACATTCGGTATCAAAGTTTTCGGGAAGTTTACGGAGCAGCTTAGTCGATTGGAAATGGGTGATAGCATCCTGATTGATGGACCGTATGGGGTGTTCACTAGGGAAGGTCATAATGAAGCGCCTAAAGTCTTAATCGCAGGAGGTATCGGAATTACACCATTTGTTGATCTTGTCCGTAAGTATGGGGATGACTCGACCTATATGATTTACGCGAATACATTCTTAAACAATGCGGTTAGACGGGATCTATTAAAAGATAAACTTGGAGAACGGTACTTTGACGTGCTTTCAGACGAAATAAAAGACGAAGAAAATATTCTAAATGGTAGGTTGAGTAAGGAAGATATTTCAAAGCTTATACCAAAGACTTTACTAGACGAGGCTCGTTTTTTTATATGTGGGAGTAAAGGGTTTTACGACGGTTACAAAGCTATGCTCATTTCTTTAGGGGTAGTGAGTGATAAAATCCACTACGAAGAATTTAGCTTATGATTGGATGGCCGGAATTGTAATAGTGACTGTAGTGCCTTGGCTCGGTTTACTTCTGATATGAATATGTCCCTTGTGGCTACTTACTATTTCTTTTGAAATGGATAGACCTAGTCCGTAACCTTCTTTGCCGGAGTTTGTTCGAGATTGGTCCGTACGATAGAAAGGTTCAAATACATTTGGTAGATCTTGTTCAGATATTCCAATTCCATGATCAATGATTTGAGTAACTGAGTTTCCTCTTTTTATTTCCATCCTGACTATTATTTCTTTTTGTGGAAAATTATACTTTATGGCATTTTCAAGAATATTGGAAAAAAGCTCTTCAATTTTTAGCGGATCACCTTTTACTTTTGAAGGTTTAATGAAAGTTTTTATTACCTGATTTTTTTCTTTGGCCAGATTACTGAACTTTGAAACAACTTTATTCAGTATCTCATCTGCATGAATAATTTTAGGGTCAACTAATTCCTCGCTATTTTGTGCACGCGATTTCTCAAGTAATCGGGTGGTTAAAATATGTAGTCGGTCTATTTCTTCAATAGTATTGCTCAGGGCAGCTTTCGAATCAGATATTTTGAGATTTTTATCTCGAAGTGTTACCTCAAGATCGGTTTTCATTGCAGTTAGTGGAGTTCGTATCTCGTGTGCGGCATCTGAGATGAATCTCTTCTGCTTTTGTATCATTTGTTCTATGGGATCAAGTGTTTTTCCTGCTAAAAAGTAACCTAGAACAGCAGATATGATTAGAACTAACAGGTTAATTCCTAGTAGGGTTACGAATGTATTTTTTCTAAATTCGAGTAAGGCCTCGATATCGTATCTCGCTTCTAATATCTTTGGAAGGGGAAAATTTTCCCCGTAGATTTCCATTTGGCGTTCGATCTTACGCATTTGTGATTCGAGTGCAATTTGTGTATATTGCACCACTCCAAAATAGACGGTTGAGCTGAACGCGATGGTAATTGACATGATAATTGCTAAATACCACCCGGTTAATTTTAATTTTGCTTCTTTAAACATCGTCTTCGACAATTCTATATCCAAACCCTCGAATTGTCTTTATCAGTGGTTTTTTACTTTTGAAATTTTTATCGACTTTTTCACGAAGATACCCTACATATTGCTCTACTGTATTAGGAAGTACATTTGAGTCGTAGTCCCATACGTGAGAAATAATTTGTTCTTTGCTAAGTGTTTTATTTTTATTTCGCATCAAAAATTCTAATAAGGCAAATTCCTTTCTTGATAGGTTTATTTCTTTTCCTGCTCGAGATACATGAAAATTGATAGTATCCAGAGTTAGGTCTTCGCAAGATAATTCATTCTGAATTGCATTTTTAGGTCTTCTTAGTAATGCTCTAACTCTGGCAAGGAGTTCTTCAAATGCAAATGGTTTGGTGAGATAGTCATCTGCCCCGGAATTCAATCCGGTCACTTTATCTTCAAGCATTCCTTTCGCAGTTAACATCAGAATCGGAGTATGAATATCTTCTTTGCGTAGTTTCTGAGAAATTTCAGTGCCTTCCATACCCGGTAACATGAGGTCAAGAATTATTAAGTCATAGTCTTCAGTGCTTGCTAGGTCGTATCCGTCAATTCCTGTAAATGCAGTATCTGCGGAAAACCCTTCTTGGGTGAGCCCCCGTTTTAGAGCCGAGGCAATTTTATGTTCGTCTTCAACTATTAATATCCTCATAATTTATATGTCATATTATAAGTCTTTTCCTGAGATTTGGCTGAAGTTAAGGTGATTATTTTGTGCCGTTTTGATTTCACTCCTGTTGGAATATAATCAATAAAGTGTTAAATGAGATTCTAGGCAAAATCATATACAGACGTAAGAACAACCGGAGCATAGCCGCATCCCTTATTGTGGATTTAGCGGCTATCTTGCTATGGAGAGGCACTTGGGGACTGCTTGATATTTATGTATTCCCCGCCAGCCCGGAGTTGAGCTTTATTTTTTCAGTCATTCTCGGACTTTCGCTATTATTATTAATACGATTCACCAATACCGATTAGTTTTCACCTTCACGCTTGTTTCGTCTTTCATCGATCATATCTTCTGCTTCACGTAGTTTTTGGTGGGCCGTGCCTTCGACTTGCTCTGTTATTTCAGTTGCTTTGTCTCTAATTTTATCTTTAGTTTCGTGAAGTTTATGTTCAACTTTGTCTCTCAAATCACGATCCAGTAAAATAATAGCTAAGGCTCCTGCAACTGCTCCAAAAAAAAACGCCAGCATTGAGCCACCATTATCTCTATTATAGTTGTCATATCTTGCCATCATTATCACCTCCTTTTAAAAATATTTAACAATTGGCGAATTAAACTTAGCTGAAAGCCACTAAAGGCCACTCTTGCGGCTTGGGGAATACTTCTCAATTGCCACAGCAGAACCTTTAAGGCTGTTAAAAATAAAGTAATCTGGTAAGCAAGAAATAACATTATTATTATGAATATTATTATTCCTGCGGTTACGGTGTAGTACATTAATTCAGCTGCTTCCATAGTTAACAATGATACCTGATGAATATAAAAATATGGAAAATTACGGTAAGAATTTAATAAGAAGTATGAGCTGGGTTTTATTTACAGATTTCTTACATTTCGTTTATCATTTTCTAAAGCTTCCTAGTGTAGTCTCGAAATCAGTTTGTATGTGTTTATGATTTAAGGAGGAGGCAATAATGTCCCAATTAATGTCAGGTTTATTTGGTGGATCAAAATCGGCTATAGGGAAAGTAGTCTCAGAGTTCAGACATGGGGTTTTTCCGAAAGATATGCCTATTTTAGGCCGGAGTGTCAGTTTTAATTATTTCACAGAAAGTTTATCTAGATTGGGCATCGTACAAGGTGTTGTTATGAATGGAATTTTTGGCGCAGTTTTCGGAGTGGCAACAGGTGTTGCTATTGCGATGATTGCGGGATAAATTTCCTACGTGGATCTTCTTACGAAATTGGAGCTACAGGGGGAATTCCGGTCCGAGCTGTAGTATCTACTTGCTGTGTGTTTTGTGAATTTCAAAATATTATTGTGCTTAAATATGTTGCGATTGCTTACTCAGCTGCTATATTAATTCTCTCTTTTTGGGTTTCCTTTTATCCTTCTGGACCTTCTGTAACGAACAAAGTCGACGACCTAAACGGATCGTCTCGACTTGATAATTATGAAAGTGAAGAACGACTTCGTGGCAGTGAAGTGGATCATCCGGGTAATGAATTGGCGATACCCGCTCAAAAAACTTTGTTTAACAATTACCACATCTTTCAAACTTTCAATAACTGTGGACATGCAGCTTTTTCCATGGCCCTTAGCTACTATGGAATAAATGAAAGCCAAGAAACCTTAGGGCGTGAGTTACGTCCGTATCAGCATCCAAAAGGTGATAATGATGATAAATCCACAACTCTGGAAGAGCTTGCTGTAAAATCAACAGATTACGGATTAATTCCTTACCATCGTCCAAATGGCACTATCGATTTACTAAAAGTATTTATTACTAACGATATGCCTGTTATTGTAAGAACCTGGCTCAAAGAAAATGAAGACATTGGACATTATAGAGTTATTAAAGGTTATGATGAGAATAAACGGATTATTATTCAGGACGATTCCTTACAAGGTAAAAATCTAGTTTACACATATGAAGATCTTGATGTTTTATGGAGAAAATTTAACTACGAATACCTGCTACTTGTTCCTGCAGAAAAAAAAGATATTGTTGATAGAGCTTTAGGCCCAGAGTCGGATGCTAGGGTTTCATGGGAAAATGCAGTTAAAAATTCATTAATGCATATAAATGAGGATCAGAGCGATGTTTATGCGAGGTTCAACTTATCAGTTGCGTATACAAACACGGGGGATCATGTGAAAGCAATTGAAGAATTTGAAAAAGTCGAACCTTTTATCTCTCGTAGAACTTTGTGGTATCAAATTGAACCACTAATTTCATATTACGAATTTCAACAATATGATAGGGTTTTTGAAATCTCAGATCGCATTTTAGAAAGCGGAAACCGAGCATTTTCAGAATTATATATTATTCGAGGGAAAATTCATCAGAAACAGGGTAATAATCAAGCAGCGGCTGATGAGTTTAGAAAATCAATTCGTTATAATATCAGCCTGGATGAACCTAAAGAGCTATTAAAATCCTTATCTATTTAGTGGCTGTGATACTGGAATCATTTTTGAATTATCCGGATAGGAATAGTTGAATTTGAAACACTGGTAACCTTCGTTATGTCTGAAATCGATATTCGTACTTCCTGCATATTGCATGTACGGAGGCCTGTTTGAAGTGTTGGTCTTAAAATCGGCACATAGCTCAAAAGAGAGTTCCGAAAGTCTCCTATAGTTATAGGTGTCAGGCAGATTAGTTTCCGGGTTTACATAGTAATTTTTACTTTCGATAGTCATAGGAAGAGGTTGATTTGCCTGTGTAAATTCACTATATAGATCGTTTGCAATTCTAGAGATGTTTTGTACGTGTTGATTATCAATTTTTTCTTCACGTGCTTTCCAGGGAGCTCCAGCTGTCGAAAAGGCCAGAATTGCACTTATGATCGTAAGTATTGTGAATAAAGTTAAAAATGCCTGATGACTTTTCATTTTATTGTAGAGGCTGCTCTTCTATCATCCTTTACTTGTTGAAGATAATAGTAGAAAACTATTCCGGTTAATATAATTGTTGTTAGTGCGTGTGCCATAAAATTTGCGGTTAAAGAACCGCTCAGCAGTTTATAAATTGTCTGCCCAATGCTGGTCATGTAAAGCAGGAATGTTACGATCAAAGTGATGTATATAAGTATTTTCCTCGATTTCAATCTTCTAAGTGCCGGTTCGATATCGGTTTTTTTGCTTACCCTATTAAACATATAAGCAAAAATGGGGTAGGACACGATGAGAAATGCCAGATAAAGTCTTAAAGAGTCTGCCCTCCACTCGGTTCCATAGTAATCGTACTGATTTATAGCAGAATCTAATATCCATTGATCGATTAACGCGTGAAGTATTAGTGCAATCGAAGTACCCATTGAATACAAGCTAATGAAAAGCAATATGTGCTCAAAACTGTCCCACATGCTGACATTTCCGGAAGATTCCTCCTGTTTGACGGATACGGATGCGGATTCTAGGGAAGGTGTCGGTGGTAGAGGTATATTTTCATCGATACTAGAAAAAGCTAGTGCAATTTTTTCTTCCGACCATCCGGTTGTTTTCAATTTATCGGATATTTCTTGACGTGTTTGTCCTTTGTCTATTGCAGATTTTATGTACCTGAGTAGCTCGTCCATAACACTATCATATTTTAGTAAACAAATTAGGTCAAATTCTAATGGATGCAGTTTTATGAAAGATTTTGTGAAAAGAAAAATAGTTTCACGACAATTTTGGGGGAGATATACACAAAACCATCCGCCACGACTCATAATGAAATATGGTGTGGCGGAATAGTATTTGCTTTAGGAATCGATTAATATCTATTCCTGTTTCCGTCTCTACCGGAATTCCCGTTTCCAAAACGGTTTTCTCTAGGAGCCTGAGGTCTGGCTTCGCTGATGGAGATAGTTCTACCATCTAGTTCTTGGCCATTTGCCTGCATAGCTGCTTGAGCTTCAGCTTCGGTAGCGTATTCGACGAATCCGAATCCTTTGGATTTGCCGCTCATTCTGTCGATGATGACAGATGCTGAGACTACATTACCGTACTGAGAAAAGAAGTTTCGAAGTGTTTCATCGGTTGTACCCCATGAAAGTCCTCCTACGAATAATTTTGTTGACATATGAATTTATTTTTTCACCTCCAAAGATGTTGACCTTTTTTGCTTGACGGATGACATTTCACTTTGGGGAAAGAAGTCACTGACGCACGCACGAAAAGAGAATATTTAACTATGAGGTAATTATACCAGATCGTGGCTATTGATGGGTAGAATCAGTAATTCTCGACCCTGAGATTTTAAATCCCAGCTTGATTTCATCTGCTGCAGTAAAAACGCCCATCATAGAGGGAGGGTTAATCCCAAACTCGGAAATTCTGGTGTCCGTGTAGCCCGAAACGTCGAATGAGGCTTCAGTGATAGTGCCTTCGACTTCAAAGGTTAGTTCTTTGGTAACTCCGTTAATAGTGATACTACCTTGAACCTCATTTCTAAATATAGTGTCTACCTCAATTTCGGCCATGTGATTATGAATTTGGAATATAGCGTTTAGGTCATTAAAGAAACCTTTTACATGCTCATCTCTTTTAGGATTATCTGTTTGAAGGTCAGCAAGATTAACCCGAATATCTGCCTGTACGACTTTTGTTTCAGGATTCCATGTTGCTTTGCCTGAAACGCTCTTTGTAACACCTATTACGGTTTCCTCGGGTTTGTTGAAAAACTTTTTGACTGCTTCATAGGTTACTTCTGCGTCATGGATCTCATATATATCTAAGTTATTATCAGATTCGAATTCCAGCTCTGTGATCTGGGTGTTCCCGTTGCTTGATGTATCTGACTTACTTTTGGAAATGGTTGAAGTATAAAGTAGTAAGCTCGCAACGATGATAAAACAAGATATTAAGGCTAATATTGATATTTTCTTTGTATTCATAACACTAATTTAAAATGATTTTAACGCATAATCCTTACCTGAAATAGTAGTATACTTTGCGTGGTTTGGAACAATTTATTTGCTAATGAAAATTAAAATTCTTTTTGTTTTACTGATTACATTATGCATGCAGGGGATATTTGCTTCTCCTGTTTATGCACATCCGTTAGATAATACTGATCTATACTTGTATTTTTATAAGGATGCGGATGATTCCGAATTGATGCAAGAACTTCCGTAGGTTATCTGTATATAAATTGGTTTCAAGCCGCAGCTTTGCTTCGAAGGAAAAAGGAGTTGATGCACGCGATATTTATGAGTTGATGGAGTATAAGTCTGTGTACAGTGCATATGTGCTTTCACACCTTGAGATTTATAATAACGGTACTAAGTGTGAATCCGGTTTTGAGGATCTTCCTCAAAGCGATGGTGATTATCCGTTATCAATCGGAGCAAGGCTTGTATTTAAATTCAAGTGTAGTGAGCCGCTGAATAACTTAAAGCTAAAAAATAGCTTATTCTTAGAACTCTTCGAGTATGAGTCAAATTTTGTGAGCATCTATAATGGAGATCTTTTTCTGGATAAGGTAGAGATGAACAAGTACTATCAGGAATCCGAAATGGTTCTGGAGAATGGTTCCGTTAATTTAATAAAACCTCAAAATTTTATATCTACGGATATCCCCATCGGACCGGATGATCCTTCATATTCTGAGCGTGAAGATCCCGAGTTATCTTCCGGCCTAGTTAGTGCATCGGGTTTAACTACGAATATTAAGAAGATTTGGAATAAGCTTAAAAGTACACTAACAGGCAATCAGGATTTTAGAGATATGAGTGCACTTTCCATTTTGAGCGTTATATTCTTATTGGGATTTCTACACACAGTTGAAGCCGGTCATAGTAAGGTTGTTTTGACTTCTGCGATGCTTCATCGCAGTATGACCGTAAAAAGGGGCATGATTTATAGCGTTATTTTCACGCTTACGCATATTGGTGACATTATTATTATCGGCCTAATTTTCCTATTTATTAATAACTTTGTTGATATTTATTCGAAGTTCAATATGTTAGAGAAGTTTGCGGCATACGCACTATTTTTCATGGCACTTTATATGTTATTTAGAAATATTGCAGCATATCGAGAAGATAAATTAAGGGATGGAAAATCTTCTGATAATAAGAATCCAATAATGAAGCCACATACACATTCACATGGTGAGTTTGAACACAGTCATGAAGAATTATTCGATGATAGAAGATCCTATCGTGAACAGATATGGATCGGATTCATCTCAGGTTTAGCTCCTTGTATCTTTGGTTGGTCGATTTTTATGTTGGTAATTTCAGCTAAAAAAATCTGGCTAATAATTCCGTCGATTCTTAGTTTTGGATTTGGAATCCTGATTGCCTTGTCACTCGTAGTTTTTTTGGCTAGTGCTTTGAAAAAACCGGTTTTTAATCGTGTTGCCTATATATCTGAAATATCTCCCATCATTTCTGCTTTGATATTATTGATTTACGCTAGCTTCCTTATTGTTTAATAGCGGATTTATCGTAAAATATGCCTATACACCTCTCTGATAATTAACGATGGGACTTAAAAAGTTCAAATATACTCCTTATATTTTAGCTGTTACTATATTGTTCTTTGCCCTTACATCAGACATTGACTCTTCGGTGTTAGATGATTCGAATAATGTGCCCCGGGTTGAGGTTCAGACTGAAGAACTTAATACTTTTCCTAGTGATCCGACAAGACAAAAAACTCCACAGACTATAACGATTGACTCTATATTTGACGGAACAATTCCTGAGGCAGATGAAACTATTTGGTCCCTAGCCGTTACAGGTGATGTAATGCTCGGACGAACGGTAAACTATAAAACTATCCAATATAGTGATTATTCTTGGGCTTTTAGGAACGTTGCAGATACTTTAAGAGAATCTGATATCGCCTTTATTAATCTTGAAAATCCGATGATAAAAAATTGTCCGGTAAAAAACGATGGAATGATTTTTTGTTCAAGCACCAGACACGTTGAAGGTCTACTTCATGCAGGGATAGACGTTGTGGGGATTTCCAATAATCACACTATGAATTACGGCATTTCCGGATTAAACGACACATTAGAAGTTTTAACCGAAAATAATATGCTTTCTGTAGGGATTAAAAACCCGGTATATAAAGAAGTTAAGGGGATAAAAATCGCATTTTTGGCTTACAACGATATTGAGTGTCTGTATGGTGGAATTGCTTGTATTGAAAGAAAATCAATAGAAAACGAAATTAAGTATGCACAGAATAATTCAGATTTAGTAATAGTAATGTACCACTGGGGAAATGAATATACCCATCAACCAACTCAACGGCAGATCGATTTTGCTAGGCTAAGTATAGATTCAGGTGCTGATTTAGTTTTAGGAAATCACCCACATTGGTATCAACCGATAGAGATTTACGAAGGTAAAGTAATAATGTATTCGCATGGAAATTTAATTTTTGATCAAATGTGGTCGGAAAAAACCAGGGAAGGTGTTATCGGGAAATATTATTTTTCCGGTAAAGAATTAGTCGACATTGAATTTATACCAACTTATATTCATGATTATGGGCAACCTGAAATATTGAGCAATTATCATCGTGACGAAATCCTAAATAACTTGAAGAATATCAGTTTGCTTTTGGCAAACTAAAAAAGTATTATGTGGATATATGTCTTCTAACCCATCTGAATCCCACGACGAAATTATTAAAAATTTAAGCGATATGAAAAAGGACATCAGATTTTTAAGAAAATTGAATGTCTTAAATCATTTTGGTTTTTACGATAGAAATCTTGAGAAAGAACTGAAATCTGACTTACTTGAGAATAACGGTAAGTATTACCCTGAAAATAAAAAGTCTTCGAAATATGATGTGAATACATTAATTCTGGCTTCGGCTGTTTTGGGATCCGCATTGTTGATTTGTTTCATGATGATTTTTACTCGAACTACTTGGTTCGAAAATAAAATCGGAAAGCATATTGGTTTTGCTAATACCGCTAGCTCTCAGCCTTCTGCTAACAATGCTGCGAATAATGCCCAACGAAATCCGAATGAACCGAAGATTATGGAAGTATCAATTGATGATGATCCGGTTTTAGGTTCTAAAGATGCACCCGTCACTATTATAGAGTTCTCGGATTATGATTGTCCTTGGTGTAAATATTTTTATGATGAAATTTATCCGAGTTTAAAGAGGGAATATGTTGATACCGGAAAAGTGAAATTTGTTTATCGTGATTTACCTGTTAAGCAACTTCACCCATTGGCATTCGAAAAATCACTTGCTGCTAACTGTGCATTCGAGCAGGGTAGCGATGATGCTTACTGGAAATATCATGATCAACTATTTGCTCGTGCTCCAAAGCCAGGCACACCAGGTGCTCAGCCTCTGCAAAAATCAGATCTTATATCCATTGCTAGAGATCTAAATTTGAATATGGACAATTTTTCACAGTGTTTAGACACTGAAAAATACGGTGATGAGGTAAGAAAAGATATTAACGATGCTATAAACGTGGAAGCATATGGAACTCCTACTTTCTTTGTGGGTAAAAGCACCTCTAATGGAACTATTATGGGTCGACAGATCGAAGGTGCCGTTCCGTTTGAACAGCTAAAAGTTATTATCGATGAATATCTGAAATAATTCTCTTTAATAAATTTTCATGAAGCCTCAGGGAAAACTGGGGCTTTTTTTGTTTGCGGGTATCTTTAATTCGACTTTAAAAAGTTTCTGAGAAAGTTGAGACCTTTTTCTATAACTTCTACGCTTATATTTTCATTCGCTCCGTGCATGTTGCAGTCAGCATTTGCTAGTCCGGTAAAAATAGTGGGGATTTTAAGTCCTTCTTGTAAATCGTAGGCAATAGGAAGTGTTGCACCACAGTAGTTGTAAAATATCGGTTTATTATAAGCTTCTACGAGTAATTTTATCGCTTTCTGCGCATATATATTCTGAGTTTCCATTTTTATCCCGTAAGAAGTATCTTTTATTTCAAAGCTGTATTTAGTTTGTGGAGAAATTAGTGCATTAATTTTATTAGTAATCATCTCAGTGACTTCTTCCGGTTTTAAACCCGGTTCAAACCTGATATTGATTTTTGCTGTGGCACTAATCGGAATAGCATTTCTGAATCCTTCACCTGTATACCCTGAGGTAATCCCGGTAATTTCAATAACGTTTGTAAACCCCAGTGTGTAATATATTTCTCTGGTGCTACTTTGTAAGGGACGTTCGATTCCTGTAGATTCTGAGAACTCTTTATAGTTGAATTGATTTTCGCTCATGTTGAGTTCGTCTTCAGGGGAGATCAAAGATTTGGTTAGTCCGAAAACTGTAGTTGACCCTGTTGGCTGAGTAATTTGTGATATCACCTGTGTAAGTAGGTTTGCCGGATTTGTAATGATTCCTCCATATAGTCCGGAATGAAGCGTGTTTACCGGCCCATAAACAGTAAGTTCGGCATTGATTGATCCTCTGTAAGAAATATCGATTGTAGGTTGCCCGTTAACCTGTTCACCATCAGAGATTAATGCGAAATCAGCTTGGAGTTTATGGTTATAATCTCGGATAAACTTGCTTAGAAGCGGAGACCCGGTTTCTTCATTTCCTTCGAGTATAAACTTTATGTTGTAGCCTAGATTGCCCTCTCTGATCAGTTGTTTTATAACTGCGAAATATGCAAGAAATTGTCCTTTATTGTCGGTGGAACCTCTAGCATAGTATCTTCCGTCTTGTTCGACTAGTTTAAAGGGGTTTGAATCCCATCCTTCATCTTCCGAGGCGGGTTGAACATCGTAGTGTCCATAGTGAATTACAGTTTCGAGTTTCGGATTAATTAAAAGCGTTGCGAGAATAATTGGGTTACCATATCCCTCGATATATTCGGTTTCAAAGCCGATTTCCGACAGCTCCGATGCACACCATTTGGCCATTACCTCAACTTGACTTTGATATGACGAATCGGTTGAAATGCTCTGAATTTCAACGCTTTTCTCAAGTAATCTTTTGTATGTACTTTTCAAATCCATAGCTGTTATAATGCTAACATATTTTGGCTCCACCCCAGCCATAGCAAGCAGTAACAGCTCATATCTAAGCTACCGCTGTTGGCATCTTGCCTATATAGGGCTACTCTCGGAAGAAATTACGAGCAACGCCCATTCAGCCCAAAAAGCTGATTTCTAGCGTATTTTTAAGTTGGAAATCATTGCAAAATCTTCTTAAAGATTTCAATTGTAATATTGAGAAATTCCGGCTTTCGGAATTAGCTTAAGAGGATTTTCCAATGTTCCTCTAAGCATGAAAAAGACCGTGAGGAAAACCCAATATTACAAGAATAAAGACCTTGCCCGCGAAGTTATAGTCTCAAATGTTGAAAAAATTGCTCAGCTGCATGGCTATAAATACAATAGAATTGCTATAAGAAATCAGCGAACCAGGCTTGGAAGTTGTTCCTCAAAGAAAAACCTCAACTTTAATTGGCAGATTATAAAATTCCCCAAAAAGATTATGGAATACATCATAAAACACGAATTGGCGCATTTAACTCATCAAAATCATAGCGAACATTACTGGAAAGAGGTTTCGCGGATTGACCCTCAATATCGCAGCCATCATAAATGGATTAGAGAAAATGCTCACCGGTATATTGTTGTTTAAGCTATTTGCTGTCCTTTCCGTATAATAGGCCTCTGGGGTAGAATTACCCAGATGGTTCGAAAAATCAGAAACTTTAAAAATAAGAATAAAACTCTAGCAAAAATACCAATCTTTAAGATCGTGAAAAAAGCCACTTTTTTAGCGTATTTCGCATTGATAACCACGTTTATTGCTTATCACCTATATTTCGCAAATAAAATACTCCCTAACGTTCAGGTGAACGGCATTAATATAGGTGGATTAACCCCGGATGAAGCAATTGACTTACTGGGTGATGATTTACCACAGGACCAAGTGGTGAAAATTCTGGTAAAAGGTAATGAGGTTGAAATGAAGTCTTCCGAACTGAATTTTAGGTTTCTCCCCGTCGCCTCGGTTAAAAAGGCTTTTGATCTCGGCAGATCGAATAATTTCTTAAGAGATATAAAATTCAAGATACTAAGCATGTTTGATGAGACAAAAGTGAGTGCCTTATATGATTATGACCAGCGTCTTCTGGAAACTTCTATGCGACTTTTTGAGCTAGGCAACTTGGATGAATATGAAGATGCCAGATTTGAGTACTCAAATGGGAAACTTGCGATTATCCCCGGCAAGTCAGGTGAGGATATAAATGACCACGAATTCAAATCCCAAATTATTGAAGCATTCTCTTCAGGTAAGAATGAACGACGTTTTAGCGTAAACGTGGCTGTAGTTAATCCTTCGATTGTCGCCCAGGATCTTGAAAAGTTGAAACCTGTACTTGAGGAAAAACTAAAAAATGAATTCTCACTAACTTATGAAGATTCCGAGTGGAAGCTTTCCAAAGAAGATATCATCAGCCTCATTAAGCCAATACAAAAATATGACGGATTAGAACTAGGAATCGATAAGAACGTGTTATTAACTAAACTTGATAGTATTGCCGAGCAAATTAATCGGAATCCTAGAGGACAAATTTTAGAGGTTGAGAATGAGAGGGTTAAAAAATTCGTCGCCTCTCAAAATGGTCAACGTTTGAAAGTCAAAGAAACATACGAAGAAGTGGAAAAAGCTATACTTGCACAAAATTCCGAAGCAGTAAAAACCACTTTGGTTGTAGAGCAGACAGAACCGCCTGACTCTGAGAATGAATATCAAATAACTGATGTTTTAGGCGAAGGAACTTCACAATTTAGGGGTTCTGATGCCGGAAGAGTGCATAATATTGAAACTGCTGTAAATAAAGTTAACGGGATTCTCGTCGCACCGGGGCATGAATTTTCTTTTGTGGAAGCTATTGGTCCAATTAACAGAGCAGCAGGTTTCGGTTCTGCGAAAGTAATCAGTGGAGGACGAACTGTTTTAGGTGATGGTGGTGGTGTATGTCAGGTTTCAACAACTGTATTTCGGGCAGCACTGAACTCCGGCTTGCAGATTACCAGTAGAAGTGCACATTCGTATCGGGTCGGTTACTACGAGCAAGGTTCGCCTCCCGGTTTGGATGCTACCATCTATAGTCCATCCGTAGATTTTCGATTTAAAAACGACACTTCGAATTATATTTTAGTCGCCGCTGAAATTGATAAAGCAAACTACAAATTGAAATATACAATATACGGAAAAAATGACGGTAGAACTGTTGAGGTTTCTGAACCTAAGATTTTGTCTAGAACCCCACCTCCGGGTGAAACATATATTGATGATCCTAGTCTTGATAAAGGAGCTAGAAAACAGGTTGAATCTGCAATTTGGGGAGCTAATGTAGTTTTTAATAGAACAGTAAAGAAAGGTGAAGAAATTCTGTACAATGACACTTTTAAAAGCAATTACAGAGCGTGGGGGGCAGTTTACATGGTCGGGACAAGAGAATAAATAATTATTTTGTGATCGAAATATAAATTAAATTCCCCGATATGTTAAGTTTTACGATTTTACCGTTTCTCTGGTAGATATCTTTATCAATCTGTTGCCAATTTTGTTTGAAAAAGTGGTCATCATAGAAACTCTTAACTTCTTCTTCCTTATGCGAAAACTCGATAATTACGTTGATATCATTATTACTTGTTGTAAAACTGTATATTTCCGAACCCGGTAGTAATGGTATTTCTTTTGTGAGGTTTTCTATTTGAGCACTATCTGCTATACCTGCAACTTCAGCATCTTTCCTTAAGGTTAAGTCTTTCCAATCTTGGGAAGTATTAAAAAATATATACGAATAGACTCCCAATAGCGCAGGGGTGAGTAATAAAGTGATAATGAGTATTACTGCTATTTTTTCGGACATTTTAATTATTATTTAACGTGATTTTACAACCAATATCTTACTCTGAATTTATGGTTATCACCAGCCCACTCCGATGCGGAGTGCAATAGTGATTACTCATGCCGGAATGATACCACGGCATATTTCGCACGTTCAAAATTTAGGAGGGAAAGTCATGAAAGTCCGATTGTTACATCGATGTCTTTTGGTTGTTTTTTTCTTCGGCTTTGCGGTGTTTGCTTCTTCGTCAAGTTCAGTGGTTTGGTCGAGCAGTTTGGAAACTAGCTCGGTAAATTTTATTCTGGACTTTGAGGATGGGGCCAATCGTGAAACGGTTCGAGACAAATACGCCAGCTTGGGGGTGAAATTTGAAGGAGCTAGCTTTCTGAGAAAAGGCGACACCCTGAACTATGAGCAATTCCCACCTCATTCGGGTTTGGGAGTTATCTACGATGGTGCAGATGCCGAGTTTTATGGAGGTGTGAATATCTATTTCGATCAACTACTTGCGGGTTCAGTTCGAGAAGTGCGTTTTTTTGTAACCACGAATAGCCGTTTGACTGTGAAGGCTTACGACAAGAATGGTAATTCGGTCGATCAAGCGGAACTTTCTCCGAACCATATTTTCGAAGGTGAACCAAACAAAGAAGTTGTCTTGCGATCTGTTGTTCCGATCCATAAGCTCACTTTCAATAGTCACTATAAGCAGGTAAACCACTCGGTATTTATACCCGCAGATGACTTTCGTGGTGAAATCGATTCACCTGGCATGAGACGTTGGAACACTTTTACTGTTGATGATTTCGAATTTTCTGCTAGTCCGATCTGTAGTCTTGGTGTTAAACATTTCTTGCAAACTGACTCAGCTTGGGCGGGGGATCACTATGGTCAACACGGATGGGTAAGTCCTGATTCCAGATATCCTGCCAATATTAAGAACTGGGGATGTGCCTTAGTCTCTTCAGTGATGTTGTTGAACTATTATGGATTTGAAAAGGGAACTAGCACAAATCCGGGAGAGCTTAATCAGTGGCTCAAGCACAATAACGGATATAGCGGAGGTTATATTCTCTTTTCACAAGTTGCCAGGTATGGTCGGGACGTTATGAAGCTTGATCTCTGGTTTAATGGACAGTTGAGTCAACGGAATGACAAGGTTGTTGGTGCTTACATTTGTAATGGGTTTCCTGTGGTCTTGCATGTGAATTCGTCGCGTGGCATGCATTTTGTGGTAGCCAATTCATATGCTTCCGGAGTCTTTGGAATTAAAGATCCGTGGAGTACAGATGAAACTCTTGGGTTACAGTATCACGGAGAATACAGGTCCTCTAGGCATTTCTCAAATGTTCAGTCAAATGCGGTTCTGGAGGTTGTAGTTCATTCTCAGACAGAGGTTTTACTGACTGATTCGATGGGTCGTTCAATCGGATACGATCGCGGAGTATTCAAGGATGAAATTCCTGCTTCAAATTACTATGTGGATCAGATTTCACCTTTTGAAAGTCAATTGGGGACAATGTCATCCAAACGTATTGAAGTTTGGAGTCTGAACAAGGGAGCACACGCATTGACTCTTCGTGGGACAGATCTGGGGATGTTTTCAGCCACATTGTTTGTTTCTACAGATAATGCAGTATTCCGAAAAGACTTTTCAGGAATCACTGAAGAAGGACACTTGATCAAGCTTTCGTTCTTTGTTGATCCGGATGTTGAAGCGGGGGAGTCTCCGGTAAAAGATTATGAAGCATCTGAAACTTTTCCCTTCAACCCTAAAACCGGAAGAATTAATCTTCCGATGATCTTGCGTTAGGTGGTGCATTCTAATACGGGAAAGGAGGAATTCCAAAATCTATTATAGATATTTGCTCCTTTCCCGATCTCTTATGTTATTTAAGGTGGTGTGGTGAATATATTGTCTTGATAGTAAAATTGCAGAAATATGTCTTTTCTGAAAAGTTTTAAACTAAAAGGTCAGAATTTTAATATGCCGGTATTTTTTCCGGATGCAACAAGAGGTGTAATTCGTAGCTTAGACTCAACAGATCTAAAAGCTTCAGGTATTGAAGGATTAATTGTTAATACATATCACTTGTTATCTCAGCCGGGAACTTCAGTAATAGATGAATTGGGTGGAATAAAAAATTTAATGGGGTGGGACGGCTGGATTATTTCAGATTCCGGAGGATTTCAGATGTTCTCACTTATTCATAAGAATAAATCCTTGGGAAATATAACAGAAGATGGGGTGACTTTTCATTTACATTCAAAGGGTGGTAGACGCAAATATGAGATAACTCCTGAGAAGTGTATTCAAATCCAGTTCGCACTTGGTTCCGATATTATGATTGTGCTTGATTACTTCACACCTTTTAATGCTAAAGATGATGAAATTAAACGAAGTGTAGAATTGACGACACATTGGGGGGAAAGATGCAAAGTTGAGTTTGAAAAGCAATGCGAGATCAGAGGTTACAATGAGGATAATCGTCCTATGTTATTCGCTGTAGTGCAGGGAGCACACGATAAAGCGGCTCGGGAAAAAAGTGCTGTCGATCTTGAGAAAATAGGTTTCGATGGGTACGGATTAGGTGGATGGACTTTTGATCAGGAAGGTAAGATCGATTTGGAAATTATTAAACACGTTGCCGAAGTTACTCCGGACCACAAGCCAAAATATGGTTTAGGCATTGGAGGTCCACAAACCTTAGTTGATACAATCGCTATGGGCTATGGGATTTTTGATTGCGTTTTGCCTACCCGGGATGCTAGGCATAAAAGATTATATAACTTCAGCAAGCCCCCTGAATCAATTAGAGATATTTTTGAAGAATCAGATTGGTTTGAATATATTTATATCTCACGTGAAAAATATGTGCGTGATTCGTCGCCGATTAGTGAATTTTGTGATTGTTTTTCTTGTCAAAATTATTCGAAATCCTACCTTAATCATTTATTTAAGATTGAGGATTCTCTGGCTTTTCGATTATCTACGATACATAATTTAAGAACATATTCAAAAATTATCGAGTTAGCTAAAAACAATTTGAATTGAAACAGGTAATATATGGGTCTTCCAAAATTAAAACGCTACGACAAAAAATTTAATTTTTCATATACGTATGGAACTTACCCGACTTTAGATTTACTTAAACTCAAACAGGAGAAAGTGCTGGAAGTTATCATCAACCCCAATGGTGAAGAAAATAGCATCGTTGAAGAAATAAAACACATTTGTGAACAGAAAAATATTCCGATGATAGTTAGTCGAAGTATCATTGAAAAACTTGCACCTAAAGAAAACACATATGTAATGGGAGTTTTCGAAAAATACCAATCATCATTGGAGTTAGGCGATAATCATTTGGTTTTGGTAAACCCATCAAATTTAGGCAATTTAGGAACAATACTAAGATCTATGTCAGGTTTGATATGAGGAACTTAGCACTGATCTCGCCAGCTGCGGACATCTTTGATCCAGAAAGTAGCACGTTCGTCTATGGGATCGATTTTTTAGTAAACTTCGAATACTTTACGAGTGCCGGTATATATTGCTGTAAGTATAAAGAGAATACCGTTTACAGCTTCTTTTTAGACGGAGAATTCGATTTACGGGAAACAAAATTTCAAAGTCCCTATTCACTTATATTCGGTAATGAAGGCTCAGGACTTCCAGACAGCATAAAATCCAATTCACAAACAGTTAAGATATCTCATTCAAATAAAGTAGATTCTTTGAATCTTTCGGTCTCTGTTGGAATTACCCTATACGAAACGTCAAGGCAGTCTTTGGAGTCTCATGCATTTAGGTCTAGGTCGTAGTCGCAATTAAATAAATCAGTACACCACACAGCCCCCATAGAGGAATTGATAGTAAACTGGTATGTCCGTTGATGGAATATCGATAGTATTTCCAAAGTCTTTGGCCTACGATTGCCTGGTAAGAGTAACCGATACAATATTCAAGCAAGGTACCGAGGATGGCAAAGGAAACAAAGAATTTCAAGACTGACAAGCCAGCCAAATAAGTCATGATCAATGTAGCTATTGTTGGCATGGTAAGTAAGAAAATATACCTTGAAAGTTGAAAATGTACTCGTCTATGTTTTTTATTTATTTTATTGTGATCGATGAACAATTGCGAAATTAAAAGTTCAATTGCAACTCCACATATTACTATTGCAAGAAAAATAATCGTGTTAGACGATAACATATTTAAAGTATACATGAATTCTTTGTGCTATAGAATTCTACCGCCGTAATTGTTAATATTAGGCCCTGTGATAGATATATTTATACTTATTATCGGTTTAATATTATTGATTAAGAGTGCTGACTGGTTAGTGAACGGTGCATCCAGTTTAGCGGTCTCAATGAAAGTTTCTCCCTTAGTTATAGGTTTGACAATCGTTGCCTTCGGTACATCTTTCCCTGAATTGGTTGTTAATGTTTATGCAAGTTACACAGATCGATCAGGCTTGGTATTGGGAAACATTATTGGATCGAACATCGCAAATATATTGCTCATCTTGGGAACGGCTGCAATTATTTACCCTCTGAGAGTGCAAAGCACTACTGTTTGGAAAGAAATTCCGTTTTCGTTGTTGGCCGTTGTTGTACTTGCTATTTTAGTTTCTGATACATCAATCGGTTTGGGAACTTTGGATTCGATTTCAAGAGCTGATGGGTTAATACTATTATCATTCTTTATTATCTTTATGTATTATCTGATTTCATTGGCACGGAAAGGATCTTCTTCTGATGACATCGCTGATGAGTTGCCGATGTCCAAAAATTTGTTGCTTGTCGGTGCGGGTTTGGTTGGTTTGCTAATCGGTGGAAAATGGGTGGTTGATGGAGCCGTATCTCTTGCTCAGCAGATTGGAATGTCTGAACGTGTAATCGGGCTTACAGTTGTTGCTTTCGGAACATCATTGCCCGAGCTAGTTACATCTATTAACGCAGCCATTAAGAAAAAAGCTGATATCGCGATCGGCAATGTTGTAGGCTCAAATATTTTTAATATTTTCTGGATTCTTGCATTGAGTAGTGTAATCAAAACAGTACCTGTTCCAACCGCAGTGAAAACTGACCTTGGGTTCTTACTAGTCGCCAGCATCGCTCTCTTCATTACTTTATTTATTGGTCGGAAATTTCACCTAGCTAAATGGGAAGGGGTATTATTTCTAGGGCTATATTTATCTTATATTGTTTATTCAGTGACTTTTACCTAAAGCGAGGACGTTTCGAGATATTGAACTAAAAATTTGCGGGACCTTGCTAAATCGATTTGCGAAACCAATAGATGACATAAATGCCCCATTGCTTGTAGATGATAATTGCCCACCGGTTATTGAGAGGATACCTCCGACTATAAATCCTAATGTGATTTTTTCGGATAATAAAATGATTCCTAAGAATACGGTTGCTAAAGGTTGAAAATAAGTAACGACCGGCCCCGCAAGCGGGGAGTCTGCTTTTAGAAGTTTTTGATACGAATAAAACGCAATGCTGGTTGATATTACTCCAATGAAGAAAATCGAAAAGATATGGAATGCAGTTAATTCCGAAATTTTTACCGGGTTATTGGCAATTTCACTTAACGAAAAAGGTAGCGATATCAACGTTGTCATAACGCAGAAATAGAAAGTTATCGATAGTGGTGACACGTTATATTTTAGTTGGGTCTTTCTTGATAAAATTCCAAAGGCTACAAATGCCATAACAGCAAGAGATCCGAGTAAAAGTCCCTATATTGTGGTATTGCTCTGTTGGTCGAATATCGAGTTGCTTACTACAATGAATATTCCTAAGATTCCGGATATCAATCCTGCGATTTGTATTCTGTTAAACCGCATCTTTTTTATGTAGCACATGTAAGCTAATGTGAGCATTGGAGTGCAGGCGTAAAGAATTGGTACGACTGCCGTAACTAGGTGAGGAAGTGCCAAAAATAGGAAAATCGGATTAAGTGCACCTAGTAACGATATCCATAATAAACTTTTACAAGTTTTTAGATTAAGTTCATTGCGATTTATAAAAGGTAATAGAGTCAGAGATGCCAAATAAAATCTGAGAGTAAGCAGCGTGAATGATCCAAAGACACTTAGTAAAATTTTTCCGAAAACCGGTGCAGAGCCTCCGCATAGGGCTGAAATTAAAATTACCAGCAAAATATGCATTTAGTTAAGAGAGATGATTTGTAACTAATATCCTATAATTGTAACAAATTTATGGGTTTGATCTAACAGCTTTTATCATCATAAACATCGGAATTTCATTTAATATTCTTTTTTCGATTCTGCTTTGATCGATTTTTTCGGAGTAAGCAGGCATTTCGGATAGATGCTTGGTGTCAAATCCATGAGTTGATAAAGTATTTATATAATCTTGTAATGGGCGGTGATAGAAATTGGCTACATAACTTCTATTTCTTTTATCTTTTTTGAAGGGAATATGGTTAGGGCTTAAGTAACTATCGATTCTTCTCGAAATCATTTTTCGGTTTTCATCAAACACGAAACCGGTTTGTCTTGGAGTTTTAAATGCCGGATGTAGCATAAATATTATTATTTCAGACCTGTCCTTTAAAAGTTGGGAAGCATTCATTATGGCCCTTTCTAGGGGATCGATATCTTGCAGGCTCAAAATAAAAAGTGCTGTATCGAATGATTTGGGTTTCAATGATTTTAAAGATTTTGCGTTACAGATATCTCCGACTGTGTAACTTGCCCCTTTTTGATCAAAGCTGTTTGCTCTGTCAATTAAACTTCTACTGCTATCAATTCCATGATAGTTCGCCCCGCTTTTAGTTATAAATTTTGAAAGAAATCCGTTTCCGCATCCGATATCCAATACGGTTTTTCCGGGTTTTATATTTAGGGTTTCAGCCAGCTGCGGGATTACCAGAGTTGGATGTAGGTAAGTACCTTCGCTTCCGACAATTGCGTCGTACCAGCGTGAAAGGTTTTGCCAAGATGTAGATTTTCGTTTTATATTCATTATTTTGGTGAGCCCGCTGTCCCTCAGGTGGAACCCCAAGAGCTATTTGATAGCCTGATTCGTACCTACGAGAAACTCAAGGAACTCGGTTTCACCTATTATAACGGCAAAGTCTGTGTAATTGAATCCGGAGAGGAGGACAACAATGTTTAAGTCCTCCCTTTACGACGAGATTACTTTCTACCCGAAGTTTGTCCAGGATTTACTTCACGCTTCGCGCGAAGTCGTAATTGAAAGTCCATACATAACAGCAGAAAGAATGAGAGGATTGTTTCCAGTATTTGAAAGACTGATTGAGCGCGGAGTAAAAGTATATGTCCTCACACGAGACCCTAGAGAACATTCTGAATCCCTAGAATACCAATCTGAGGCTGAAATTCAGAGATTTGAAGAATTGGGTGTGCAGGTACTTCTTTGCACCGGCAATCATCATAGGAAAATGGCGATACTTGACCGGAAAGTGTTATGGGAAGGTAGTCTGAACATTCTGTCTCAGACCAGGAGCCGGGAAATCATGCGCCGGATTGATGATGAGCAAACCACGATAGATACACTTAATTTTCTTAATTTAGAAAGGTTTTTATGAGCGTGATATACTTGCCTGGTATGAACAAGAGTTCTCAAGACTACGAAATCAACGAGAAAGACATTGATACTGTCCTCAATATTCTCAAAAAAACTGATCCGGACAATGCCACCCCAGAGATGGCCATTGCCATCTTGGAGCATTTACAAGCCACAGTTCACGAACTCGGTCATACCAACCCCGATCTACTGTTGGAGATTTTCGAAGATTTAAAGAAGCAGAAAGAAAAAGAGAATCAATCAGAAGGATAGGATATCCGAAGATTTGATCTTGAGTATCTTGGTTAGTTTTTTCAACGTCTCCAAAGAAGGATTTTCTTCTCCACGCTCAATCCGAGCATAATAATTTACGTGTACACCAAGCTTTTCAGCCAGCTCTTTTTGTGTGAGTTTGGCTTTGAGACGATTTACTCTTAGTTTATTCTTGGGGTTATTACTTTTCGGACTCATATTTGGTACAGTTCCAATTGTACCAAAATCAGGTTCTAAATGCCTTCATCCGTGTCGCAGTAGACCCACAAACTTCCCACGAATCTCTACTGCACCCTGATCGTAGACCCGTGATGGTAGTGTCGGATTTTTGGGTCTCAATTCTATTTTTTTGCCTAAATTATAAAACCTTTTTACCGTTGCTAGAGAATTTTCTTCCGAACCTATCAAGGCTACAACTACATCACCATTGTCTGCATGATTCTGGTGTCTCACAATAATAATATCGTCTGGCAGGATTCCATCATCAATCATGGATGTACCCTTTACCACTAAGGCAAAATGATTGCCGGAATGCGATAAAAGACTTTTTTGTACCTTAATTGGCTCTGGATTTTCTATGTTCTCCAGTCCACCTCCCGCAGATACGTAGCCCATTAATGGGATTTCTTCAACTTCTTCACTGGCGTCAAAAACACCTATACTGCGGGCTGAGGAACCAGCGGCCTTAAGAAAGCCCTTTGCTCTCAATGCGCGAACATGTTGGTGTATGGTGGCGATTGACCTTCCAAAACCTGAGGCGATCTCATCGAGCGTAGGGCCATGTCCGTGAGTGCGTTGATAGTTTAAGATGAAGTCTAGAATTTCTTTTTGTTTTTGGGGAAGCATAGTATTGCTATACCATAAATTTTATGGTAATGTTACCATAATGTCAAATGACAGTTTATTACTTGGAAATATATTATGGCAAACTACCATGTTTCAGGAAATAGGAAGGAAGGATACCGGATAAAACGAGAAGGCGCATCTCGTGCCTCTGGCTATTTTCCTACTCAAAGTGCAGCAGAATCCAAGGCAAAAGACTTTCATCTAATTCAGGTGGTGAAGGAGAGTCCACAGCATCAACGGTCCTATTCGAGACAGTGATACTGTGCCCCCGGCAAATGACCCTAACCCTCCCAAAGATAGAAGACACTAAATGATGTGAATACGAATTATAGCCTTGATGATTTTACGGTTGATCAACCAATTACTAACGCAGAGCTATTGGCTTACGCCACAACTCATGTCAACCTCCCCCCAGATCTTGCAAAAAAATATCGTGAGCAAGTCAAGAGTCTTCGTGATAGGTTAAAAAAATACATTGATGAGCACCCTGATTACAATTTAGTAAAGATGCTTCACTCTGGGAGTCTTGCAAAAGGTTCAGCATTGCGTCAGCTAAACGATCTTGATACTGCCATTTACATTAAAGCTGCTGCTGTACCAGATTCAGACAACAGTGGCCTTATTGCATGGTTACGAGATCGACTTAAAGAGGTTTATTCGGATTTTGATGAAAACCAGTTGGAACCCCACGATCATTGCGTAACTGTTCACTATAAAACCCCCGGCCTTATGGATGTAGATGTTGTACCTGTCCTTTATGAAGGAGATCCAGACAACAAAGGTTATTTAGTTACTAGCAATGGCGAGCGAGTGTTGACAAGTATTTCACAGCATCTTGAGTTTATCCAGAAAAGAAAAAATACTCAGCCCGACCATTACATACAATTCGTTCGATTCACAAAATACTGGGCTAAGCTAATAAAGGAACAATATAAAACCCGCGGAGATCATTTCAGGTTTAAATCGCTGATGATTGAGCTTATCTGTTCTCACTTGGCTGACAGTGGTCTGGACACTAGTAACTATACCGAGGCGATAAGTAATTTCTTTTCATATATCGTACGAACTGGCCTCAAAGAGCCGATATTCTTTGCTGATTACTACAGTAGAGACAAAATTGATCAATCAGATAACGCAATTATTCGGATATATGATCCGGTTAACCCCAAAAATAATATAGCAAGCACTTATACGGAGGATCAACGACAAAGAATAGTTGATGAAGCTAAAAAGGCGTTAAATGCGATCGCTATAGCCATGAATGCCACAACAAAACAAGAAGCAGTTGAAAATTGGAGGACCGTTTTGGGGTCAACTTTTAGAGGATAAACGCATGACATACAGCAATACCCAAACAAGAAGCTTATCGGAAACATTTACGATTGCTGACGCAAAATATCTTGCCTCACGCATTGCTCATGGCTTAACCCTATTACGCGTTTATTGCGGCCAACTTACCCCACAGAAGGTTCAGGATTTAGCCCTGGAGGCAGCGATATTATTGAGGTTTGGTCTACTGGAAAGTGTTAAGTATGGTTATCAGAGGAACGGGAACTGGATTTATGCCATCGGGTATTCAGTAAATAACCTTGGGCAAGTTGAATCAGCAAACGATGAGCCTAGCATTATTGATCTTCCTACAAACCTTAACGGAGCATCTTGGCATTCCTTTTTGACAAGACGCCACAATCCTAGCTTAAGCGGAGAGGATTTAGGTCAAGTAGAAGAGCTATTACCAATAAAGCGATCAAACGGTACAGAACCAGGATCGGCAAATGGGACGTGGGCAACAGACGATTCTTATTCTCGTAACGGAGTCGGACTGAGCCGTCAACAATTTAGGAGTTACTGATATGAATAGCGAGACTTTTGAAAATATTACTGCATTTCCTGATCCCGTCGCACAGGAGAGGTATTTGTCGCTTGTTGGGATAGACCATATAAAGGATAGATTAGCTAAAGAGGCATCAATCATACTCAACCCATCCGGCTTAGATGAGTGGACAAAAAAATTTTACAAAAGGGAAATTCCAATTATTAAGCTTTTTAAAAATAGGCCACCTTTATTTATTTTTTCTGGAGATGTTGGAACAGGCAAAACGGCTCTTGCCGAAACATTTGGAGATCAAATCGCTAGGTCTGAAGAAGTTAAGATAGTTCTTTATAAGTTAAGCCTCAACGCAAGAGGATCTGGAATTGTGGGAGAAATGACTAAATTAATTAGCGACTCATTTGAGTTTGTACGGAAAGAGGCTCATTCTCAGGCAAAAACTAATACTGCACTGATTCTACTTATTGATGAGGCGGATGCTCTGGCACAATCAAGAGAAGTGACACAGATGCACCATGAAGATAAAGCCGGCGTAAATGCACTCATTCGCGGTATTGACTCTTTGAAGGACCTACCAACACCGGTAATGATCGTAATGTCCACGAATAGACATTCGGCAATTGATCCAGCGGTTCGACGGCGAAGTGCTGTCACCTTTGAATTTGATCGTCCGTCACGAGATCAATGTTACACCCTACTTAAAACATATTTAGATGATTTGCAGTTGACAGAAGACCAGATAAATCAACTAGTAGCTATGTGTGTGCCTTATGATGGTTTAACTTATGGATATACGTATTCAGATCTCACACAAAAAGTGTTCCCGGCGATAGTTCTTACTGGCTATCCAGATAAAAAGATAGATTTTGAATCGGTAACCAAGGTAATTGCTGATATATCACCAACAACGCCATTTTATGAGCAAATTTAAAGAAAATTTTGATCTTATTGAAAACCAGCAACGGGAATTTACCAAAAAAGGTATTTTACTCCGCAATATTCTCAGCATCTCCACGAATCACCCGTGGCTAAGCCTATTGTTTATCTTATCGTTCGGATTGCTTACAAATGCGCTTTTTGAGCTATTTAAATATCTGGTCACTTCAGCAATTTTAGAAATGCAAGTAGCTACACAATTATTTCTATTGGTTTTGCTTTTTACGAGTATTCCTCTTTGGGTGTATATAAGAATAAGATCAATCCATAAAGATTTATTTACACCAACACCATTGAATCAAAAGAAGGTGTTAGTAACGGTTGTTTCAAATAGTCGGTCTGATTTTAAAGATATTCCTTCTTATAACGTTTATAAATCGTTAATCTACAACGATGGTGGACACTCAGCAATCAATTCTCTTGAGAAAGTAGTTTTAATTGTTACCGAAGCCACACAAGTAAAGCAAATTGCTGAGACCTTTAAGACTGAAATAGAAAAGAGCGACCGACATGTTGAGGTCTTTAATATAACAATCACCGATAAATCGGTACTAGAAATTAAGAGTCAACTAGAAAGCCTTTTTGCAAAATTAGCAGCAGATTATCAACCTTATGAAATTATTTCAGACTACACGGGCGGCACAAAAGATATCAGTATTGCTCTTTTAAAAGCAAGTGAAGACAAATTGATTACTCCAATATACCTTAAAGAT
Source organism: Patescibacteria group bacterium (assembly GCA_048499955.1). Classification (GTDB taxonomy): domain Bacteria; phylum Patescibacteriota; class WWE3; order 2-01-FULL-39-13; family 2-01-FULL-39-13; genus JASNYX01. The sequence goes on along the minus strand of JASNYX010000004.1, from coordinate 7,318 downwards.
GCGGCACTGATTAATCATTCTAAATATTAGATAAACACAATTGTCTCGCTTCTGCTAACTTCACAATTCTTGCCCTAAAAACACTCTCGGGTTTACTGGTATTCCAAACACTCTCGTCTCAAAATGTAGGTGTGGGCCGGTGGCCCAGCCGGTGCTGCCTTCGGTCCCGATTACTTTTCTCGGCTCTACTTCCTGATCCGGAGCAACATATATTTTGTCCAGGTGGGCATATATGGAAGTTACGTTATCTCCGTGATCAATCACGACGTGTTTGCCATAGCCCCATGATATTTCGCCTGCATAAATCACTTTGCCGCCCATAAAAGGAGTGATCGGGTCACCCCGCATGCCAGCGATATCAAGTCCAGTATGGAAAAGTTGGTAAAGGCTTGATTTGGAGAACTCAAGCGTGATTACTCCCGTAGTTGGCCAGGCAAACGGGCCTTCTATGGTCTTGTAAATCGAACCATCCAAGGGATTTTTCAGCTCTACTACTTGGGTAACTTCGTTAATCTCTGCCAGTGTGTCAGAGACAACATTGATACCGGTCTGTGTCAGCACGCTCACTGCGATTATCGGAAGCAGAATAACGAGTAAAAAAGCGGTAGCTACATACGCCAGCTCCCGGCGGTACGAGAAGATATTCCAGGCAAGAAATAAGTTCATGACGGTTGATATAGTTCCTTGGGGTCAGTGGTGATCAGAGGATGTTCTTTTTCCGAAGCAACGATCTTTATCGCCACATGATTTTGATCGGCAATAATAATTGCCTCACCGCGCTCACTGGTAAGCAAAAACTTTTCCTCATATTCACTAAGCTTGAATTCTCGAGCCACATCCTTGATCGTTGTCGTGTCCTGCCGCATTAAGATTCGAAGCGAAGCCTGTGAGGCGATTGCCCGGCCATACTGATTGTTCAGAAAGTCGTTGGCTTGCTGGGAAATTATGCTGACCCCTAAATAATATTTTCTGGCTCTTCTGGTAAGCCCGGCGACAAACCTGGCACTTTCTTCATGTTCAAGTAGCAACCAGCCTTCATCAATTACGAGGAGGCGTTTCTGTGGCTCTTTCTTGACCTGGTTATAGACATAGTTGGCCACAATAATCAGCATGATCTGCCTGATCGACTCCGGCAGATCTTTGATATCAAATACTATTAGCCGGTTATCCAATTCAATATTGGTCTGGGAGTCAAACACACTGGAAAGCGATCCTTTGACGAATTTTTCCAGTCGTGTTGCTAAAGTATTTTGTTTGTCGGCTTTGAGGACTTTGTTTAAGTCTTTAAGAAGCGGATATGACCCTTTTGCCCGTTTGTGATTGCCATGGAGAGTGTAGCCAAACTCTCTGTAGGTTTTGATAATCGCTTTATCTAGTGCCGCTTTTTCCTGAGGAGATAGTCCCTCCACCATCAGTGAAATTACTTCAGTTAAATCTTGGATATGCTCGGCCAGACTGTTGCTATCTGTACTACTGCTAAGTGAGAAGTCAAAGGGGTTAATTTTCTCCTGGGATCTTGCCGAGAGCTTAATATATGTGCCACCCAGACTATTGCAAAGCTGCTGATACTCCCGTTCGGGATCGATCACAATCACTTTGGTTTTTTGAATTAGTTGTCTTAAGATCTCCACCTTGGCTGCATAGCTTTTACCGCTGCCCGATTGTGCAAAGGTAATACTGTTGGCGTTGTGTAAAGAAAATCGGTCAACAATAACCAGAGAATTGTTGGATTTATTGATCCCGTAAAGGATTCCTGATTCTTGAACCAGTTCAGAGGATGTAAAGGGAAACGTTAAGGCGGCGGAAGAACTGTCAAGATTTCTTTTCTGAGCCAGGAGATTTTCACCTCTAGGGAGAATTGACTGCAATCCTTCCAACTGCTGGAAACCGGCCACTTTGGTGTAGAAAAGTTTGGTCGCTAGAGTGGTATCAAGGAGTGTCGTGATTTTATTTAACTCATTTAATGAATCCGCAATTAAGGTCACGTAAATTGATACCTGAAATAGTTTTTCCTGGCCTCGGAGTATCCGGTCCTTCAGGTTCATGGCAGACTCAAGCGGATCTAGAATTTCTGAGCCAATAATTCTCCCTTGCTGCTGCATCGTACGCCTGGTTGATTCCAGTTCTGTGATTTTTCTGGTTAGTTTAGGCAGAGCCATCAGAGGATCAACCTGCTCGATGTGGTAAGAAATATCAACATTGTGGTTGAAATTAGTCAGCATCGAGAGCCAGCCGGTGGAAGCGATGTATGGATAACCTGACACAAAGATGGTACGAATAAACTTCTCTTCCAGCTCAATGTAACCTGAGTTTTCGCGGAGGCTGGAGTAAGAAATAAGATCGACTTGATCCTGATCTCCAAACGCCAGTTCAATCCGTTTCTTTTGATCCCGGCGTTTCTTGTTCCAGGTTTTGTATTTTTTAGTGATGGTTTTGTATGGACTAGAGAATATCTGCATGGTTGTTGATTGCTTCAAAAGTTTTGTGTGTTAAGGGTTGAGTCTTTAGTTTTGATGGATTGTAGAAACTGTAAAACAAGTCCAGAATCTCAAGATTGCCAAGTTTTCTAGTTTTCATCCCCAGACGCTCTAAGCCTTTGATAATAATGTCTTGGTTCAACTTGAGTTGCTCTTTGATGATAGAAAAATCAACTTTGCTCGATTCACTGGAGTCAGAAATAACAATATAAAACTTTCTGGTCAAAATTTTGTTGCCGGAGACTAATTTTTTGATAAACTGCCCGTATTCCTTCAACTGTTCCTTATAGATTTTGTTGGTCTCGTGATTGTTGTGATACATAAAATCAGCCAAGTAACCGTCGATATCAATCTCACGGGTTCTGATTAAAATCTGCACCGAGCATGGCAGTGCATTTAAGAAGTTTTGGAAGGTATCGATAATCTGATCCTGTTCATCTTCACTTTTTAGTTCAAAGTTGACGGCGGAAGTTTCCAGGATCATCCGGTATTTGTTGCCCGGCAAAATGAGTACTCCATCTTTAACTTCTTTGATATTAATCTGGTGGCGGGATGAAGCTTTGTTAATCATAGTTTTTGACGACAAGTAATCCTTTTCTGGTAAAGCGGATGTTTATACTGGGGTTTCTAAGCAATGATTCGTAATCAAATGAGTCGTTTCTCTCTTCATCTTGAACCTTAATCGTCACTTTGGCTTTTGCAGTCGTAGGTTTTCTCACTGGTGGCAATAAGATATTCCTTGCGTAAATGGTGTTTTTGTTGAATACAAAGATATGTGGACGGAAATAATAGATAGCCATAACCGAAAGCCAGCTCAGGACAATTCTGCCTTTTATACGCAAGGCCAGCACAACAAATACGGCAAATAAGATAACGATCAAGGGAATTTTATAGGTGGATAAAACCAGTCGTTCCGGCATAACAGCATAAACAGCGGTTGATAACAGCACCGGCATAATCAACAGAATTATCTGCGTTAGAGTCAAATTGCCAGCAATAGTATCCTCAACCGTTGTCACTTGTGCCGGAATCACAGTACTTCTCATGCTGCCACCACCTTTCTGGGAATCTTAACCGTCCTGGGTTTGGAAGCCGGAGCAGCCTCGCTTTGTTTACTGCTGAACACATTCATAATTTGTCCACCCATTTTCTTGACCAGCGTCCGGCCAGAGTTATAGAACATGAGCTGAACCATAAATGACTGGGTTTTCAGTAGTGTCAGAAGCAGTCCAACGCCTACCAAAATAGAGATCAAAGAATTGGTGCCCACTTGATCGGGCAATGCTAGGAAAGCGGCTGCCAACTGAATAACCACTACATGTACCAAGATAGAGAAAATCGTAGTCAGATAGGTTTTGGCGGAAATCTCAGCAAAGTCCGCAAATTTTGGTAATGCCCAAAGAAGAAAGATAAACGGAGATAACACAGCACCAAGAGCGATGGTGATAAGGCGGGTAATATAAAAAAGTAGCAACACTACAGCCAGGATTACAAACAGAATCATGAATATAAGGGTGATAAAAGCGATCTCATCGAGAGACAGACTAGCCGGATCAAAAGCGTTAGCAATCCAAGCCTGATTCAGCCCTCCAGTGGCGTTAAGAATCGCATTAACCAAAACATTTGCTAGCCGGACAATCCAATCAATCAGAAAAATAGAAGTATTGGCTCCCAGAAACGCTAATCCGACTCTAGGCAACAATTTCTTTAATTCCAATTCTTCAAATCCAAAAGTAGAAGCACTCATAAACTGAAAACCCAGAACTGCTACAAGGAGAGCAAATAACGCATCCACGATTCCGACTATGACCAACCAGAAGTTAAAAATAACTGAGTTGGTTGCCAATGCGGGAGTAGTGGTCAGATACCAGATTATGGCGTCTGTGATGGGTTTAGTGGCACTCTGGATGATGTTTTGGAGTAGAGAGCCTATGGCATCCATTAAAACTTGTGTTAGGCCACCCTCCGGCTCAACTGGAACTATTGGGTTAAGGGAAATTTCTTGGGTAGTTTGGACAACCGTAGGGGTTGTAAAGGCATTGTTTAGGATGGAAACAAAGGTGTTGGCAGATAAAACCAATACCAGACCGATAAGGGCATTTCTGATCGTCTTCTTAGCACTATCAAGAGCCTCAGGCCTACCGCTGGAAGTGATGTAAAGATAGCCGCCTTTGGCAAGAAAAAATGAAGCAATGAGTGAAGCGAGCAACGTTAGGTTGTTAAGGGTGGTTGAAGAAAATGTTGCTACTTCGCTGTTCATAAAGTGCCTTAATTACCAAAGGCACTTTGTGCCAACTGGGTGACGATGTTTGTTATTACAAATGCTGCCAGGGTTATGGTTAACCCAATAGCAGAATACATAATCGTCTTTTTGGCACCTTCCAACGTTTCAGGATTACCGGAACTGGTGATATACCGTACACCACCCCAGACAAAGAAAGCGGATGCGAGTGTTCCGGCTAAGAGAGTTAAAGCTTGAACAATATTGGTGATAAAGTTTTGAACACGGACGATATCAGAGGACTGAGCAAAAACCGGGGAAGCAAGGGCTAAAGAAGTGAAGAGTATTGAGTAAAGAAAGATAAGTTTTTTCATAAGCTACCCCTATTAATTCATGTAGGGCAGCTAATGATATTTATTGAGGCAAAGTATATCAATTCCTCGAGAAAAGTCAAACAAGAAAATGCGGAATATGTTGCCAGAAGGCAATTTATGACCAATAGGACTATAATCAAATAACCAGGTATGTCTAAAAAGTCGCCAAAAAATAAATTGCCCGTTGTTGGTTTGATCGTTTTGATCGCTGTTATCGTCGGATATTCTCTGTTGAATAAACCGGGTGGAAAAAACTTGGTTACGGAATTGAGTAAGCCAAGCGAAGAAAGTTTTTTAGCTCCCGGTAGGGACTGGCCCTCTGATAAGAAAGTCGAGGATTACTTTGTTGAAAGTCTGCATATGAGTCCGCAGGAAGCTCAGGAGATACGGTCTAAGCCAGGAGTAGATGGCAAGGTCATGTTGAGACTACGGGAGAACTCAACTCTTGAAGGATTGCTTGGAAATCTTGAATATTATGGATTCGTACGTGACAAAGAAGCCTTACGCTATGCACTCGAACATACAGAAGATACTCACGAAGGTAGAACCCCAGGACAAAACATTGAAATTGGAGAAAATACCATTAGCCTTTACTCTTACTACCGAATTTCTGAAGACATGACAGCTTGGGAAATTGCAAACGAACTCCTGAATAACCCAACCTATTTCAGCTTTGACGAATACAACTACTTGTTTATGCCTTAAGGCCGTACGGATCTATAGGAACTCCCGAGGGAGTTGATTCTGAATCTCTATCCCAATCAATTGCGCCTGAGGTATTAGGAATGAACATGTTTTCATCCGTACATCCTTCTGGAACAGGTACTGAACCAAAGTATTTACGCCAATCCGGAATCTCTGAGGCTTTTTCAAATAAGTCAAAATATTTCTCGGCATAGGCATCCCTGCGCCCGCGTTCCTCACTGGTGTCACCTGGTTTCAAGTCTTTATTAGCAGTTTCAGGATTATCAACTAAATTGAGTAGGCTTACTGCATCGTCGCGATAACCCTCATACATTTTCCACTGATACAAACCTGCCTCCTTTATGTACCATGGCTCTATTAGCTGATAATCCCAACGATCAATAAACTTTTTCTGCATCTCCAGCCATTTTGTCTCTTCCGGAACATAAGCTCGCATGCCCTCAATGTATCCATCAAGGAAACCTGCAACCTCTTCCGGTGTGTACTGAGTATCGGGATAACTGTTTAGAAAATCCGCGTATTTGAGAAATGAGTTTTTGTAGGCAATAAGAGGAGGATTGACGTGTAAGCAGCGATATTCGAATAATGCATTTCCCTCGACAGCAAGTGAATGTAATTTGTAGATATAAAAAATAAAGGACAAAATCCCAATAACTGCACAAAGTAGTAATATTTTAATGATTCTTTTCATTATCTATTTGCTTTACTGCTTCAACATATTTGCAATAGTCACAATCTGCGCCACATTCTGGATAATCAGACGATTGCAGGCATTTGTGTGCCTCTACTATGGTGTTTTCGACCCATGTGTCATCGCCTATATAAGGGATAAGGGTAACTTCAAATTCAAGCTTCCCATCAAATGCTTTTCTATCAGTCTGTCCGTTGCAGTAAACGAAGTAACCGGTATTGGAGACTTTGTAGCCGTTTTTGCGAAGTAGCCACTGATAGATCTCCATCTGCCGTTTGTAACCATCCTGCCAATCTTTATTTAATTCGGTGATTTGTTCGCTTTTGGATGTAGATTTATAGTCAACGACGATATACTCGCCTTGAGAATTGATCCAGAGATCATCAATCGCACCAAAGATAAGCAGATTTGTTGCCTCATGGAGGTACTGGACACCTGTGAAGTTGTGTCGCCATTTCTCAAGATCATCATGAGCGACAGGTCGTGCATCTACATCATATTTCTCGATCAAAGCGTGTTTAGTCCCATTGGCACGATGAATATCAAACTCTAACTTCAAGAGATGATCGACGGCAGAATTGAGCGCAAATGGGTATCCCGGTGGACGTCCGACACCTAAACGGCGATCAAAATAAAAACATCTTGGACAAACCATGAATAAATCAATCTTTGAGCGGGAAAGTTTAAAAGGCTCAGTAGCTGCTGGGTCGTACAAGCCTCTGGTTCTTTGAGAGTTGTAGTATTGAGACATGATTGTTAAATTTTTTTATTGACGATATTTATATGTAAACCTCTAAGAAACATTTTTCTTACCTTCAACGACAGCGATTTCATCAGGAGTTAACTTATA
>JASNYX010000003.1:0-116378 GCA_048499955.1 Patescibacteria group bacterium | reverse complement strand
TTACACGCACACACTTTCGGATATCTAACCGGAGCTCTAGTATTTACACTTCTTGCATACATCTGGTTTGATCAGAAACAAAAGATCGATAATAAAAACCTACACCTGTGGTTATTGGTGTTCCTTCTAGGAATTTCTTATATCACTAATACTTGGGATTTTCTTACATTAAGCATTCTCTGCGGAACAATTATTTTATTCAAATTCCAAGATCAATTACGAAATTTCGGTGAATTATTCAAAACATCTTGGGCATTAATTGCATCTGCACCTGCAATATTTTTTATGACTATTGCACCTTGGTATTTGCATTATAAATTTCCGCTCAAAGAATTCGGTATTGTGCATCAAAGAAGCGACCCTTCGGAATGGTTTATGTTTTGGGGTTTATGGGCCATTTTTATAGCTATCTACTTTGCACTTAGATTATTTTTCAAACAGAACAACAACGATGTAAATAAAACTTTTTTAAGATTTTGCGACATAACTCTCTGTGTTGTCATTCTTTTTTTAATATTAATGGAAATTTTTTATGCGAAAGATATTCTTAATGTTAATGAATGGTTTAGAGCAAATACGGTTTTCAAAGTAACCTGCCAGGTTTGGCTTTGGTTAAGCTTTGCTTTCGGACCAATATCAATTGCCATAATTGCAGGAATGCTATATCAGAATAAATCAAAAAGCCTAATGCTACTCAGCTATTTTATTAGCTTATACTTCACGCTTATGATTTTTATCGGCTTAATCTACCCCATTAAAAGTTGGGAATACTTCAGGAAATCAAAACCTCACCTTACCTACCAAAATGGTCTTGATTGGTGGAAAAACCGTTACCCTGACGAATACAAGGCATACGAATTTTTCATAACTCTAAATGTTTCAGATAATTATCATGAAAATAGAATTCTCGAAGGTGCAGGACACAGCTACAAAGATCATAATCTTTACTCAACATTCCTCGGAGTGCCTACAATTCTAGGCTGGAACATACACGAATGGACCTGGAGAGGTAAATACGAAACTATGAATAACCGTAGCTTAGAAGTCTATGAAATCTATACAGGTGAAAATATAGAATCGGCAAAATCGATACTAAATAAATACAATATAAAGTATCTGATACTAGGAAGAGCCGAACGTGAAATATACGGCATTAATATTAACGAAGAAAAAGTAAAAGCTTTAGGCCAACCTATATTCGAAAACAATTCGGTTGTTATCCTCGAAATTTTATAACCATTGAACTTGGTTCGAGTTAACCGGACTTTCTAAGTTTGTTTCCTTTACTAATCGGAATTTTCAAACGACCTTAATTTACAGCCCTTTCAGGTGCAGTGGAAACCCAATATAAAAGTGGTATATACTAGTCTAAGCTTAAGCCCAAAAGGGCAAACTAATTAAACCACGCAAAACGTGGTTTTTCTTGTCTTACGTTAGTTTCTTGGTTTAACCAAGTTTAACAAGGCAAGAGTTGATGATTATAATAGCGAGCTCTATTCGTGTGTTACGATATAGGCCTGCCAAAAACAGTGAGCATCCCTAAATAAGGAAAAATCATGAATCAGGAAACGCAAGCGCCAAGCGCAATAACTATCACAGACAAATTCGAACTTTTTCGAAACAAGATGCATATCTCCGGAATTGCAATTTCGGCAGTCCGATCATTTGAGAATGCCTACAGACAACTAGTTAGAGGAGAAACCGGGTTCATTAGTTCAACTACTGCTTTGCCGGTAACAAATCTACCTGAGCTTAAAAATCTACAGTCTCATAAAGAGCTAGGATCACAAGTTTTAAATCAGACAGCCGTCATTAAACTAAACGGCGGACTTGGCACAAGCATGGGCATGCAAGGACCTAAAACCTTACTTCAAGCGAAAGGCGAACACACATTCATTGATGTTTTGGTAAACCAGATTTTATCTCTAAGAAGACAACACCAAGCGAGACTTCCGCTTCTGTTCATGAACAGCTTTAGCACTCAAGAAGAAACTGCCGAAGCACTTCACAAACACCCTGAACTGATACAAGATGTTCCCGTTACTTTTTTTGAAAACAAAGTTCTTAAAGTAGACAAAGAAACCCTAGGTCCGGCAAGCTGGCCTCAAAACCCAAAACTGGAATGGGCACCACCGGGACACGGAGATCTGTTCCCTGCACTTCTGAGCACAGGAATTCTGGAAGTCTTGCTAAATAAAGGCTATAAATACGCATTTGTCAGCAATGGAGATAACCTTGGTGCAGTTGCCGACCCGGTAATCTGCGGATACATGGAAGCAGAAAACATTCCCTTCTTAATGGAAGTCACCACCAGAACCGTAAACGACAAAAAAGGCGGACACCTTGCAATAACTCCACAAGGAAACTTAACTCTACGCGAAATCGCACAATGCCCACCTGAAGAAGTCGACGATTTTCAAGACATCGATAGATACAAATACTTCAACACCAACAACATCTGGATCAACCTATCAGTCACAAAAGATCTACTTATGCAAAATGATGGATATTTTAAATTACCTATGATTATTAATGAAAAAAATATTGATCCTGTTGATCCGTCTTCTCCTAAAGTATTGCAACTGGAAAGTGCAATGGGAGCAGCCATCAATGTTTACCCCGGAGCTCAAGCAATTTGCGTAGGTCGAGACAGATTCGTACCTATAAAGAAAACCTCCGACTTGTTGATTCTATGGTCGGACATTTACGAACTGGCCAATGATTACAGGTTAATCGCCAGAAACGAAACGCCTTCTATAACCGAGGTCAAACTTGATGATAACTACTATAAATTTGTCGGACAAATGATGGAACGGTTCCCTTATGGAGCACCTTCTCTTAAAAAATGTTCTAAGTTCAGTGTTGAAGGCGATATTGTTTTCGGAAAAAATGTATCGGCTGTTGGCGAAGTAAATCTGAAGAATGAGGGTCCTGGGCAGATGAGGGTCGAAGATACCCAACTAGAGGTAGGGGTCTCCCCTTTTTAATGAACTGTCGATTAACCGATTACTAGCCAGAAAGCTTGAATTTACCTGCGGAAACAAGAAAACTACCCGCTTACTATCTTATAGGCCACAATAGCTGCGGCAACATGAACATTTAAGGAATAATTTTTCCCGAACATCGGGATATAAACAATCTCATCTGAAAATTTCAACGAACTTGGGTACACGCCATCTGTTTCGTTGCCTAGTATCAAGCAAATTTTGTCGTGCTTTGAATAGTCAGGTTCGGTATACAAAACCGAATCTTCAGTAACTTCAAGGCTGATCAAGTGATAGCCTTCGTCTTTCAGCGTTTTTAAGGCGTCTTCAACTTTATCGCAGTACTCATAAGGTATTCGGTTCTCTTGCCCCATTGAGGTAATTGAGATTTCGTGATGAGGGGGCACCTGAGTACGCCCCGTCAATACTAGCTTTTCCGCACCGACCGCATCAGCCAATCTAAACATGTGTCCGACGTTCACCGGATTGTCAAAACTTTGAAGCAGAAAAGTTAATGAAAAAGGGGAGACCCTTGATTGCCTGTTTCGCATGAACTTTTTAACCTGTGAGTGATTTAAAGGTTTCATAGATAAACTTTTTATTAAACGTTTAATTGAGACTTTGCTTTCCGTCGAAAAAACAGAATATTGCGGGCGTCTAGATTTTCCGCAGATTCGACAGAAGGTAGCTTATAATCATATTTCCCGGACATTGAGTAACCGAGATGTTCGGCCGTAAGTATTCCGGCATCGGTTTCTTCCGGGTCGACTGATTTATAGAAAACCATCATTCCGTCGTCATTTAAAAAGCGTGAACACAGATTAATCAGATCAGGCAGATACATAACTGCTCTAGCAACAATGAGGTCATATTTCGCAAACTTGCTGTGGGAATCTTCGCTTGAAAGCCGTTGCCAAACCGAAGTTGCATTAGTAAGACCAAGATTCTCAATGAATCTATTTACGGCATCAACTTTCTTTTTTGTGGAGTCTACAAGCGTAAATTGAGTTTCCGGCATTACAATTGCCAACGGCAAACCGGGAAAACCTGCCCCACTACCTACATCTAGTGCTGTTCTCGGTTTAAATTCACTGAGTAGTTGAGATTGAGTTGGCATTAATGAGTCAATAATGTGTTTATTCCATATGCCTTCATGATCTCTAATTGCAGTGAGATTGAATTTTGAAGCCTCATCTTGCACCAATCCCACAAGACGGTTAAGTATTTCAAAGTATTGGGAATATTCGGGGAAAATCTTTGCAAATTGGATTTCAGTCATCAATATATTTCAGCTCTCATTACAGAGTAGCTAATCAACTTTGTTCCAACCGGTCGTCTCTTCTTGGCTTACCAACTCATGTGACCAAGACCCTGGGTTTACTCCTGTTCTACACCCCTTCGGGTTGCTAAGCGGATCCCACGCATGCCGACCTTGAGCACCTTGAATAACATTATTCAGTGCTGCTTGGAGAGTTATATCAGTATGAACATAAGTATCGGTGAAATCACCGCAATCGCAGCTGAGCTTTATAGTAAATTTAATAAATTGTTTCAAATATTCAGGCCGAGCACTTGGATCAAATTCAGACATAGTACTGGAATTGTAAGACTTAACCGACAAGAATACAACTGACCTCTATCTTAATTGCGAATTTTATATCCCATACTATAAGCTTGCCCTTAGCCTCTATTTCGAGTCCTACTATTGATGCTTGACACACTATAGGGTTGTGATATACTCCGCTGTCATAGAGAAAAAGACGAGTTCGCTACAAGTCTTACATTAAAACAAAATTGAATAGATAAGAAGAAAATACGAAGACCCCCTCTAAGAAGCCCTTAGAGGCCAAGGACTCCAGAACCTATAGGAAAACCTATGATTCTGAAGTTCTTAAACTTCAGAGAAAGCAGGACAAAGCCCTAACCGGCTAGTCGACCTCCCGAATGCGGGAATCGTCGATAAATCCCGCTTTCGCACCTTTAAAATTGGATATTTTGAATAAAGTTCTTAGAGGCAACAATCGGCTTAAAATATTAAGCTGAAAGTTAATCTAAAATGAACAACTCACGGGTCAGACGGCCTATCTGTTGAAATCAAAAGAACTTACCCTAGCCTAAGCGGCAAGCGATCAAGGATCTGATAAATCATATACAAGATATTGAAAGCCAAATAAAAAGCTTCACTGGTCTCAAATAAGAAATGAATTTGAAGCATTAAATTTTTATGAGTCTTTGCAATTTCCCTATTTTCTATTCGGATTCTTTATCGCTTACCGTGGAGGCAAACACTATTTTTATCTCACTAGCAATGAGAACAAGGAAACTTGTTAATAGTGGTCACGGGTTCGGGTTTTGAATAAACATCATCAGATCAACAACACAGAGGTCACACAATGAAACGTGCAAGTCGTATCGTCGTCTTTTTCTTGTTGTTTTTGGTAACGAGTTGGGCAGCACTTAGTGCTCAAGATGCGTTCACAACGCATGCCACAACCCTGTCCCGAGTCCTTTGTGGGCCCAAACCGACTTCGGCAGAAGTTCAAGCCGCCACCACTCCGTGTCAAAGCGAGAGCTTCGAGCTCGAAATCAAAGCTGGCGACACCATTGTCACGGCAATCGACTCGAATGGTCACCACCAGAGCTCTGCTCAGGTGGTTAACCTGATTTTCAACGGAATCCCATTGGGAAAGCTGTCCACAATGGAAGAGAACCTTCTTCACCTGGTGTTTGAAACTGGGGGAACATTGGTTTTCCAACATGCGGGCAGTATCGGCAGTGATCGAGGCTCCCTGCGAGTGCGCTTCACGCACGTCGCTGAAAGGGTTATAACGCTTCCCGGCGAGACCATTACGGTCACACTGCCAGGAGAAGTTGTCACCGAGTACATCACCGTCACACTGCCAGGAGAAGTTGTCACCGAGTACATCACCGTCACACTGCCAGGAGAAGTTGTCACCGAGTACATCACCGTCACACTGCCGGGTGAAGTTGTCACCGAGTACATTACGATCACGGAGTTCATCACCATCACTGTGCCCATCGAGCCGGTCGAGCCCGAAGAGAAGGTCTACAAACTGTGGGTCCCGTTGTTCCCATGTGGAAACGGCGACGCATCGCCAACGGCAATCGCCGCCGAGGTCGAGAGGGTGGTCCGAAAGGTCCAAGCCGCAAGTGCCGCCGCTGCCAACGTCCCCGTAGAGGAGATCCCCTTGCCGGATATCGGCCAAGACCATGTCAATGACATGGTTTCGCTCTGCGCCCTGTTGGAAGCCTACGACCGGTAGTAAAAACAAACCCAACGCCTCTGGGTTTGTTCGCAAGTCCACTTGTCAGCTTCGGCTAACAAGTGAAGGTTTAAGAATCGCTTATGCGATTCGAGAACAGGTTTCCAAAAGAAACCAAGACAAAAAAGAACTAAAAATTCAAAACATCCAAAAAGATCCGGAAGGGGTTTTAAAAATTTCGAAAGCTCAATTCGAGCCTTCACACAAATTTTTTAAACAACCCTTTCCGGATCACAAACCAAACTTTTTACCCTTATACATATCTATTTCAACAACAATATTTCACCATTAACTTATACCAATAATTCATTTTTATAATCTAAGCAACAATTTACTTACAATATGCAGATCAATTTTTGATAATATTATATGAATGACTCCTCCTACCCATCTGACAAACGAAGCCGATATATTTTCTTCAGACGAACAAGATCCAGAAGCAACACCTATAACCGACGCATCAGCAAACAATGCAATTGAAAGTATTCTTTCATCCGGAAATAAACCGACTCAGGAAGAATGGAACCGCTGGCTTGAGCCAAGAAAACAAAGAACAAGTGATTTTGAAGAAATTCCGGGAAAACGTGGCCCAGAAAGTGCATTTCGCAAACGACAAGATAATAAACCTAGGTTCCCGGTCAAATATAATCTTAGGCGTCCATACCAAAAATTTACAGACACAGATGAAAATCCATCAGAAATAGGCAGAAACAGACATACCCTAGCCCATAAGTATGACCAAGATTGGTTAGAAATGGAAAGAAGATACGATACCAGCAATATGCCACCTTATAATCCTGATTTTGAAAATCCTCCAACGGTTAACGAGTCACGTGGCCTCGCCTCGCCAAATGGTGTTGAGCCAGCAGAGCCACCAACAAATAGTACGCGTACGATCCGACCAACTGTTCATAGTGATGGGCCATTGGGCTCAAATTACGAAACTCCATTAAGAAAACCTGTAAATAAACAGATCATTCTGCCAAGATAAAGATAAGATTAAATTAGAAATACTGAAAATCAGTTCCTCGAGAAGCTTAATGCGGGATTGTAAGTGTCAAAAGAAGTATTCTTGTCAGGGTTTGGTATCTCAGGCATCGGCGGAGAGTCGTTTTCTTCGTCATATTCCAAACATTTTTCAAATTGCTCAACTTTACTTGGAGGAAACATCAATACCATCGCTAGTTTTCTTTGTGGTGGGAAATCAAAAAAATCACACATTTTTAAACAAACATCATACCGTTCAATTAAGTCTCGGAATTTTTCTGAATCACACATTACATCCATATAAGCTTGATCTTTAGGGCGTGATACTACAAGACTCAGTTCTTCTCTTGCCTCTCGGAACCTTTTCTCTAAATATTTAGGATCTATATCTTCACCCATGAGTATTGATTCGACAATATCCCGCTGACAAATATCTGGTAAGTTCACAAGAGTATATTTAATCGTGTGTTCATAGCAGTGCTTGTAATAAGACCCATTCGGTGTCAGTTTCGCACTTTGTTTCAGATTAACAATATTTTGACGAATTTTGCGAATATCACGCTCAAATATAAAGGGACAAATATTAACAGCATCAGTTAAATCAGTGATACCGTTCACTTCAATAGCTTCAAACCAATCCGCCCATTTTTTCGTAAGATCCGTCGATTCAGGTAATGGCATTCGGACGTCAATACCTTTGGCTTTTCTTAGATTTTTCAGCTTATCATATACAGCTTTTTGCACATCCCAGATTTCATCGTGACCTGTATTTTCAGAGTTTAAGGTACCCACGGCAAGTCCGCTTTGAGATGTGGGATCATCATAATCGTCGGATTTTTCATTTTCCGGGAACTCCTCATCATAAAGCTCAACTGCCCCACTGATATAGAGAAAATGAGTTACACCTCTCGAATCAATTAGCTCGATCCGGTCTTCTGCTTGCTCAATTAAACTGTCGGTATATTTCGCACCCCTATTAAAACCGTCGAAACCTGCTAGAAAATTCTGCATCACACTAACTCGAGCACTATTTCTCGCAGATGCTTCCGGATTCGACTGATATTCAGGATTAATGCTGCTGATTCCCCGCATAAATTATTTTTTTTCGAACTTTAGGAGTTTGAAAATATTTATCGTAACTGTAAACAAATTGTATGGTATATGTTAAGCGTGGATTATTTTCAACCGAGCCCTGCTCGATGATGCCTTGTACCATAGAAACATTATATGCCTGAACTACCCGAAGTGCATACAATTACAAACCAACTGAAACATGAACTCATAGGTGCGAAGCTATCGCTTCTGTCCGTCGACCGAGATCCCAGATACGGTGAGCTCAGACATGGGTCTCCCCTTTTTAATGAACTAGTCGTTAACTCTGTAGAGAACATTGCCAAGCTCATTGTTATCGGTTTTGAGAACTCAGATAACTACCTGGCTATTCACCTTGGAATGACAGGCCAACTATTGGTTAACAACCCCGACAAGTATGTCAAAGTTCATTTCAGGTTCATTAAAAAGGGGTCACCCCATGGTACCCGCGGTACCCTCGGTTACCTCGATACCCACCTCTATTTTTCCGACATACGAAAGTTCGGATTCATAAAACTATGGAACAAAGAACAACTCAATGAATACAAAAATAAAATCGGTCCAACTCCACTCGATCCCAAACTTACTGAAAACAAATTCGCCGAGATTTACCAACATAGAAAAACAGACATAAAGTCTGCACTTCTAAACCAAAAAATAGTCAGCGGAATCGGGAACATTTACGCTACCGATGCCCTTTTTTTATCAGGGATACACCCACAAACACCTGCCAATAAAATTCCGACAGCAAAACTCCATAAGCTATTCAAAAGCATAAAATACATAATAAACGAAGGAATCGAACACAAAGGCAGCTCAATGAATCGGTATGTCGATCTTTATGGAGTCCCGGGCACCCATCAGAATTTTTTTAGAGTTTATGGAAAGAAAAATTTGCACTGTCCGAATTGTAAAACTCCGATTACCTACTCGAAAATCAAAGGACGAGGAAGTTTTCACTGTTCAAGCTGTCAATCTTTGAAACTTGCGAGTACTACATAGAAATAACCTACGCTATGAATCTTCACTTGCATTTATGACAAAATACAAGCAGAATAGATACATATGTTTCTGCCTAAAATAGCATTCAAAGCCATTATTATTTCAGCTCTTCTAATTTCGTTTTCAACATTAGCAACAACACTAAATGCAGCCAGTCTCGATAAAATCGGTGGTCTTGATTTAGGAGGCCAGAAATATTCCGAGTGGTGGTACTCAGGTACAAGCCCTATTCTATACGGAACAGCAGAACCTGCTGCAACCGTTACTATTAAAGTCGGAGAACAAACTTCCACTGCAACGGCAGATCAACAAGGAAAATGGCAATATGCCACCGGTCTTACCGAAGGCGACCATCAAATTAGCATAACGACAGCAGATTATTCGTATACTTTTACCTTACACGTAGGACAACAATTCACAGGTGGATCGACAAACAATACAACAACAGATGCTGAAGGCAAAGGTGCACCGGCCGTTCCTGTTACCGGAAGTCTTGGTAACATTTTTACGATCGCTTTTCTTGCGGGAATAATGATTTTCGGCGGATACAAACTTTTGCAAAAAAACTGATTCGTAACAGAAAACACGACAATACCTACCCGACATTCTCAGTCTTTTAACCAATAGTTTCCTATTTTCACATCTGCTAATAGTTTAGTTTTCAATTCAATGGAATTTTCCATAATTTCTTTAACCGTTTTTGCGGCTTCATCTTTTATCCCTTCAGGAACCTCGATTACAAGCTCGTCATGTATCTGTAGAAGCATTTGCGATTTAAATTGATCTAGAGCAGGCTGAAGCTTAATCATGGCCATTTTAATCACGTCCGCGGCGGAACCTTGAATTTTAGAGTTTACTGCCAGACGTTTAAAAAACCCTTGATTGCCGCTGAATTCCGCAGACTTAAAATTGAGATGTCTTTTTCTTCCCGAAACCATTTCAACATAACCGTTTTTATAAGCATCATTATGTGTTGCCGTTAGAAATTCCTTAACCCTTGGGTAACCTGAAAAAAACCGATTTATATATGACTCCGCCTGATCGTAGGTAATGCCGAGCTTCTTTCCTAGAGAAAGTGCACCCATTCCGTATACGATACCGAAATTAATTTGCTTAGCTTCACGCCTGTTGGTACCGGTTAATTCCATAGTTTTGGTATGGATATCTCCTCCCTCTCTAAAAGTGTTAATCATATTGGAATCTTCACTAAAATGTGCAAGTATACGAAGCTCAACCTGCGAGTAGTCGGCAATTATAAAGCTGTGTCCTTCTTTAGGGATAAATGCCTGGCGTACATTCCATTCATCTTGACGTGTAGGAATATTTTGCAAGTTCGGGCTATTAGAAGACAAACGACCGGAAGAAGTTCCGTGCTGCAAAAAGTTAGTATGTATACGATCGTTTTCATCTCGCTGTTCCAGTAACGCGACTACAAATGTTCCGTAAATCTTATCGATGTCCCGATGTTTCAATATCATTGCAGGAACAGAATCTTCCGCAAGTTTATTTGATTCAACTATTTGAGTTAACACCTCGTTATCAGTAGAACGTTTTCCCGTCGGTGTAATACGACCGGGATTATAACGGCACCTGTCGAACAAATACTCCTCAACTTGTTTCGGAGAATTAACATTAAAATCAGGATTCCCCACCAGTTCTTTAATACGCACGGAAAGTTCGGAAAGAGTTTTTTCCATTTTATCTTTGTAAGTTTTAAGAATATCAGCATCAATTTTAATGCCTGATTCTTCCATATCCATTAGGATTTTTATAAAGGGGATTTCTTGCCTCAAATAGACCTTCAATAAATCTTCTTTTATCAGAATTTCATATAGAAAGTGATATAAATCATAAGTATTTTTTACATCTGCAGAGCAATACTCTGCCCACATGTTTATTCGGTCTTCAGGTGTAAAAAATAAAGACTCCTGCTCAAGCTCGCTGTAAGCCTTGGGAGTTCTTCCTAAATATCTTTGAGTGAGATTTTTTAAACCAACGCTTTCATTTTCATCAACCAGCCAAGCCATCATCATTGTATCTTCATATTCCACAGGCAATTTTATGCCTGCCCTTACCAATACTTTGAAATCAAATTTTGCATTATGAAGAATAATTTTTCTTCCGACAAAGAGTTTTTCCAAAGGTGATTTAAATTGGTCAACGGATAATAATGAGAGGTCAACGTATACCTGATAATTGCTATTACCGATTCCAAATCCGACAATCTTGTGCATGGATTCTTCTTTGCCTTCTGTTTCGGTATCAAAAGCCAACGGCTCTGATGTTTGAAATATTTCAAACGCCCTTTTGAGTTCTTCAATTGTGCGGGGAACTTCGTACGACATCAAAAAGATTATACAACAGTGGTTCGGGTATTGTTTGGCATATCCACCTTAATTACATCAGCACATTCTAATAGGACAGCTTTTGCATTTAGGTTTATTCGCTCAAAATCGAGATATTTATCCACATCATTTAAATCCATCCATTTAATCTCTTTAATTTCTGTGTCTCCGGGTCTTACCGTGCTTGGTTTGCCTATATATCTAAAGATAAATTGAATTCTTTCCTGCCCACGATGTTGGCGACCACTTTTAGTGGAAAGTACAGTGATATGTTTAGATGTGAAATCATAGCGATTAACTATTTCTGATTTTTTGAGCAAAATTAAGTCTTCGGGGGATATATTCACTTCTTCTTTTAGTTCTCTATAAATAGCATCTTCAGGGGTTTCGCCTTCTTCAATGCCTCCTCCGGGAATATTCCAATCGTAATCAACATCGAGATTCAGGGAACAGATAAGTAATTTATTTGATTCATCGAAAATGAATGCCGAAACAGACTGCCTATATGGCCAAGTTGAAATATCAATCATATTAGTGGTGCTTCAAACGTATTCATAAATCCAGATTGCCTAAGTATGGGCAAAATCCACCTTTATGGTGGGCGAAGAAGGACTCGAACCTTCGACCTCCAAATTATCAGTTTGGCGCTCTAACCAGCTGAGCTACCCGCCCTTGTTATTTATGCGTTGTAATTTTACCAGAAAAGGCTCGATATTCAGACAGGAAATTTGAAAAATGTTAAAATAGCGGCAACTTTATTTAATAATTTAGAAAATATGGTCATAAATTTCGAAAACAGATTGGGCTCGGAAGAAGTAGCAGCTCCTACCAGGTTATCTATTGAGGCATTTAACTCCAAAGATGGAATACTCAATTACCCTACGATTACTGCCATTGCAGATGCAAATCCCGGATTAGTCGGTATCGCAACTCCTTACATAATTCCTGATCTTGAGACCGCAATAGATACTAATGCCACTTTCCTTGGAAACAAAAGGGTTCATCCTAAATTCCTCGTTGGTTTACTCAGCTGTGACCCATTAAATGACATAACGGCAAACTTGGATAATCTCACAACTACACAACTGGAAGAAGCAGCCAAAAATCAAAGAAATAGGCGTAATGTGATGCAATTAATATTAGCAGCTACAGCTTTCACAACAAATACGGCTTTAGTGACAAATGATCTTGATCTGTATTTCACTCAAGATCCTATAACCAAAGCCAAATTGCTAAGCAGGCGAAGATTCCTGACAAAAGTCGGAACATTGGCGGGCGGAGCTCTTCTTGTTAGCTCTTTCTCACTATTGCGAGACCAATTTGCAATAGCATCCGCCCAAGCATCAGAACCGGCAGCTCGGAACAATTTAAGATTGGCATCGCAAATTTCTTCGTATACAAATCATATCGACTGGACAAATAATGGTCGTCTCGCAATTGCCATACAACAAATGGAAAATTATGGTATGTCCGAAGGTAAAGTACTCGCCACTCATTATTCGCTTTCGCCTTCCGGTTCAGTTTTAGTGCAAAACCGTCAAGTGCGCGATAGCACGATTTCTGAGTTTTTTTCAAAAACTGCAATGTCATTAGGAATATACTTGAATCGTAAAAATATGTATCTGGGTATGGACGATTTTAGAGACAAAATGCTCGAATATATTCGATATGCAAGCACCTTCAG
Organism: Patescibacteria group bacterium; assembly: GCA_048499955.1. Taxonomy (GTDB): domain Bacteria; phylum Patescibacteriota; class WWE3; order 2-01-FULL-39-13; family 2-01-FULL-39-13; genus JASNYX01. The sequence continues at coordinate 103,000 of JASNYX010000003.1, read as the reverse complement.
AACATACGGAGTAAACCCCGCTGATGCTACTATTTATTTGGAATCCGAAGAAGTTAACCAAATGGTAGAAGTAATCGGGAATGAAACCCTATACAAATTTATATCTAATAATTAGCGGAAAATATTATCCAATTGAACCCTTGATGGTGAAAAGAATCTCATCGCAACGTTATGCCTCATGTTGCCAAGCTGTCAAAATCGCTTAAAAAGCGGAAGCTCAACTCCGACCAATGTCGGTATTCACTTCTTGCAGGTCGTGATTTACCTGCATACGCACAAAGCTGACTAAACTTCACGTGCGTTTGGCAAAAACCTGTAAAACTCCAAACCGGAAAGGCATATAAACCGATAAATCGGCCAAATACCTATCTAATTCCTAAGAAAAAGATACCGGATGGTTAGGTTTTAGAGATTTAAGCCTAAGAATCTCCTTGAAAGGAGGTGATCCAGCCCCAGATTCCCCTAGGGCTACCTTGTTTCGACTTAATCCTCATCGCTGAGCCTACCTTAGGACCCCAATAAAGGAGCACTTCGGGTATTCCCAACTCTGCTGACCTGACGGGCGGTGTGTACAAGACCCGAGAACGTATTCACCGCTGTATAGCTGACCAGCGATTACTAGCGATTCCAACTTCATGAGGGCGAGTTGCAGCCCTCAATCTGAACTGAGACCGGTTTTGTGGGATTTGCTTCCCATTGCTGAGTTGCTGCCCATTGTACCGGCCATTGTAGCGCCTGTCTCGCCCAAGCCATAAGGACCATGCCGACTTATTGTCATCCTCTCCTTCCTCCCTGTTGCCAGGGCAGTCTTGCTAGAGTGTTACAACTAGCCATAAGGGTTGCGCTCGTTACCCGACTTAACGGTACATCTCACGACACGAGCTGACAACAGCCATGCAATACCTGTGCATCACCCTCGAAGGGGGCCGGACTTTCATCCAGCTTGCAGATGCATGTCAAGGCTTGGTAAGGTTCTTCGGTTAGCATCGAATTAAAGCAGGCGCTCCACCGCTTGTGCGGGTCCCCGTCAATTCCTTTGAGTTTTAGCCTTGCGGCCGTAATTCCCAGGCGGTTCACTTAATGCGTTAGCTACGACTCGCACCCCGGTAAACCGGGACACGGATCTAGTGAACATAGTTTACAGCGTGGACTACACGGGTATCTAATCCGTTTTGCTCCCCACGCTTTCGTATCTCAGCGTCAGAATATGCCCAGAAGGCTGCCTACGCCTTTAGTATTCCGCATGATATCAAAGTATTTTACCACTACACCATGCGTTCTACCTTCCCCTGCATATCTCTAGTCTTACAGTATTACAAGCAAGTTTCCGGTTGAGCCGGAACATTTAACCTGTAACTTGTAAAACCGCCTACATAACTCTTTACGCCCAATAAAACCGGACAACGCTTGGAGCCCCCGTATTACCGCTGCTGCTGGCACGAAGTTAGCCGCTCCTTTTTAATGTCGGTTTACGATCCGAAAACCTTCATCCCGCACGCTGCGTCGCTGCGTCACCCCGAAATCGGGGCATTGCGCAATATTCCTACTTGCTGCCACCCGTAGGTGTATGGCCCGTGTCTCAGTGCCATCGTGGGGGTACACGCTCTCACGCCCCCTACCCGTCATAGCCTTGGTAAGCTTTTACCTCACCAACTAGCTGATAGGACGCAGGTCTATCCTTAATCGCCTAATTGCTTAGGCTTTACTCTTGCGAGACTATCAGATATTATCCCCAGTTTCCCGGGGTTATGTCTGAATTAAGGGCAAGTCCCTACGCGTTACTCACTCGTCTGCCATGATCTGTATTGCTACAGACCATCAACTTGCATAGATTAGGCACGCAGCCAGCGTTAGTCCTGAGCCAGGATCAAACTCTCAAAGAAAATTCTTTTCACCATTAAAGATTCAATTGTAAATGTACTATTGAAGTTCAAATGCGGAAAACAAAATGTGTCCGCAAACCTAATTTCCGGTAAACCGGCGACCTTATGATTATATTTTTTAGGTGTGCACAGTCCGTCTGGAAAGAAGGATATCGAAATTCTATCAGTTATTCCCCACGATATCAAGGGATTATCCTAGATAATTGGGTTGCGAAATGTTGTATTCGATAGACAACCTGACTGACTGATCTTGATAAGCGTACATTCCCCTATCTTGCGAGCCTTGGCCTACATATAGAGCAGGCACTATCAACAAGCTTCCGCAGAAAAGGACGACCGACGATATGCAGTAAAGATAAAATCCATTAATTTTCATGACTTATTTCAATTCACAAGACTGATGGAACAAGCACCTACAAGAGCTTGATTCTCATCATAAATCTCAAAACTTGCCAAGGTATCTTCACTTACTGCACTAATAGAAATGCATGTATCAGTAGAAGCGATTCTTGAATTAAGCTTCCATAGATAATTAGTAGAGTCGCTTTGTGGGAAATTTACACAGATGTTTCGACTTGAAGTCGAGGAGATCTGCAAACTGGAACCGTTCGAATATAAGTTATTAACATTATCTTTAAAGGAACATTTAACCTCATTCGAGAAGGCAATGGTTTCTGTAGCCGCTTCGGTAGAAGCACCATTCACTCGTGGGTTTTCCTCAAGTGTAGAAGCATTTGCCAAATCAAATTCGTAAACCTCTTTAGAATCAACCCAATCAACAGAGGAATCATTTGTAGATTTTCCGTTAACATACATTAAATAATGTTGAGGAGCTTGTGCGTTTGAAACCTGTTGTGCATATACAAGCCTTGTTCTTTCTGTAGTTTCTTTTCGAATAAAATCTTCTAACTGATCGTGCCTAACCTTTGCTGCATATCCAAACACAATTGCCACATTCAAAAGCAATAAAAGACTTAAAGCACCTAGGTACTGCATAAAAAATACAAAAGTAGGAATATGTAACAAACTAAACTGTTTGCTATCTAGAAGTCTTAATTGTTTTGTATCCAATAACTTGAATTGACTCCAATCCAAACTAAACTGCCTGCCATCTAGCATCTGATTCACAGGGCCAAATTTCTTTTTAATATATCCGAAATCAATAAGATTCAATTCAGAGTAGTCAAATAAACAGTCAGGAGAGCTAGGATGGAACAATGACCTGAAAGAGTAGGCCAACATTCCGTCAACTGTGTAGTTATTATTTTGTTCAAATTTTTTACCCTTTTTTTGCATAATATTTTTTATTGCCCCGTACCTCTATTTAACAGCATCGAACAAAAAATTGTCAAGTACGATAATCGGGAAATTTTTAAACCGGGATACCTATTGTTGAATTGTCGCCCTGCCAACTACCTGACGTCCTACATAGAACACAGCTTCCTGACCTGGCGTAATGCCAAATTCCGGACCTGCTAAATGTGCAGTTAATCGATTATCAGAACGCCTCATCAACCGACACGACTTCTTATCGCCTAGATTCCTTAGCCTAACGGTCAAATCGGGATGAACGACACTTTCCGGAGAAATAAAGAGCCCTTCATCGGTAACAAAAACGCTCGACATTGACATATCACGGCTTCCGACCACTAATAAATTTGACTCAATATCTTTTGAAACTACATATAAAGGATCACCGGTATAGACACTCAGTTCGAAGCCATGCCTCTGACCAATAGCATAAAAAGGAACACCACGGTGGCGACCTATAACATTGCCGGAAGTATCGATTACGTTCCCTGGCTGATAGCCGATATATTTAGATAAGAAATCAGGAAAATTTACATTACCAATAAAACATATCCCCTGACTGTCCGGTTTAGATGCATTCGGCAAGCCTAATGCATGTGCCAAGTTTCTTACCTCAGACTTAGAAAAATACGCCAACGGGAATTCCACATTAAGCAAAACCGGAGTACAAATAAGGCGACAAAGAAAATATGTCTGATCTTTTGACAGGTCTTTGGGTGACAATAAACGTCTTTGCAGCCGAGAATCCGAGCCCACGCAGTCACAGACTTCGGCATAATGGCCGGTGACAAAGATTGCGTCACCATGTCTCGCCCGTGCTTTGTCATGTAGCATCCCGAACTTCAACCTGCTGTTGCATACTATGTCAGGGTTCGGTGTCATTCCATTTTGAAACTGGAACAAGACTTCATCAAGCACTAGTTTCCGATATTCATCCTTTAGATCATAAAAATCCAACGGTATATCAAACCGAGAGCTAACCGATAAGGCATCGAGATAATCTTCTTGGGCAGTACACTGCTCACCTTCATTCCAACATTCAGCAAACACCCCACGGACATTAAAACCTGACTTCTTTAATAGCACGGCAACAACCGAACTATCCACACCACCACTCATTCCAACCACAAAGGTTTTGCCGGCTAAATGCGAATATTTCTTACGAATTAAGTCTATTGAGTACTCAAGACACATAGTTGTATTTTATCATTTCGGAATAATCGGGAGAATAAATTTGTTACTCGAAGGTTTGACTTAGAAAACACGACCTGCACGCAAGTTTGAAATATGAATTAATATGTCAAATAAGGAATGTTTTGAATATAACGATATGCGCTCTGTGCAGATATGGCACCCTCTGCCGCCGACGTTACCTGTTGATGCAAGCCATTAGATGAATTGTTCAAATCGCCCGCACAGAACACGCCAGTAACATTAGTTCCCATTCCGGCATCCACCTTAACGTAACCATACTCGGACAGATGAACACCTAACTTACTTGCTAAATCATTCTTTGGAATATATCCAATCTGCACAAACAACCCATTAACATTTAACTCTGTTTGCCCGTTAAATGCTTTATCAATCACAACCTGCTCAACCAATGAACCGCCTTTGACTTCAACAATATTAGTTCCTCCAATTTCAACAATGTTCTTTTGCTGTCGCATTTGATCTATATATACCGGAGCCGCCTTCAACTCTGATCTATATATAAGATAAACCTTCTCTGCATGCACGCTTAAGTCTTTTGCAGCCTCTACGGCACTATTCCCACCTCCGGTAACCGCTACGATCTTATTCTTGAAGAATGGTCCATCACACGTTGCACAATAGCTTACTCCGCGACCGGCAAATTGTTCTTCTCCAGGTATATTAAGCTTACGATGATGTGTACCCATAGCCAAAATTATAGTGCTGCCAAAGTACACTCCCATAGGAGTTGTAACTTTATAAATTTTATTACCCTGCTCGTCGGTCTCAGGGGTAATGTTTTCAGCGACCTCAACTTTGTATTCTGTACCAAGTTTTACCGCCTGATCCAAAAACTTATTGGCAAGATCCATACCTGAAATGGACAAATACCCCGGATAATTTTCCACATCTAAAGCTTCTGTAATTAAGCCACCGGGCAACATTCCACCTAACATTAAAGTTTTCAAGTTATATCTGGTTGCATAAATGGCTGCGGAACACCCAGCAGCTCCAGCTCCGATGATTATAGTATCGTATATCATGAGATTGATTTTATACTTACGCGGTAATAAAGGCCACAGGGTAATGGCCTTGAAGAGCCTTCAAAAGTTAGGGCATTGGCTTAACAAGGTTTTCACAAACTCCTGTTGAGTAACATTTAATATTATGAACAGTGGTCTTAATAATTCTAATTAATGCTTCAGTTGTATTAAACGCGTTATGCGGAGTAATAATGACGTTAGGGAAATAAGACATCATATGGTTTTCCAATGCTATTCTAAAGTCAATGTTCTTCTCAGAATCCTTGTGCAAAAGTTGAAGTTCCTCTTTGATAAAAGCCTCTTCTTCGACTACATCTAAACCGGCTCCGCCAACAGTTCCGTCTCGAAGCCCGTCGAACAAGGCATCCGTTTCGATGATTCCGCCACGCGACGTGTTAATGATTACGACACCTTTTTTCATTTTTTTAATAGCCTCACGATTTATCAGGTGATGGGTTTCTTTTATATAAGGTACATGAATAGAAATGAAATCACTCTTTTTAAGCAAGTATTCCAATTCAACATAAGTAAAGCCAAGTAGTTCTTCTTTTTCTCTATCGGGAAAAGCATCATAAGCTAAAACATTCATTCCAAAGCCTTTAGACATAGCGATCATATTACGACCAATGTTTCCCGTTCCTACTATACCTATTATTTTGTCTTTTAAGTCCTGACCGGTAAGACCTGCAGGATCAAACTTGCCTCTCCTAACTCTTTCGATTGATTCAGGAATCCTTTTGGTAAGTGCTAAAAGCAAAGCCATAGCATGCTCTGCTACTGTGTTTTGGCCGTAATTGGGAACATTTGCAACATCGATACCTTTTTCTTTGCAGTAAGCAACGTCAATATGATCGAAACCTGTGGATCTTGTGGCTATGAGCTTTAAGTTTGGAAACAAATCAATTATTTCTTTGGTGAAATATGAATCAATGAAAGATGAAATAATGCTGGCATTCTTGTATTTGGCAGCATTGGTTTTACTAAGAACTTCATCACAAAGTACAACTGAATCTTTTGAGAGCTCGTTTAAGATATGCTCTTTTTCCCATTCTTTTACTTCAAAAAATACGATTGATCCGGGCAGAACTTCCATACTAAAAGAATAGCATCACTAAATCAGATTGGGAATGCAACTTGAGTCGATATAATTTCCTAACAGGTTAATCATTCGCAGAGGGATTTTTTCGCTTCTCGGTCTTCAAGAATTCCTTATACGTTTTGTCTCTACGCATTTTAGTATCCAAAAGACCACTAACAAAAGTCGACCTCGACATCCTCTTATTACGATTCACCCATTCAAGATACGCTGCAGTCTGGGCATTAACCGGAAAGGTAACAGAACGTTTAAGACGACTTTCAACCTCGCCTAAAGCCAAATCAATATGGCCTTCTAACTTATCGACGGTTGTGTATTCGTAAATATAGAAATGAGGGCTAGTGTTTCCCTTAAAAAATGGCGATACTTCAGCACTTCTTAAATGGAAAGCAACAACGGGAATGTTATTTTCAAGTGCATATGCAACCTCATAACCTAGATTTACCGTCAGATGGCTAGCTTCAATAAAAACCGCATCAGAATGATTAATACGAGATAAAGCTAATCGATAGTAGTCTTTATCGTCAGAAATCGGGTACTCATCTTTTTGTCCTTGGCTTCGGTTGATAACATGTTCGTACCATACTTGATGACCTTTAAACTGTAATGTTTCAATTATGTGAGTGTAATTAAACATCATCTTATCGGCGACCGAAATAGAACCTAAAAAGTAGATTTGCATGCGTAAATATTAGCATGTGCACAAAGAATTCCCGGACTATAAGATTCTGATGTCGAGTAATTTGAGATATAATTATCTGGCAATGAAGACAAACAATATCCCCCTAATACTCGAACAACTTCACAAGGAATACGAAGAGCCTGAAACCGAACTTGAGAACTGGGTAAATCCCATTCAGTTCATGGTGGCCGTAATTCTAAGTGCTCAAGCAACAGATAAAGGTGTAAATAAGGTAACCCCTAAACTGTTTGAAAAATATAAGACTGCTACTGACTTCGCTAATGCTAACATAGAGGAATTAACTTCTTATGTCTCTTCGATTAACTATTACATAACAAAAGCTAAACGGATCGTTGCTGCATGTGATTTCGTCCTTAAAAACTTTGGAGGAAATCTACCTGCGGATATTTCTGAGCTAATAAAGATTCCAGGAATCGGTCGTAAAAGTGCAAACGTAATCATCAACGAAGCACTGAAGGCAGAAACCCAAGGAGTAGTAGTCGATACACACATTAGCAGAGTTTCCAACCGACTAGGACTTACTTCTTATAATGACCAAAAAGATGCGGTAAAAATAGAACAGGAGCTCATGCAGAAGCTACCAAAGAGTGAGTGGCAGTTTTACTCAAACGCAGGAGTATTACATGGGAGATATATCTGCGTCGCCAGAAAACCTAAATGCGAACAATGCTCACTAAATAAGCTTTGCCCAAGTGCTTTCAAGATAAAATAACACCTTAAACTCACTGATCCTCATTAAGCGGATTTGTTTCCTCTTCTCCGGTAATTTCTGAAGTTGCAGGCATATCTTCAGCGGGAGCTGATGACTCCTCAGAAGCATTATTCATTTCTGAGGTGCCGTTAACTTCGTTCAATGCATTAGTGATAGCTGTTTCAAGCTCATCGAATGATCTGTTTATTACAACTTGTTCGACCTTACCGTTGTAAATTATGAAAAAAGTTGGAGTTCCGTTTAAATTTAAGTTCTGTGCCGAGCTTAAATCTTCATTGACCCGATCTGTGACTTCCTTTGAGTTCATGTCGGATTGGAATTTATCCAAATCTAAACTTAATTTATCAGCATATGAAAGAAAATCATCCATTGTGTATCTTCCGGGGCTACTGAAAAGCTCATCATGAAATTCCCAAAACTTACCTTGTAAAGCTGCTGCTTCGCTGGCCTTAGCCATAGGAATAGCACTTCTATGACTTGGCAACGGGAAATGCCTATAAATAACAGATACATCGTTTTCGTATCGACTTGCAATGGAGCTCACAACCGGAAAAACTGTCTGACACGCCGGGCACTCAAAATCGCTAAACTCAACAACAACAACTTTAGAATCTTCTAAGTTTGCACCTTTAACGTGAGGGTTGCTACCAATAACATTTTCCGGGGTGCTTTCGCTTGTAGAAATATTGTTTTTTGAAAACGCATTGTATGCGATGAAACCAAAAACGAGGATGGTGATAGTGGAAACAATTCCAATAACTAGTTTATCTGAATTCATATGGACAGTCTAAGCGATGAGTTTCAATAATTCAATCATAATTTGGATACAAAACTTAAATCACTTACTCTGAATTGTTTGCTTTTAGTGAATCTAACCGACAGAGAAAGAAAAGATTTTTAACAAACCATAAAGCCAATAGTATAATGTTAAGAACAAAACCGCGGGGTGTAGCGCAGTTGGCTAGCGCGCATGATTCGGGTTCATGAGGTCACAGGTTCAAGTCCTGTCACCCCGACCATTTAAAACTTGCATAGCCGAAACTCTTACTAAGTTGAATCAAATAATATTTCTTCCGATGATAAAACCTACTGACACAAATAAAATACACACACATTTCAATATAAACGACCCAAAGCTTTATTCTTTCTTAATTAAAATAAATCCCACATATTGGATCAATGAAAAACAGATCACAGAAAGCAGCTCACATTATTTCAGAGCACTTTGTAGAGATATTATCGGGCAACAGCTTTCCGGAAAAGCTGCTGATGCGATCCATAAGAAATTCCTGGCTATGTTTGATGTAGAACTTTTACCCGAACACATTCTTCGCACTCCCGAAGAAAAACTCCGAGAAGCTGGCCTTTCTTGGGCAAAAGTCAGAGCCGTTAAAGATCTTGCCGATAAAGTCGAACACAGAGTCGTAATACTCGACAAACTGAATACTCAAGATGACGAAGAAATAGTTGAACAACTCATCAAAGTAAAAGGGGTAGGGAGATGGACCGCAGAAATGTTTTTAATATTTACACTAAACCGAGAGAATGTATTTTCTTTTGGCGATCTAGGATTAAAAAAAGGAATCGAAAAAATATACGGAATACAAAATCCGACAAGCGATAAAATGGCCGAAATTATCCAACCTTGGAACCCATACAAGACATATGGAACTATAACTCTATGGAAAAGCTTGGAACTCCCAAGTATCTCGCCACAACCCCATTCTAAGTAGCCTTTCCTCTACCATCGGTAGACCCGCGGGTATATAATTCTATACATGAAATCAAAAAAACCAGTAATAATAACAGTATTTTTGGCCGTTGTCGTAATTTGTGCCATTGCTGCAACTTTACAAACAGCACCCAATAATAACCTTCCTCGTGAAACCTTAGCTTCTGACCTACCAATGGGCAACTACACCTTAATAAGAGGGGAGGAAGATCAATCTGAAGGCAGCCTATCCGATCTTTATTTATGGGACCACAATACAGATGTACGAATTCACGCAGGAAAATTTCTGAATGTTTCTACGAACTACTACCTCGGTACTTCCATTGATCAAACACTTTATATTTTAAAGGACAACCCGAACACAGCTCACAAATCCTTGTGGAAATATCAACCAGGAACAAAACCTGCATTAATTTCCGAGGCACTAGATTTCCGTGTTTCAAACGATCAGAAAATGATAGCTATTGAAACACTCGAGCACATAATTATTTTAAATGATAACAATAAGCAGATTGCGAAGTTCTCCTACGAAGATTTAAAAGCCTCTCATGATTCACGGTTGTACAATTTCTCAGGAGATGGTTTTTATAATGATGAGCTTTGGATAGAGAATCGTTATACAACCGCAATTACCGGCCTTACTAAAATTGATACTAGAGATAGCTCCTTGGTGAAATACCCCCTAGAGATTAATGCGTTCGCAGAATATCATTTTAATCCTGCAAATAGATCTATTGTTTACTCCGATATACCGGCTTTCTTTGACCTTGAAAGCTACGAGGAATTTATGAAACAAAAAGAGCCTGTAACTTTACAAATCTACAACATCGATACAAAAACAAACCGGGTAATCATGAAGGATTCCATAGAGTTCAGGCCTAAATGGATTGACGAAAATACAATTGAAATCAACACAAAAAACGAAACAAGAGAAAATGTTCGGATAAATTAATCTACGATCGTACTATAAATTAGCACTGCACGCGTTTTCGATATCCGTAAAGACAAAGAAAAAACAAACAAGTAGAAATCCATGCTGAAAGCAAACACCACTGACACCAAGCGTTAATAACAAAGGCTTCAATAAATGTAAGGTAGATAGAAAAGATAAATCCCCATGCGGAAGCTAAAAATGCCCAAGAAAACCTACGAAAAATAAGCAGCCCGGTAAGCAATAGATAATGCAAGGTTCCAAGCCCTGATACAGGCACACCTAATATGTACGCATATTTACTACTGTTCACAATCCCACAATCGCCCGTACACACAATTGCAGCACCTACTAGAGTTGAATAGAACAGGTAAGCGGAAATACCTAACCCGGCAATCGATAACCCGGCTAAAAGGAAATATAAAGGTTTTGCTTTACTGTAGTATCCCAAAAGGGTGGATTCTTCACGCATAAGAAGCAAATCCCTAGATATTGCAAGTAAATTTCCCATACTCTTGAGCATAACATATGGACTCCGATCATCTTTGACATAATTTTGGCCAAAAAATGAGTAGGGCTCCCCCGGTAAAATTTTAACCTCCGGGGGAGGACTTAAAATTAACCCTCGGGGGAGGGCTTTTTTCGAGATCCGACTCCCCTTACAGAAAATTTTCTGACTTCCCCTACACACCTGAGCTTAATTATTGGAATTTTGTTCACCATGTGTTGAGGTTCGGCCGATCTAAGCGCAAAAATACACAAGGTCGTAATACGCTGATTTTTGGAAAATCAAAACACCGAAAAACTTGTGGATAATTTGCGGGAATTAATAAGCAAAAAAATATATCTCCAAATTATTTCTTCTTACCTGATAATTCTAATAAAGAATTTTTATCTAGCAGGCCGTGCTGTGCTCCATACTTCTGAATAGTCGATGCACTGTTAATAATCCCCCACTCCGCAGCCCGAAAGATATCTAAACCTGATGAAATACCTCCAATAAACCCGGAAGTGAACGCATCGCCTGCACCTGTTTTTTCAACCACATCAACCTTCTTGGCCGGCATAAACAGAAACTTATAGCCATCATAAGCGTAGCTACCACCTTCTCCGTCGGTAATAATAATGTTTTCAGGCCCTTTTTCTCTTAACAGTCTGGATAAGTCATTAATCTCAATACTATCCCTACTTAACGTGGGATCCAGTATTGAGCATGCTTCCTCAACGTTCACGACCAAATAGTCAACATATGCCAGAAATTCATGCAGAATGTCGCGTGCACTTTTTATCTCTCTTTTTCCCGGATTGTAAAAAACTTTCTTGCCCGGACTATCCACTTTCATCTTTGAGATCTCATCGTAAAGCTTTGAAACATCTACACCTACAGAGCCCACAAAAACGTATTCATGAAAGGCTTCTTTGTCTTCGAAGGAGTAATCTCTTTCATGGTGGTACGAAAAGATTGTGCGATCATTCTGGTAAGAAATAATAGACGACTGATTAGTAGGATTAGAATCGATCTTAAGAAATGAGCAATTAATTTTGTTTCGTTTAAACGACGAAACAATTTCCATACCTCTCATATCATTTCCAACAACCGTGAAGATATAAGATTCCAAACCAAGCCGGGATAAACCAACAGCGACATTTGCAGCACTCCCCCCTACACCATAATGCACAGATTCAACAGGAACCTTGCTTCCAAAATCAAAGCAAATTTTGCAATTCGAGTTATCGACCGTACACTCAAGTCGGGCATCATGGGGATCTATTTTTAAAAAAGTGTCAAATGTGGCATGGCCAATGGACAGGACTCTGGGATTCATAATATAAAACTACTATATATAATAGAAGGATATCAATAAGGCTAAAAATATTGCTCCAAGATATAGTTGATATACCCTCGCAGTTAAATCGCCATCATAGACCCAAAACCATCTTTCTAATGTTTTGGTTTCATTTAATTCGAGAAGCTGCTCATACAACAAATTCCCCATTAATGACAAACATAGGCAGGTTACTAAAACAAACGAGTTAGTAACAACCAAGTAAAATGTGAAAATAGCTAAAATAATCTGAAATAACACGCTCCGAATCGAAAGCTCGCCAAATGAGTATTCATTCTTACTAAAATAATCGGCCAATGCCAAAAACTTTTTGCCTTTTAACATCGCTTTGATATCTTCGGCTTTTTCATGTTGCGGATCTATGAAATAAACATGAAATATATATTCAAGATCTAAAACAAAAATCGACAGCAAAGCACCGACAAAGGCTAAAACGGCCATCAACCAGTTACTTTCAGCACTCATAGCAATGTAAACAAGACCTGTTGCTAAGGCGATCATTACCGGAATTTTATATCTTGGGATAAATACAAACATTTAAATACAATTTAAGCAGAATTAAGTGGTTTAGTCTATATTTTGGAGTTTTCGTCCGAAGGATTCTTCTTTGCCTCCGCCTCTTTTTTCAATTCTTTGTACTTCCACAAAAATAGCCCTGCTCTTGATCTGGGGTTATTCGATTCTTTTACAAAGTCCCATGCTCTTTCTAATGTCGCCCGATTTTCATTTTTGGCTATCTTCATATAGAAAGAAACTTTTTTCATATCACCCAAATCCATAGCCAGTCGATAACCAAACAACTGCCATTCATGCGTTAAATATTTACCTGAATCTTTTTCGTTTATGTTTGCCAATATTTGAGCTAGAGATTGCATGTGAAAATTTCAGGAGAATATAAAAATTGATAAAACAACGGGTTTTACCTGTTTTTATACTTTTTTATCAAATAATTTTAGAAGCTTATTCTCTGACTGTATTTGTACACGTAAGGAATTTTATATTTTTCACCTTTGTACGCCTTCGACATGCCAATAAGCATAAATATAGTCGAAATCAAAATCAGACCAGCCCCTACTATAGGAATTAGACCCAGAACAAAACCTAATATAAATCCTGCAAAAATAATGATTCCTTGTCTTGCGTGAAATCGAATGTCTTCGTCTTTATCTTTCAAGACATAAATCACAACACAAAGGAACGGCAAATATGACAAAATTGACATCAACTGTTTATCATCCATATTTTGTAGAGTTTTTGATTCGTTGTTTTCCATACTTATACATTCTCAGATTTGAAAGGTTTCTTCAAGCCCCGTATCCATATCTTTTACTTTGTATATATTATTTCGGAATTCTTCTTCGCCGATTATTAAAACCTTATTTGCAGATAATTTATTTGAATAACTGAGGGCTTTTGAAATATTTTCCAACTTGAACCCGACCTGAACTGCCTTCCCCTGCTCCCTCAAGTTGTCTGCTATTTTTACAATCAACGGATGAGCTTCACTATAAAGAAGAGGGGCGTAATATCTCTCACCAACTGTAGAATTTACCGATTTCAGTAATCCCCAAGACTCAAGAAACAACCTAGTAGTGATATCTCCGGGAGCAAACCCCACAGCAGGAACCTTCGGTTTAGCAAAGATATCGAGAAGATCATCATAACGTCCTCCTCCGAACATCGACCTGCGATTTTCGGGATTATTATCAAAAACTTCAAAAACCATACCTGTATAGTAATCAAAACCCCTCGACATACCGGTATCAAATCGACAGTATTCCATCCTTTCTGACTTCTTAAGCATTTCAAAAAGAGTTTGTAGCTCGCTTGCACCCGCTGATTCGTTCGAAAGTCCTTCTAAGTCGTCTACGCTAAGCTTAAGATACGCAACTATTTGATCGTAAGTTTCCTTACTGACAATCTTTAAGACTTCGCTTTCAAACCAATCGGCACTTTTTTTAGGAGCCGCATCTATGATCCGCATTAAACTCACTTTTAGATCAGGGTCTTCTATCTTAAGTATGTTTTTAAAATAATAGTCGGTCAATTTACGGTTATTAATTCTAACGGTGAACATTTCCGGGGTAGCACCGAACCGCTTCATGATATCGATCGCGATACAAATGACTTCAAAATCCGAATATACGCTGTCATCTCCAAAAATATCAGTATTTAATTGAAAAAACTCACGACCTCTGCCTCGCTGAGGGTTTTCCGCTCTGAAAAACTGTGCGATGCTAAACCATCTGATTGGCTTTGGGTAATTTTTCTCATACTCCGCGACCATTCTGCCGACGGTAGGCGTCATTTCAGGCCTAAGTGCCAACTTTCGATCTCCCCTATCGGTTAACTGATACAACTCGCTTCCGAAGGTTCCCACGTCTGCTCCGGATTTATTATATATATTGATATCCTCAAGAACCGGACCATTGTACTCTTCGAATCCGTAGTTCCTGCAAACAGACTCCCAAGCATCAAAAATATATTTTTGGATAGCCCATTCTTCAGGTGGGAAATCCCTGAATCCTTTTACCGGTCTAGTTGAAAGATTTTTCATGTTGACTATATTTTAATCCGATGAGGAGAAATTGCACAGCTTAATTTCATATTTGACGAAATCGATAATAAATATAACCGCCGGTCTTAGGCTGGGAAACATCTTCTCTTACGCGTAAAATGCGATTTTAATCTATAATAAGGCTTATGAAAATCTCTGTGTTACTGACAGCCTATAAAGAAGCCGATTCAATCAAAAAAGCTATCAAACAGATACTTTATCCAAACCAAAACCTATGGCACGACTTAGAACTTATAGTATGTGCACCTGACACAGAAACGCTGGATTCGGCACTCGCGGAAATAAAACTCCTGAAGTTCAATAATTACAAGATTATTCGAGACCAAGCCGCAGGCAAAGCATCCGCACTGAACCTTTCACACGAGAAAGCAAACGGCGAAATCCTCATACTTACCGATGGAGATATGTACATAGGAGACAACAGCATAAGAAGCCTCCTGTACCACTTTAGTGACCCGGAAGTCGGAGGTGTCAGCGGACATCCTGTCTCACTCGAAAACCGTAACTCAGCATTTGGCTATTTTTCGCATTTGTTCTGCGAAGCGGCTCACCAAAAAAGGCTTCGAGATCCCTCAACACATATGAGTGGATACTTGTATGCCTTCCGGAACTTTAAAGAAATCTTTCCGTTACCTGCAGAGCTGAAAGCCGAAGATGCCTATATTTCCTATGCAATTAAGGCCTTAGGATATAAAACCGTCTACGAGCCATCGGCACTTGCTTATGTAAGGTTTCCAAAGAATTACTTCGACTGGATCAGGCAAAAAACAAGATCACTTGGCGGGACAATCCAAGTTTCAAAATTTAACGCACAATTACCGCAAATAAAACGCAAGCGCTCTGTATTCGAGGACATTTCGATGTTATATTTCCCTCTTAAGTTTGCGGGAAATACAAAAGAGCTGGTGTACTCGCTATTCTTATATCCGATTAGACTTCATCTTTGGCTTAATATCTATTTCCGACACGTATTCAACCTATACTCTAAAGGGGCTTGGCAACGAATCGAAAGCTCAAAGCACTAGGGTAAAATATAATCAATGGATATACGAAATATAAAACAAATCAAAGATCTCAGCCTGAATCAAATTCGAGAACTCCCAACAGAACAGCAGATCTCAATTCTTGAGAAGCTGGTTAGTCATCACAACAAACTATATTTTGTTGAAAACACAACTGAAATCAGTGATGAACACTTTGATTTACTTACTGAAGAACTCAAAAAGCTAAAACCTGACTCACCTGTACTATTTGAAATCGTCGGAGACATCGGCGGGGTCGAGCACCCTACCCCCATGCTCTCACTAGATAAAAGATACACTTACGAATCCATAAAAGATTGGGCTGTAAGCACAGGCGACAACAAATTCCTAATTGAACCTAAATACGATGGAATGTCTGCCCGGTATCAAAATGGCATACTTGCAACACGAGGTGACGGCTTTTTTGGCGAAAACATCTCAGACAGACTCCCTCGTCTAAAAATTGTCGGAAACTTACCTACTGATCCGACCGAATCCGCATATGGTGAAGTTGTCATACCTTTAGACTATTTCAATGAAAATCTAGCCGGAACATATAAGAACCCTAGAAACGCAGTTGTAGGAATTATGAAAGCAAAAGACATAAAACCGCAAGGAATTAAGGCGTTAATAGAAAAGGGAGTACATTTTGTCCTTCACGATCAGGCAAAGCGACTTGAAGCGACAATAAGCGACCTTATGAATGAAGAATTTTGGGAAACCACGCTTGAAGAAATGTTTCACTCCGAGTACCCATTAGACGGAATCGTTCTAAAAGCAGTCTCCCCTTCAGTAAAAGAAAAGCTAGGCACTACACAACACCATCACAAATGGGAGGTGGCCTATAAATCTCCAGCCGAAAGAAAAATCACTACAGTCACGAACATAAGAGACCAAGTCGGCAGAACCGGCAGAGTAACCAGTGTGGCATTACTTGTTCCAATTGAACTAAGCGGGGCAACAGTCTCTAATGTTACTCTCCATAACTACAAATACCTTGAAGATTGTGGAATAGATATAGGTTCAGAGGTCGAAGTATGCAGATCGGGAGAGGTGATACCATTTATTACTCGAGTCATCTCAAAACCCAACAAAAACAAGCCCAAACAATACAAAGTACCTAATATGTGTCCGGTTTGTGCAAAACCGCTTATCAAATCAGCGAAATACCTAGAATGTACGAATCAAAACTGCCCTGCCCGCCTCACGCAATCAATAGAATACTTTTTCAAGACACTCGGGGTAGAAGAACTGGGGATTAAAACCATAGAAAGATTCATAAACGAGTTAAAACTTAAATCAATCTTAGACTTCTATGATCTCAAACCGGATCAAATTGCAGAACTCGAAGGATTCGGAGCACGCAGTGCTCAGGTAGTAACCTTAAACATTCAAAATACGCTTAAGGAGTCAATTACGCAATCAAAGCTACTCCAGGCTCTAGGCATTAAGAACATCGGATCTGCAGCAAGCAATTGGATAATAAACGAGTTCGGTTTCGACCAACTAAACTCACTGTCTCTCGATGATTTATCAAAAGTAAAAGGACTTGGCCCTATTAAGGCAAAAAACTTTATTGAAGAAGTTAAAGAAAAATGGCATATCGTTGAAGGACTACAATCGAAAGGGCTAAAATTTAAACAATCGAAAAAAGATAACAAGCTAAACGGATTATCCTTCGCGATTACAGGCAAAAAGGGACAGTTTTCGAGAGATGAGTTAATCAAGATGATCCAAGAATCAGGAGGTGAATTTAAGCCCTCAATCACCAAAGAGTTACAATATCTAATCGCAGGAGAAGATGGTGGAAGCAAATTACTCAAAGCTCAGGAATCAGGCGTAAAAATAATAACCGAGCAACAATTTATTGAAATGATTAAGTAAGATCAGCAATGACTATGCTGGCATCATCCCATCTAACACCTTGTCCATTTAATGGTTGTAGTTGATATGCGAGTTTTTCAGGAGTAATTTGAAGTTTGCCATGATCCGGAACATACCTATCTACGAGTTCAGCAAAATCCTGAGCACTTCTATACAACTGCTTATATGGATCAGAAGTCACGATGACTCTAGTGCCTCTAGAAACCTCGAAGTATTCCTCTCTTACAGCTAGATCACCTGCGATGAACCTACCATTAGAGGTTATATCTCCGGGCTTAAGCACTCCCCTTTCAGGGTCAACAAAAATAATATGACCTAAATCTGTTGAACTACCTACTCTTGCAACACAAATTTCATAACCACCTGTGCTTTTTTCAATTTGCAAAGCTGTAACAACAGCATCGTTCGCTCCAGACACTAAATCAACGGCATGTTGCTCTGCCATCATAAATATTTCCTCTCGGGTTTGACGCATATTTGCGGTTAAGCTTCTTCGATTGTTTACTCTAGGGAAATCATTCATCATTCTAGCAATAGAACTTGCGATCCATGCTGAGTAGTCACCCTCATACTTTCCGGTTCTCGAGTTGTAACCTGTTGTTCCATCTACAACAGCAATCCGCATAGCAGTATTTGATGAGTTTCTACCGAAATATATTGCATCTTGTGCCAGATGATCTTCTGAACCCAAACACAAAGCAGTTACTTTACCAAACGGAGGTCCCATCTCGACACGTTTATAAATTCCATCTTCACCTTCCTGTGCATTCAACAAACACCCGGAAAGTTCATAACCGCTAGACAATTCTTCCGGACGCCGCAATTTCAAAACTCCGTCAGGTGTAGATTCATTTCGAGATAAAATACTGGAAATAGCCATACTTATAATTATAAGCTAAAAGACACTACAATCATTTTCCAATAAATCCTAGAAAAACGATATTTTGGAG
The DNA here is from genome assembly GCA_048499955.1 of Patescibacteria group bacterium. Lineage (GTDB taxonomy): Bacteria > Patescibacteriota > WWE3 > 2-01-FULL-39-13 > 2-01-FULL-39-13 > JASNYX01. The sequence goes on along the minus strand of JASNYX010000003.1, from coordinate 84,114 downwards.
ACCTAATGGTTTATGAACTTATATTTAGTCCGCAAATTCATATCTGGCAGATTTTGTACGACCCTTTTTTGTAAGCACACCATTATCGACCAAAATTTTTAGCTCCCGAAGCACTGTATCGTCAGATATATCCGGGAAAATGGCATTGAAATCCTGATTCCTGATAAATCCGAAATGATTGAGCCATTCTATTATTTTTTCCTGTCTTTCTGATATATATAGTTGCCCAACCTTTGTTTTAATCGTGGCATCTTTTGAAATCTTTAATACACGTTCTTTGACACGCTTAAATTCTATTGCCATCCCTAGGCAAAAATATTCCAGCCAAGTAGTTAAATTTAGGAACCCTACCCCAAGGTGGTGATAATATTCTTCTGCATTTGAGTCATAGTATTCATCAAGACAAAAAAAGTGTTCAACATCATAATTATCAACAGATAATGATAACGTGGCCAAAGCCCTCGCTAACCTACCATTACCCTCTTCAAATGGGTGTATTCTTACAAACTCGAGATGTAGTATTCCCGCCTTAATAATCGGGTTCACGTCTTCTACACGAGAGTTGTTGTACCAATAAATGAGCTCTCTTAGGCGTGTTTCCACATTTCCCACATCTTCGTATGGATATAGTTTTTCGCCTGTTAAATAGTTAACAGAGATCGCAGTACCAACTCTGTATTGGCCTGCTGGTTCATATATGTTTTTGAGCAACATTCTATGCATTTCCTTGATAATTGGTTCTGTTAAATCGAAATTGTAATAGGAGTGTTCTTTTTTGTGCTTTTTTGTCAGGCTTTCAATATACTTAACTAAATCCCGGTAATTTATTACTTCATACAAATCTCTTTTTCGCGAAATTACTTGCTCACCGTTTTGTTTGAAATCACCTATATTTCCGTCAACAATTTTTCGCACCTCATTAATGTTAAGATAATTACCTTCAATGGCAGTAGAAAAATGGACTTTCCTTGCTACTGCATCGGTTTTGAACTGTCTCTCATATAATGGCAATAATGGTGAGTTAGTTATCACTTCTTTGCAAGCTTCAACTTCACTGATGTATTTTAGGATTTTATTGTTAATGCGAAACTCCGGCTGAAACATGATAATTATCTAATAATTTATAATCATTGCGATTATATGCATAGGATACACCGGGATCCGACTTAACGGGATTTTCTTAATGACTTGAATAAGCGTGGCTTTTCTGGTGGTTTTTTCTCTGCAGATATTTCATCGTTTGAGTCATTTGATACTTCAAGATCAATACTTGAAACCGAAGTTGAGCTGTAATTCCCCTCTGACGATTCGCTTTTATGATGCTGGAACGACTGCGTTGCCTGCTTTATCGCATCCGCACCTTTAAAGAATCCGGCGATCGCATTCGCCGTATGAGTTAACGCTTGTAGTGGCTTTTCAATGGAAACTACTTTATCAATACCGTCTTTTACACTTCGATCAACATCATCAATCATTTCATGTGCTTTCGAAATCGTCTTTTTGAGTTCTCTTAAAACATTGATGATATAAAAACCGATAAAAAGAAGATTTAATGTTATCAAGCTAATAACTACTACTAAAATTGTTTCGAGGTTAATTTGAGAAAAATCCATTGTATATCCAGAATAATTAATTAACTGTTTTCATCCGAAGTACCGCCACTAAATCGTGTCACAGCTTCTTGTACGCTACCAACAAGAACGTCGCGTGGTTTGCTTCCGTTGGCACGTCCTATTATACCCATACTTTCAAGTTCGTCTATGATTCTGGCAGCTCGCGAGTACCCTAAACCAAGCCTTCTTTGTAAATAAGAAGCCGATGCTTTTCCTTCGTTGACAATGATTTCCAGTGCATCCATCATCTTCTCATCAATATCTTCAATAGAATTCTTTGATTCACCTGTTCCCGAATTAGCTGCAACCTTTTGTTGCACTATTTCTTCACGATAATCCGGTTCTATTCCGGAATCTTTTAGTTTTTGGACCAATGCGTTAATTTCAGGATCCGAAACCCAAACTCCTTGAATACGAGTTGCCTTCGAATCAGTCGGAGGAACAAATAACATGTCTCCTCGTCCAATTAAAGTTTCAGCTCCTGATTGATCAATAATTACACGCGAATCCACATTTGATGTAACTTTGAATGCTATTCGAGTGGGAATGTTTGCTTTGATGATACCTGTTAATACATTAACGGATGGCCTCTGAGTAGCTAAAATCAGATGTATTCCCACAGCACGAGATTTTTGTGCCAAACGCGCAATATATCTTTCTACATCTGCAGGGGCAACCATCATCATGTCAGATAACTCATCAACGATAATGACAATATATGGTTCTGCCTGAAATCCCGATTGTGCATTATAACCTTCAATATTACGCACTCCCGCAGCAGCAAAAACCTTATATCGGCGTTCCATTTCCGATACTGCCCATGCGAAAGCAGAAACAGCTTTCTGTTCGACATCCGTAACAACAGGAGTCAGTAAGTGAGGAATCCCATTATACTGTGTCATTTCAACCATTTTGGGATCGATCATGATAAATCGACATTCAGCAGGAGAGCATCTGAAAAGCAAGCTAGCGATAATTGCATTTAACATCACTGATTTTCCTGATCCGGTAGAACCTGCCACCAATGCATGTGGCCATTTGGTCATATCTTGCACTACCGGGTTTCCTTGCACATCAAGTCCGACCGCCACCGTCAGCTTTGAACGTGATTTTCGCATTTCATTCGAATTCAATACATTTCGAAGCGTAACCGAAGCAGGACTAAAGTTAGGGACTTCAATACCAATAAGATTTGTTCCCGGAATAGGTGCAACCACACGAACACTTCCACTAGGAGATTTAATTCTCAATGCCAAATCTGTTGAAAGATTCTGTATTTTGCTGGCTTTAGTGCCGATAGCAGGGCTTAAAGCATATTGGGTAACAGCAGGTCCCGGATTGATATCCACAACCCCGGCTTTAACTCCAAAAGCTCCTAAAGTTTCTTCTATGGCCTTTGCTCTTTCATGAACATTTCCGGCATCAGGCCCCTGAGTAGGAGCATTTGATAATAGATCCAATGAAGGATATTCCCATACTCTATTAGAGAAAGGTAACTTAGGAATCCCCTTTTCTTTACCCGACGTTACTTCTTCAACCTCTTCTTCGTACTCGGCTTCCAGCTCTTCGCTCGATGAATCGTCTAATAGCTCATTACCTTCTCCTACAGGAGAAGATGGCAGTTTAACAATTTCGACATCTTGGTATTTAGGGTGAACCATGATTCCGTCATCTTTATCTTCAGACATTGAATGGCTAACTTTAAAATCATTTGATTCCGAATTGTCATCTTCTATGTCTTCAACCTCCGCTTCTTCTGAAGCAATTGCCTGATTAACTTTATAGGTAGGTGCCTGATGTCCCGGTTCTAATAGGGCTAGCTCGGTTTCTTCTTCCTGTTCTTCGGGCAAATCTACTTTCGTAAATCGTTTAATGAAATTAGGGAAAAATTCAAAGAGATACTCCAAAATTTGTCCAAACCCTCTGTTTATCATCACTCCAATACCAATAGCAAGAAATGCAAAATATAAAAACATTGATCCCAAGAAAGAAATTACAACAGAAGAATTATTCTGGACAAAAGCACCGACGGTTCCCGCCCCTGAGCCTAATAACCCAAGCAAACCTAAGAAAAACAAAACCATTCCGATAAGAAAACGGTAGTTAAGAAATTCCCATTTTAGTGTGCCTATAAACAACAACCCGAAATATATAAGTAAGGCAGAAAGCCAAAGTGAAGAATAGCCGAAATTATTGGTAACCACTCTAGAAAGAAAGGAAGTCGCATCGGGAGAAAAGAACGCCGTAATTACCGCAAGAAAACACACACCACCCGCAATAATCGAAAGCAGGGAAACTCCTGAGATTACAGTTTCTTTATAATTCTCAAGATCGAATTTAAATTTTGGCTTGCGTCCTCGTCTAGCCATATTTAGAGTATACTAAAATCCCAATTAAAAACCTGAATCCACAATTCATTAAACCGGTATCCGACATTTCTGATTATTATAAAAGGTCACCCATATCTGAACTCAAGTAAGTCTTCCGGAATCTCTGAAATAAATCGGGATACCAAACTGGATCCGGTTCCTCCGTAAAAACTTCTATGTCTTGTGTAAGTCATATACAGCGATTTGCGAGCCCTGGTTATACCTACATAGCATAAACGTCGTTCCTCTTCGAGCTCTCCCGGATCAGTCATGGCTCTTGAATGTGGAAGTATTCCCTCTTCCAGCCCAACTAGGAATACATTATCAAATTCCAAACCTTTTGCCGCGTGTAAAGTCATCATTATTACTGCATCACTATCACTTTGATCGGCTCTATTTGAAGACTCGATTAATGCAATATTTTCCAGGAACTGCCCTAAAGATTCGTACTGTTTTGCCACGGACCTAAGCTCTTTTAAGTTTTCAATGCGTGCAAGGCTTTCTTCAGTACCATCATTAAGATATTCAAGATATCCGAAAGTTTTCAATACTTCATCGAGCAATTCAATTGGGCGTGCACTCTCATCTTGAGCCATACTTATGCATCTGGACCAATCTAGCTTAGTCAGTTCGTTTATCATTTCAATATCAAATCCGGCGGCCTCAATTTTTGAAAAAGTTTTCGGGCCAACTTTTCTGGGCGGATTATTAATACATCTCATCCAAGAAACCGAATCTTTAGGGTTATAAAAGACTTTCAAATACGAAAGTACGTCCTTTATTTCTTTGCGATCATAGAACCTTAATCCCCCGACAATTCGATATGGAATACCATATGCAAGCAAAGATTCTTCCAAAGCACGAGATTGAGCATTTGTTCTATATAGTATCGCGTAAGATGAATAACTTTCACCTTGATAGTCATAGTCTTCGTACTCGGTATTCTTTCCTGCGGCGTTAGAGATAATTCTTGCTATATACGCAGCCTCGATCTTTTCATGCTCACCTTCAAACAAGATAATTTTTTCACCTTCCGGATTATTAGTATGAAGATCAATTGAAATATGAGTTGAGTTATTTTGTATAAGCGTTTTTGCCGCATTAAGAATATTGGCCGTAGATCTGTAATTGGTCGCCAACTGTAGAGTTAAAGCATCAGGGTAATCTTCCTGAAATTGTGTCATATTACGGTAGTCTGCACCTCTCCATGAATAAATGGATTGAGATATATCACCAACGACCGTCAAGTTTCTATGCTTCTGTGCTAATAGTTTAATCAAATAGTATTGAACTCTATTTGTATCCTGGTATTCATCAACGAGAATATATTGGAACATATTTTGATATTTATCGAGAACTTCAGGTGTAGTGTTAAACAACTTAACAACATCTGAAAGCAAATCGTTAAAATCCAGTGCATTATTATCCCTGAGTTTCTTTTGATATAACGGATAAATTTGAGCAACTGTTTCGAAAAAATAGCCTCCTTCTACCTGAGCTTTAAATTGAGCTGGGGTCACCATCTCGCACTTTGCTTTGGAAATTGCCGACATTATTGCCGTCGGTGAAAAGTTTTTTGGAGGAATTCCCAGATCAGACAAAACAGACTTTATTAAGCTTAGTGACTCGTCTGTATCATAAATGACAAAATTGCGATCTATTTCCAAGTAGTGCCCATCGATTCGCAAAATCCTTGCACAAATAGAATGGAATGTGCCTATCCATGAAGGAACCCTCACATATGAATCACCCAATACAGCCTTTTCTTCGGAATAATCCGACGGCGTGTTTGTATCTGCAGGAATTTCTTTCAACAGAGCAGACACTCGCTCTTTCATTTCTTTGGCAGCTTTATTAGTAAATGTGACTGCCAATATATTATCCGGATGAACATGAAGTTCCCGAATCATGTATGCAATCTTATGTGTTAGTGCCCGAGTTTTGCCACTACCCGGCCCGGCGAGTACAAGAGCCGGAGTAGAATTATTAATTACTACCTGCTTTTGTTCTTCATTTAGTGAATCCAAGAAATTAGGCATAGAAAGAATGTAAGTCTCATTGAAAAACTAATCAATGGCTAAAGAACGACTACTGAGTTTCATAAGCACCACTGAACGGATGCCTTCGACCATAACCACCTTGGGTCTGCTTGCTATCCGTGCTTGGGCTATTATCGTTAGAGATGCTCCTTATTCCGGCAACAACCGGAGCTACTTTATAATGCGGTGGAACACTGGTTGTAGCGTTATGTGCTCTTTGCTTTTCCATAATTTGAGCACCCAAATCCCCCTCACTAAATAACAATCCATGATTGTCCAGAACATTCAACGCAGTTATGTTGCTCATACCGAAACGGGTTATTTGAGGAAATTCCACCTCCATTCTAAGCATCGCATCTAATGAAAGGGCTTCTTGCATATAGAGAAGTACCTGATCTTGCAAATCTTCATCGCTTATACCTGAATGATTTTCTGCAAGTTTCTGTTGATAAACCCTTACCGCTTCGTTACGTAGCCAATTCAAATCTGATTCGACAACAACGGTATTACTGCCTACCTGTATTAAATTATCGACCATGTCCCCTGAGCCGTAAGTCTCGGAGTATCTTGTTTGAAAAGCAGCACGAATTTGATCGGCTTCGGGCGAAAAAGTTTCACGGGTACTATTTTCACCCGAGTTATAATGGGCAGCATCCATTTTCTAAGTGTATCAGGAATGAAAGAAATTGGACTAAAAAACGTCCTTATAGTATCATGGCTTTATGTCTGAAACATATTATGAAGCCGAGGAAACAAAAGACCCGGTCAATCCCGAAGAGGCCAAACAAGATCCACTTGAGCATGCATTAGCTGAAGTTGAAGATAAATTCGGTACTGGAAATCCAGATATTCCGGGGGCACTTGAAGCTCACGAAGAAATCGCAGAAGAACTTGGTAATTAATACTTTGGCAGAAAATCCCTAAAATTTTCAGGTGTGATAATAACCTTGGTTGTCTGACCTCTCACTATCAATAAAGCCGCCTTTCTTGCCATACTTTCTACAATTCTTTGGAGTGAACGAATACCGCTATCAAAACCAAGCGGTCTTATTAGAAGCGCCCAAACATCAGGAGAGAACTCAAGTTGAGATTCCTCAATTCCCGTATTCGCACGAACCCTTGGAAGCAAATAATCTCTGGCAATAACCTGTTTTTCTTCATCTGTGTACGATGGCATTCTGATCAATTCCATACGATCCATGAGTGCTGCACTAAAAGTTCCGATTTTATTCGCAGAAACAACAAACATCACTTTCGATAAATCAATCGGATAGTCGAGATAATGATCTCTAAAAGAAGTGTTTTGTTCAGGATCAAGAATTTCAAGCATTGTTGCCATAACATCTGCGAGTAATCCTGACTGACCGCTGGCTTTATCAAGCTCGTCAAGCAGGATTATCGGATTTCTGACACCAGTTCTAACAATAGCTTTGATGATCTGCCCCGGTTCCGCACCTTCATTTGATTTATTGCGACCACGAATTTCAAGAACCGACCCGATGGCTCCCATAGAAATACGATAGAATGGCCGATTCAAAGCCTTTGCAATACTCTTCGCCGTAGTGGTTTTACCAATACCTTGAAGACCTACCATACAAATAACAGGTGATTTTTCAACTGATTTGAAATCTTTTTTATCTACTAGAAGTTTCCTAACTGCTAGGTACTCCATGATTCTTTCTTTTACAGTCTCCAGGCCATAGTGAGCCTCGTCGAGTGTGCTTTTTACTCTATCCAAATCAAGAATTTCTTCTGCTTCGTTAGTCCATGGGAAATCTACTACCCAGTCAATATATGTACTCAAAATATCGTATTCTCTTGAGTAAACGCCTGTTCGGGTCATTTTCTCCAGACGCCGGATCATATTTGATACGCTGTTCTTCAATTCTTCAGGACAAGCAGAAGCCATCACCTTTTCATAAAGCCGTTTGATTTCCTCCTGCTCTTTAGCCGAGTATAGATTATCCGACGCAGACGAAACCTGCTTTGCACCTTTATTTAAGTCCGCGATGTCATCAAGCTGATAATTAGTATTAGGAGCATCAGGATCAATCGGCGCCATCACAGGAACGTCATTCTGATCATCTGATGTATTCGAATTTGGTTGTGTAGTTAAATCATCCATTTGTTTATTAATATCTAAGCCACCGGAGCGACCATTTGCTGAAATAGATTGGACAGAATCATTCATTGTAGCAAGTATAACAAAGCCGGGGAAGATCCATGCAACAACCTAAACAGTTTCCCTAGAAAAAACGACGGCCTAGTGGTAAAATTTCTCCAATATAAATTTCTGAAATACACCTCTCAAACTTAATTTCATGAATACAAACACCATAGAAGGTCTCGCACTCGTCGAGCCAACTCTAAACAATAGTTTACAGACTACAGAAACTGCACCTGTTCACCAATACGGGTTAGTTCCTGTAATAGCACCGGGTTTCTATTGCGTGGAAGCGAATGGCGTTTGTCTTCCTAGTGAAGCACCATTAATAACCTTCATTTACAAGGTAAATCCCGAAGTTGACACAAAATTCGGCGAAGCTTGTGCCGAATCCTTAAAGATGGTTTGTCTGGTAAATGGCACACATAGGCCGGGTTACATTTTCGATATTCTTGAAGACCCCCAAAGTGTTAATAATGGCGGTTGTTCCGAAGTTTTAATAGGTCTAAGTCATCGCAGTCGAAATCCGACCGGATTGATCAGATGTGCTACGCAAATCAACTATCAGGTTACAATCGCTAACGAAAGACTAATATTACCAATGACTCAGGGAGCTTGGAGTATTCCCCTTCTCGACGTTGATGCAATTGCTAAAGAGGTAATAGAGCACTACAAAACGAGAGAATTCTCAGATCCGCAAATACAGTGCCGATACGGGCGAAATAGATAGTTTCCCTGAGAAGGTTCTGATAATCGTTCCGGAGGCCTCGGGAGTAATAGGTTCCAATAGTCTGGCAATATCGACAATTTTCCCAATAACTTCTTTAAGCACCGTGTTTTTTTGATCACCGGACTTCTTCCATGGTTCTTCTTTGTTTAGATATTCGTTTGCTTCAGCAACCAACCTACTTGAATACGATACAACTTCGTGTAACTTGAATTTCTCGTAAATACTTAAATCAACACTTGTCACAACCTCAAATGTCTGCCCTTCAGCCAGCTTGGCCACTCGGGAAACAAGGTTTCCCAACCCATTAGCTAAATCAGCATTATATTTTTGATCAAACCAAGTGAAGCTCACATCGCTATCGTTTTCATAAGGCATACTTGCACAAAGAAGATACCTCGTCCCATCAACTCCATATTTTTCAAGAAGATCTTGAGGAGAAATTACGTTACCTAAAGATTTACCCATCTTTTTACCGTCAACATTGTAGTATCCGTGAACGAATACTTTTTTAGGAAGAGGCAACTCCAATGCAAGTAACATCGATGGCCAAATTACTGAATGGAACCAGTTAATGCCTTTGCCGACGAAGTGTACATTTGCAGGCCAAAAATCCTCTTTATTACAAATTTTAGTTGCAGAGTAATAGTTCATTAAGGCTTCAACCCAAACGTATGTAACATGATTCTCGTCCCAAGGAATCGTTATCCCCCACTTCAAGTTGGGCCTGGAAATCGACAGATCGTTAATATCACCACTCAAACGCGACAACATTTCGTTTCTTTTGTTATCGGGTTCGACAATAAATTCTCCGGATTCGATTAACTTCTTCACTTCTGGTAGGTACTTGGTGATTCTGAAAAAGTAGTTCTCTTCTTCCCGGTAGTAAACTTGGTCGGGTCTATGTTCAGGGCATTTTCCGTCGACCAAGTCTTTCTCTGCTTTAAATTCTTCACATCCAACACAGTAGATACCTTTGTATACATCCTTATAAATGTCACCTTTTTCCCAAAGTTTGGTTAATAAATCATGAACAACTTTTTTATGCCCTTCGGCTGTAGTTCTGAAAAAATGATCATTACTTATGTTCAGTTTTTCCCAGTATTTCTGCCACTCAAGAGCTAATTCATCAACAAATTGCTGAGGAGATTCTCCGACCTTCTGAGCCGCTAATGCGACTTTTTCACCATGCTCATCGTTTCCTGTTAAAAAGAATACTTCTTTCCCACTAATTCTTTGATATCTTGCAATAATATCTGCAAAAACAGTTGTCCCTGTGTGTCCTATATGGGGAACATCATTCGCATAGTATATGGGGGTAGTAATATAATATTTGTTATCAGACATTTTTTGTTCCTAAATAATTTTTCTCGTTGATTTTGTGCAGGAAAATATACTGAAATTATAGCATTACACGTTAAATGTAATCGTATTGGATCTGCAAAATTATAGACACGAAGGCAATTGCCCCAAAAATTAATCCCTTCTTAAAACAAGCTCTAAATAATTCTTTTTTTGTCTGGCCTATTCCCTGTCTTTTAAACAAATAAAGCATCGTTGCGGATATCAGGGCAAGGAGTAACGAAATAATTGCTGCCAACAAATATATATTCCACCCGTTAGGTTTGACATTTAGCAACAAATGGCCTATCAATGAGAGCAGGATCGATATTAAGATAATAATCGTAACGATAAAATTCGATTCCATTTAGTTAGTATATATCAGCTTCACAAATGAGGAACTGATATTAAGTATCAGCATGGATTCTGCCTTAATAATAACAATTTCAGCCCTAATAACAGTTGGAGCCAGCGGATTTATCTGCTACTTTCTATATTCCCAAATAAAAAAACTAAAAGAGGAAAAAACAGACGACAAATCGGAAGAAATTCTGTTGAAATGGATCGAAAATATGCAGGGAAACCTGAATAATGTCCAATCAACTTTGAATGATCGATTGCGAGATGTCCAAGGAGTCGTAGACAACCGACTTCGACATGTTCAAGAAGAACTACACCAAACATCAGACAGTTTAAACAAGAGGGTTGATGAAAATTCCCGTTCACTAAATACCAGACTCGATAAAGCCGCCGAGGTCATCGGGAACGTACATAAAGAGCTTGGCTCTATGAGCGAAATAGGAAGAGGCATGAGAGACCTGCAAGACTTCTTAAAATCTCCAAAACTTCGGGGAAATATCGGAGAGGAAGTCCTGAAAGACCTACTTTCACAGATGATTCCCGCAGAAAATTATGTTTTACAACATAAATTCAGATCGGGAGACATCGTTGATGCCCTACTAAAAGTAGAGGAGGGTTTCGTTTGTGTAGACGCGAAATTCCCCCTAGAAAACTTTAATGCAATGATTCAAAAAGAGTTGCAGACAGAACGAGATCAAGCAAAAAGAGAGTTTGTGAGAAACGTAAAAAAACATATCGATGATATCGGCAAGAAATACATTCTCCCCAACGAAGGAACCTTAGATTTTGCACTCATGTATATTCCAAGCGAAGCCATATATTATGAAGTAGTTGTAAACAATTCAGAGGAATTAGGCAAATATGCCTGGAACAAACGTGTTCTTCCTGTTTCTCCTAACCTATTTTATTCATATCTTAAGGCAATTTTAATCGGACTCGAAGGCAAAAAAGTTGAATCACGAGCAAGAGAAATACTCGCGGCAATTAAGAGCATAAAAGAAGATTCCGGCCACTTCGGTGAATCCCTTAGAGTAATGTCACAACATCTAAATAACGCAAAAAATAAATCAGATGAGGTTCATCGAAACTTCGAGAAACTTAGCTCACGTATAGATACGCTAGATAGAATGAAAGAAATAGGACCGGAAGCAAAAATTGTTAGTATCGAACCGGCTATTCTAGACCCAAAACTTGTTGAAGATTAGAAGGTTTAGAAATACTCGTACCTGTATTAAGATAGATGGTATATGCCTGCCCCAAATTTAACCGAAGTTGAAAAGTTTTTTCTGGAACAAAATATTTTTGATTTATTGGGAGTGAAGCTCTCAGATGAACAAAAATCACTGGCACTTACTACACTTACTAAAGCCTCAATACATAAAGCCTTTACTGCTTATTTAACATTAAATAATATTAGCCCTAAAGTTATCACTGAAATCGAGCAGAAACTCGATACATCTCCCGACCCTATCGAAATCCAAACGTACATACTCGAGCTGTTTCCTGATTTTAACGACTATGTCGATAAATCTGCCGCAACCGTAAAAAAACAAGCGTTTATTCAACAGCTAAAAGATGTTTTCCAACTAATACAACATAGAGAAGAACCTGTTCAAAACGAAGGCGAAAAAATTATTTTTGATATTGAAAGCTCCTATATTGATGATAATCTGCAAAACCTAAAAGATGCATTAAATAGGTACTCAGAATTTAAGCTTAAGTATGGAATATAGGACTCACCTTTCAGACCTTATACATAAGGAAGAAAAAACTCCTGCAAATGGAAATGCGGTCAGAAGCATCGGCACTGAAATAGTCAGACAAGAAGGTCTTTTGCCCGGAGGATCTGCAAATGCCTCATTTGATAGCTTTTTACGAGGGTTGGAATCTTCATACACTAGACCCCCAGTCGAACATGACCGGCCTAGTAAAATTGAAGTTGGTAGAAAACTCGTAGAAGTTGCCGTTCCTGTAGCGATTAGCACCGGAATCGAAGCCAGTGCACAAGCACTTGAATATTCAGGACCCTTAGTTGGTGTAGCTGCCGGAGCCCTTCTGGGTCAATGGAAAGCCAAACAAGAATACTCAAAGATAAACGCAGAAACAGGAGAAGGAGCAGCTACCTTATACCGAAAAGAAATAGAACGAAGCAAAACAGCCGAAGAAAACAAGAATAAGAATGTTTTCCGAAGAACTATTTCTAACGTATGGAACTATGTGGTGAAATCCGGCCTCAAAACAAGAACACTAGAATCAGGATTCATGGGTAAAGGTGGATTTAGAATCGTAGAGCGTGATACCGAAATTGACCAATACCTACAAGATAGAAACATCGACCTTAACACACCGTTATATCCACAAATCGAAGCACTTGCCGTCAGTGATCCCGTCGGAATGTCTGAAATTGCAAAAAAATTATACGTACAATCAATTCTTTCAGGATTTGAAAGAGAACCCGACTTTGAAATAATTGCCAAACGAGCAAATCTGCTTGTAACTTCAAGTGCTGCCATAAGAACCCAAATCGCAAACCAAATGGTCGGGAGCACTGACCAAGAAATCGACGACCAATTTAACAATTATATTTTCAAAGCAGCTAGAACCGAAGCCACTCGAATCATAAAGGAAACCGGAGTCGCATATTCAAGAGCCGGAGCGATCGATAGGGCTGCAAAATCTTTAATCTACGCTCAAACCTTACAATCGGTTGTTGAAAATGCCCCAGGATGGATGGATGTTTTCACAGGGGACAGAAACTACATAGACAGTACATACGAAGCTCTAAAACCTCATGTTCAAAATGTTATGGAACATGTAAATACCGCTATTGAAGATAATTCACATCATATTGAAACCGCAACAGATGCAATCGAAAAACTGGTGGCTCAAATTAAGTCTTCAGATAACCTGCTCGAACAATGGGGAATATCAGAAGAAGACTTAGATTTAAACATTCATCTGGAAAATCTCAAAAATCTCTTACCTCATGAGTTAAAGGTTACCGTGAATGGCAATGAAATCGATATAAGGCAATTAATTTTGGATAATTTGCCAAGATCAGACGGATCAAATACCCCATTACCTGACTTAAGCATTGAAGATCCCTTTTCTAATATCACCGAACAATTGGGAGAAGGATCAGAGAAAGTAAGACATGTCGCCAGAAGATTTTTAGACGGATTAACCTACAAAAGCGAAGATGTGATAGATCAAACACAGCAAATATTTGGAGACAACTGGAAAGAATACCTTGATGCAGGAGGCCAGGGTGCGGGAAGCAGGTGGGATCGCCTTCAAAACATTGCGAAATTATATGAGGATCTGCAATTTAAACCTCATATGAGAGATACAGTAGCTCGGTTGGCAGAGGAAAAAGGTTGGCCGGTAATGGACATGTGGAAAGCAATCATCATGAGGGGCCAATATGCGGGTGGTAATGAGATAGGAGCTTATGAACAAATAGTGGCACTCATTTCAAATGATTTATTCACAGGAAACCTTGAACAAGGTCTTGCGGCAGCAAATAATACAGACCCCAGATGGGAAAAATTAATCGAGTGGGCAGTTTCTCCTGAAAATGTAAGCCCGGTCACACAATCTGCCAAGAATATTGGGCTAAATGAAGATCAAATCGCTGCCATTACTAACGCAGCAAGAAATGCGAGGGGTCATCCTAACGTAGAGGTACTGAAAATTTCCCGATTCGTTGAAGCACTCAAATTGCAGGAAGTCCTTGTACATCAAGCAGATCTAATTGCTCATAGGTCTGAGCTGGATTTACTTATGAGCCAACTTGAAGCATTTGAAAAGAGCCCGGCTAATCCAACTCTATTCGACGTATTACATCGCTTCATAAAAAGCGAGGCCGGACTTGTACTTGGTGCGATTCCTGATCTTGTCGCATTAAAACTTATGTCAGCTGAAGTGAAAGAATCTCAAAGACCTATTGCCGGTAACCTGCAATCAGGAAACTCGAGGCCACCAAGAGCCCCCATCGTTGTACCAACTACTCCGCCTTCTCAACCCAATTCGGTTCCGACCTCTACGGTCGCACCGGCTAATCCGCCTGTTCCACCTAGCCAAGTTGCAACGCCACCGATAACACCGTCTAATCCGGTTTCTCAACCCAATCCGACTTCAAACTCCACGGTAGCACCGGCTAATCCAACTATTTCACCTAGCCAGGTTGTAATACCTCAGATAACACCGACGAACCCGACTGTTCCACCTAGCCAAGCTGCAACGCCACCGATAACACCACCTAATCCTACTATCTCGCCTAACTCGGTTGTAACTCCTCCGACGGTACCAGCTAACCCAACCAATCAGTCTAACCCGGTAGCACCTGCACAAGTAGTGGTACCACCTAGTCCGACTATTCCACCATCTGCTGTAAGCACAATATCACCCCCGAATTCGAACGTACTAAATCCATCGGCAAGTCAACCTCTAACAGTTGAACAAATGGCCAAACAAGCACGCGACCGGTTAGAACTTCAAAACAGCGACCCTCGCAATTATTATGAAAGGCTTGGAGTATCCCCGGATGCAACAGATGCCGAAATACTTGATTCATATAGTCAATTCGAAGCGACGTTGAGAGACTTTGCTGAACTACCTTATGCCGAACAACAGGCACAATCCGATAGAGTAAGAGCCATGAATGAAGCTTTTTCCACGCTCAGAAACCCTGCAAAACGAGCTGCATATGATGCATCATTAACAAATAACCGAACTAATGGCCAAAGTGCAACAGTTCCCTATCTCCTATAGATTTAAATGTAAATCAGGTAACATATCACCATATGAATCTTTCTTCCATTACCGACCAAAAAGGTTTTATTAAAATTGCCGCATTCGACCATCGTGACTCTCTTAAGAAATTTATTCCCGCAGATAAGCTAATCGCGTTCAAAGAGCTCTTAGCAAAGGAGTTTGCTTCGACAATTACTGCAATTTTAGTCGATCCCGAATACGGAAAACCGGCAATTGCTGCGGCTAAGGAGAAAAATATAGGAGTGATGCTAAGTCGTGAACATTCAGGCTACACTGAAGGCGACCAAAATCGTGAATTAAAACTGTATGAACAATTCGATGCAGAGAAATTAAAAGAAATGGGTGCAAATGCTATTAAGATTCTTGTTTACTATAACGATAACGCCTCCGGTCATTTTCAAAAAATGGACACATTAAAAAAAGCTCGCGAAGAAGCCCACAATGCGGGACTTCCCTTTCTTATTGAGCCAATTGTGTATCCGCTAAATGAAACAGATCCTTTTGATAAAGCTCATGACATCGTAGAATCTACCATTGCATTACAAGAATATGCAGATATATTAAAAATCGAATTTCCGTTAAACGACACTAGCAATGTCGATAGTTCCCGACGGTATTTAGAGAAAATCAAAAGCCAGGTACAAATACCTTGGATTGTACTCAGTCGTGGAATGGAGTACGACTCATTTCAACAAGCGTTGGAATTATCTAGAGAGTATGGATCAAAAGGTTACGCAGTAGGAAGATCCGTATGGCAAGAGGTATCAAATTACAAAGAGTGGAATGACATCGAAAACTATATTAAAACCATCGGAGTCGAAAGAATGAGAGAACTCTCCACTATTTTTGAATAATTCTTTTTACTCAGCCAGCCACCTAGTGACGGCAGACTGGCTGATTGAATCACATAAAATAATTCGCACATCCCCTTAACTAAACGATTAAACTATGTGATCTATAAAAATAGACTAGATTAGGCCTCACAAAAAAAATGCAAAAACTTGTAAGATTTTTGTAAGACCCTCCCTGCAGACTTAAATCGTTCTATTAATTTAAAAAAGGCGATTTGCTTGTTCTACTTAGTAAATTCGCATATATAATAAACATATGCGTTTAAAATCATTATCAGGGCAAAACTTAAACGGAAGAACAGTTTTATATAGAGCACCCTACGATATCGAGACACAGTTAAAAGACGACAAATACCTAATAAAAGATGACACCAGAATAAAACGGACTCTACCTACTCTCAATTTTTTACTTTCTCAAAACTGCAAAATAGTAATCTTAACTTGGGTCGGCAGACCTAAATCCGGATTTGAAAATGATCTCTCTACCAAGCCGCATGCCGAAGCATTATCTATAATGCTTAAACAACCGGTAATCCATGTAAATGGATGCATTGAGCCCGAAATCAACAGTAAAATCCGAGCACTAAAAGACCGAGAAATTCTGATGTTGGAAAATTCCAGATTCTATAAAGAAGACTACGAAGAGAACCATTCATTTGCAGAAAAACTCTGCGAAGGATGTGACTATATTGTTTTTGACGGTTTCCCCCAGGCACATCGAGCGGTATCTTCCACATCAGGCATTCTAAAAATACTGCCCTCATGTGCCGGTATGTACTTTGAAGAAGAATACAACTCACTCCAAAAACTTCTCGATAAACCGGAAAAACCTTTTACCGTGGTCATAGGCGGAGCCAAAATCTCAGACAAAATTGATGCTATTACCAATTTCTATAACATTGCCGACATAATACTCGTAGGAGGTGGACTAGCAAACGCTTTCCTAAAAGCTGAAGGTAAAAATCTGGGAAATTCCTATGTGGAAGAAAAAGTCTCCTCCACAAAAGATAGTGATAAAAACATACTGGCTATTGCACATGAACTTATAGAGAAAGGTCATAAAAACACACCCGATTTATTTGAAATTTCAGAAAACACGAACCTAGGGAAAATAGTAACCCCAATTGATTTTGTGGTAGGTAAGCAAATTGATAACGATAGCGAACATCAAGTTGTAAACGTAACTGAATCTTCGGAAACAATACAAGATGGATGGGCAGCCTACGATATTGGCCCAAGGACAACAAACTTGTTTAAAGAAATCATTTCACAATCAAAAACAGTTTTCTGGGCAGGCCCTCTTGGGGTATATGAACAGCCCAATTACTCACTGGGAACCAAAACCGTTGCTGAAGAGCTTTCAAACCATGCCGGAAACACAATAATTGCAGGAGGCGATACTATTGATGCTCTTAACCAATTCGGGAATGCAGAAAATATCTCTCATGTTAGCCTTGCCGGAGGTGCAACAATTGAATTCCTCTCAGGAAATCAGCTACCGGTTATTAATTATTTAAAAGACACTGCTGAATAATATGTACGCAATAATCGATGCCGGAGGCACTAATACCAGAATCGGAATCACAACACACGCCAAAGAGTTCAAGGAAGTAATAAGGTATTCCACACCTCAAACTTTTCCTGAGTTTTCTAAAAAATTATGTGAAACGTTAAAATCTTTCGGCCAACACAAGTCAATCTTATTCGGAGTTGCAGGATTCGTTGATCACCACGAAAATAAGGTCATTAAAGCTCCTCATATTCCCTATCTTGATGGAAAAACGGTAAAAGACATTTTCCCCGATTTGGACTGTGAAATAAAAATTGAGAACGACGCCACGCTCGCTGGACTTGCAGAAGCAACCTCAGGAGAAGGAAAAAACTTCAACCGAGTAGCCTATGTAACTATCAGCACAGGAGTCGGCGGTACATTGATTGTCGATAGAAAAATTCCCGATACACGGTATAACTACGAACCGGGACACCACATCATAAACTTTCATGGTAATGAGCTAGCTGTCCGCAATATTAAAGGTTCCTGGGAAAGCTTCTCTTCAGGTACAGGTTTCACCAAAAGATATGGTGTAAATCCGATCGATTACCATGATCCTGCTCTGTGGGCAGAGTATGGAGAAATCTTGGCGGTTGGTTTCCATAACCTGACACTATTGTGGCAACCTGAAGTAATTGTGATCGGTGGAAGTATGTCGAAAAAATCTCATCTTTTCCTGAAGCCTCTTATATCCGCATTAGATAAATCGTTACCGGCTTACACGCCGGAAATCAGGATATCTGCACTTGGAGATACAAACGGGCTAACCGGAGGTTTAGAATACTTGAAGACTTTTATCTAAATTATTTACCTGTGGCAAATAATGCCCTGGCAGTATCCCAGTAGAACGAGTTTCCATTAACTTCTTTTTCCCATAGCCACCACTCGACACCCCAAAAGTATAGGTGTTTAAACCCTGCGTTTTGAGCATAACTTATGGTAGAAACAAAATCTCCAACTGACATCGTTTTATTTTTCTCTTCTTGCGACAACTCGGAATTTATTCCCGGCCCCCAAGGTTCTGCTTGTAACTCTGTAACATAAATTCGATCGTAAGGGATTCCTAATACGGCAGCCTTAATCTTATAGCTCCAATGTGCCAGTGGGTACTGAAAGTAAATAGATCGACCTAAAAACACTCCCCAAAAGTCATACCAGATTTTTCTGTACATTGAGATACCCATCAAATCACCGTATGAATAGGTTTTGAACCATAAGCCACCCTCTCCGCTATCTTGTGTTAGTATCGGTCGGGAATCGAGACTTCTAACCAAGTTAATTTCCTTCTCAAGAGTAGTTTCTTTAAATCTTGAGCATTCCCCAAAAGGGAAAAACGGCTCGTTTTCCACCTGCCAGATTTTAATGCTGTCGTAACCTTTTAACTCGTTAACTGTAAGCTTTACAAATTCCAATAGCTCAAGTTCCCGTTCATCGTAGTGACTGATGTTTTTCCACCAATCAGGCTCAAAACATTCAGGCCATCTTGGTGCCTTTTTACCCACAGCTAAAATAATATTTGTGTCTCTCTTTTCTGCTTCATCGAGTTGCCATTTAATGTCCGTATAGTCATAAGTATCTCTAACTCGCTCAATGTCGTCCCAATAAGCTACCAATCTGTAATTCTTAACCTGTAGGTCATCGAGGGACTTAATATAGGCATCTTGCCAGTCCAAACCCAGCTCAGTTGCATACCGGTTGCTAAAAGTCACACCATACGAAATATCATTCTGACGAGTGGGCCTGTGAATTATGAAAAACACTAGAGGAATAACAATCAGTAACAACAATACTATGAGAGAAATCTGAATAATCCTTAACGAAAAGAATTTTAAAAAGAGGCTAAACGCCTCACTGAGTTGGGTCTTCTTTTTGGGTCTGAACCAATCGGGCAGAAAGTTCATATTAATATAGTACCGTTTCGGAAACTACGACGCCATAGTAAAAGATTACGAGATAATCTCTAAACCGTTTTCTTGGGCAATTTTTCCATAAAAGTCGGCTGAAGCACGCGGTTTTCTTTCAAGATTATTTTCTCTATCAATTTCGATAAGCCCGAATCTTGGCCAAAAGCCGTGATGCCACTCGTAGTTGTCCAATAAAGACCAGTAAAAATAGCCCTTAAGGTCTACACCCTGTTCAATCGCCACATGACAGGCATGAATCATTTCGAACAAGAATTCCTTTCTAAGCTGATCTTTGGCATCCGCAATCCCGTTTTCAGTTATGTAAATCGGCACGTTGTATTTTTTCAAGCTTAATAACACTTTTTCCAATCCCCAAGGACATATCCACCACCCCAAATCAGAAATTCTATCATCAGGATTATTAGGCAAAAAGTTCTTAACTATTTCAGTAAAGTAATAATTTAGACCAATTAAGTCGTTTTTCTTTCCTACCAGCATCATAAAAAAATCGAGGTTGAGAAAATACATTACCTTCGCTACAAACCAATCTACCGGATACAAAATATGATTGCGCGAAAAAGCTTCTCTCCATACTATATGTCGTACGATACCAACCTTGTAGTCGGAACTGACACTTTTGATTGCATCATATGCAGCTCGATGAATTCTGGTGAAATTAACGTTTATCCATGACGCGGAAAAGGGATTTCTCTTAGCCGGCGGCCAAATTCCGTTTATATATGACATAAAAATGTAAACCTGAGGCTCGTTTATCGTTAAATAGGCGTCTATATCCGCTCCAAAAACTTCAGCACATTTTTTCGCATAACGTGAAAAATAATACGGTGCATTCCAATTTGCAAATCCACCCTTATTCATAAACCATACAGGACTGGTGAAATGATGAAGAGTAACAAAGGTCTGGAGATTTCTCGATTTCGCAGCCAAAATCATTTTTTTATAATGATTCAATGCTTCTTCGTCAAACTTGCCTTCTTCAGGTTCAATTCGTGCCCATTCGATCGAAAATCTAACGGCATTATTGTTCATTTTCACGCACAAATCAAAATCTTCCTCGTATCTATTGAACGAATCACACGCATCATTTGATGGCTCAAGCGGCCACTCTCGTTCCTCGAAAATTGAGTCGTCAGATGAATGAACATTTACTCCATCCGGATATTTTTTGCTTTGTTCCCACTTCCACCAATCACAGTTTTTATTATTGCCTTCAATTTGATGTGCAGAGGTTGCGGTTCCCCATAAGAAACCGTTTGGAAATTTTAGTATCTTTGTGGTCATATTCTTTACGAAGATAGCACGGATGAGCTTAGTTGTCTTGAGATACCCAGAGTGCTATCGATTTACTAAAGTATTCATTATTTCGTCTACTGACAAGGCCTTAGAATCCCAACTATAAAATTTTTCAACAATCTTTCGGGTTACTTCGCGATTCTTAACTTTACCCGATGCTGAAATAATAGAATCTGCTAAAGATTTTTCATTCACTTCTTTAATAAGCACAAGCTCAGGAAGTTCATGATCTATACTAAACCCACTAGCAATAACTTTGCATCCGCAAGCTAAAGCCTCGAGAACAACTTTGGGAAGCCCTTCATACGATGAAGGGAGTACAAAAATATCTGTTGCCCGGTAGTAATCATCAACATCAAAATAAGAAACTACACCCGCATAATGCACCCTATGTGACATATTTTTGCTACTAATAATCCGGTCTACAACCGGCTTGAATTTCTCATCCCACGGCCCCCAGAGAACCAATTTATAGTTTTCAGGAAGCAACGACACGGCACTTACAAGAACATCAATATTTTTCCTTTTGCTAAGTCTTCCGCCATTTCCGATTATGATGTCGGTATTTTTAAAATTTAGTGAAGCCTTTTTACCTGATTCCGAAAATCTGTTCGCATCAACTCCGGATTCGAGTATTGTGATATTTGAATCTTTCACACCATAGAAAGTTTGCACCTCATGAACGATATCCCTACTCACGGCTACCAAATGGAAACATACTTTAGTCATCAAAAAATCTGAAAATTTATGCAAAGGGTATTCAAAGAACTTTGAAAAAGAATCGATTTTCTGCCCTGATTCAATTAACGCTTTCTCTCTACCTCTTGCTGTAATATGGAAGTGCCCGATCACCGGAATCTTATCTACAAATCCAAAAATCGATTTATACAGCAAGAACCAAAGCCCTAAATGACCGTGGTTATGCACAATATCAATCCGCCGAAACAATCTCAAATAGAAATAGTAGATCAGAACAAAAATTGAAGTGCTCAAAAATGGCCCGAATCCTCCAATAGCTCTTGGCAGATTATAAACATGAATCTTACCGTCCGCTAAATCATACGAAAACTTCCCTGCTTTAAGGTTACGTCCGTTAAGATTTCCACAAAGAACATACACTTCGTGACCTAGTCGTGTCTGAGCTAAAGACAATTCATATGGTGCAGGAGCCAAACCCTCTGTAATATTATTTAAATCAGGCCAGTCATAAACAATTCTCAGTATTTTCATACTATTCAATTCCAAAAAGAATTAAAATTCCGCCAAAAAAGCTCATTATTATTCTCATTAAATGCATAATGATTGATGCCGCAATAGAAATCCCAACCGTTACTCCGGCATTTGAAAATAAAAATGCATAAACGGTTTCCTGTGCACCTAAGCCATTAAAAGAAGGTATAAGTGAAGATAGTGAGGCAATAGGCATAAAAGCGATTACATCCCACATCTGTAAAAAAATACCGAATCCGATAAAAATAATATAAAGTCCGGCGAAAGAACATAGTTGTATTAAAAGCGAATACAGCAACACTTTAACTGCAGACTTCCTGTTTGTCATGAATAGTGAGCTCGCCTTTTTAAACTTCGAAATCAGCTTTATTTTTTTCCCTAAATATTTATCCGACAATTCCAAAATAGGAAAATAAGCCAAAGTCGAAACAAATAGAATCAATAATGCAGTTATCAATCCACTCGTACCGAATAAAGAAGATACACCGATCAAACCTACGCAAAGCAAAATAAGTAAACCGCCGAACCTATCCATAAAAACACTGAAAAGAGACGTGCTTTGATCGTCAATTTTTTTACCTAGACTGATAGACTTATAAACATCGCCGCCCATTTGAGTAGGCAAAAAGTTATTATAAAAATAACCCTTCAAATACAGAATATATAGGTATCTTGTTGAAACATTTACATCCGAAGTTTTCAAAATCAACTGCCAACGATAAGCAGAAAATAGAGTTCCCAACAATTGGATGCAAACCGCAAAAATTAAAAATATGATAGAAAAACTAGCCAAACCCTCTCTTATAGATGCTATATCCTGTGAATAAATCAGATATGAAATCAAAGAAACGCTTATTAATACTTTTACAAAAAGAGAAAAGTGTTTATTCATTATTATGAGTTACGATGCACTTTTACCATTTATAGTATTCCGAACCATATAGGGTTTTCTTCCTGTAGATTCGAAATAGATTCGCATAAGTAATTCACCAAGCATTCCCAACATTGTCATAATAATTCCAAGTAGCAGCATAAAAATTCCTAAGGTAAAAAGTGGACGATCAGCAAGATTTTCAACGAAAAAGATTTTCTCGAAAATTAAGACTGAGGTAATACCGAAGCCAATAACCGCCATGACGGCACCTGAGAATCCGAATAGCCTTCCCGGCATAGCAGTGAAAGGTTTTCGTGAAAAATACAACATAAAATATAACGTTACTAAGTCGAGCAACACCTTGATTGTTCTTTTATGACCTTGATAAGCTGAAACTCCGGCATCACGATCTTTAAATTCAGTATCGAATTCTTTGATTTTCGCACCATAAACACTGGCATAATCCGGAATAAACCTGTGCATTTCTCCATAAAATTTAATCGTCTTAGCGATAGGTGAAATCATACCTTTCATTCCGCTTCCTCGATCTTTAATATCGATCTTCGAAATCCTCTGAATGATTTTATTGGCCATTCCGCTTTTTGCTGCACGATCTCCGCCCCAACGTCCTTCACGGTTGGTGTTTACAAAGTCGTATCCGCTATCGAGATAGCTGATAACGTCGTGAATGTGATGTAAAGGAGTTTCAAGATCCGCGGAACATATTAGTACATATCCGCCTGAAGCAGTATCGAAACCGGCCTGATATGCTTGAGACTGCCCAAAATTCCCCATTTGGTTAATACCAACTATATTTTGATGTTTTTCCGCGTATTCGGAAATTACACTCCAGGTGCCATCTTTACTGCCATCGTTGACAGCAATAATTTCGAATTTATAAGGAGATTTTTTTTCCTCTTCCAAAAGACCTTCAAGCGTACGGTTAATGTTTTTTTCCTCGTTATAACAAGGAATAACAATCGAAACCAAATTCCCCGAAGGTTTTTGTCTAGATAAATAGTCAGCTTTCATGTTTATTTAATAGTTCCGTTGCCGGAAGGCATTCAAACCTTTAGTGTCTGATACCACTCGGGCTGTTCAATAAACCACTTGTAGTAGATTTCAATCATTTGTTCCAAGTTCACAGAAGGATTATATCCTAATATATTCTTAGCCTTAGTGATGTCAGCACATGTAATACTCATCTGACCTATTCGAGGATCTTCCACGGTTTTGATTTTCTTCCCGGAAACTTTTTCGACAGTATTTAATAAATCAATTAAGGTCACAGGCTCGGAGTTACCAAGATTCATAACTTCGTATCCTAATTGCATTCCTGCCGCTTTTTCCATAGCTTCGCACATATTACCTATATATGTGTAATCACGCGATGATGCTGTAGGGTTTTGATAAAGGGGAAACTCATAGCCGAATTCAGCAGCTCTTACTAATTTTGGAGTTGCCATATCAGGTCTTAATCTAGGGCCAATAGGATTAAAAAATCTCAGAACAGACACATTAAGACCGTGATTCAAATTATATGTGTACAAAAGAATTTCGCTTGATTTCTTGCTAGCCGGATAAGGTGCAGCCGGGAAATCAGTGTTTGAGTCCTCAGCAAATGGGACTTCATTTTTGTTTCCATAAACAGAAGAAGTAGAAGCAAAAACGAAAGACTTTACATTATGTTTCACAGACAAATCTGCTAAATCGCTGGTTACTACATAATTTTCCACAGCATAAACATGTGCGTTTATAACGGAATATGTAACATCTGCCCAGGCAGCAAGGTGTATAACGGACTCAGGTTTCTCAGATTCAAATACACGGTCTGTATCAGCAATATTGGTTAGATCTGTGCGGTAAAGTTTAAATTTGGGATGATTTACAAACGAGCTGATATTAAATTCTTTAAGCTTTGGAGAGTAATAATCATTGAAATTATCTAAACCTACAACCTCGTGACCTTTTTCTAATAGGTACTCACAAATATTGGAACCGATAAATCCGGCGGCTCCTGTGGCTAAAATTTTCATATAGTAAATAATAGGCTAACTAGAGGTGCCCAATGCCTTCACTGAGAACATTAATCTGAGCAATTCTATCATGCAGTTATGTTAGCAAAAAGTGGGGCTATTTTATTTCAAGAAGAATTCCGTCATCGACACGAGCGACAGACCAAGAAAACCACATCTCATAATACCCCGGCATCTTATAATACCTAGGCCGATCTGTATCAGGATCTAATCCAAGAACGTGTGCCTCCAGTCCTGAATCTTTTCTTTCTACCTTCAATTCGTATCCATGTTCGTTAAATACTAATGGTTTGCCCTTTACCACATCATTCTCGCGAATTGCAAAGACAACATTACCAACAGGAAACGCGTAAACCAAATCTTTAGGATGATTTCTATTGTCTATATAGGATATCCTGAACTCAGGATACAAAACATCCGATGACATATATTCTTCGTAAGGATTACGAGTATAATCGCGAGAATATCCGGTGTCTGTATTTAATACCAAGGCATTAGGGTACAACTTCTTCAACATTGCAAAATCCAGAATCTGGACATCTCTTCGTTTTAATGAAGTTCCATTATAAAACCCCGCAACTGAAACACCTGAATTTTGAACCCAAAAGGATTCACTCTTGCGATCATACATAATCTGATTTGCTTCATATAATAAACCGGTTACACCAAAATCTAACACTGCGTCACCAACGGATCGGTCATATGCAACTGCAGTACCTGTTAAAGGGGAATATGAAACCACAACCGGAACGCCATCGATTTCATCGTTAACAACCTCATGCCAAACCATAACATTCAAAGGGTAGAACTTAACTTCATCTCCGGAAGTCACTAACAATCCGCGATCTTCCACTTGTGTTGTCACGTCGGATATTCTTGAAAATGAAGGCTGACTTAAAGAAGGAATACCATCTTTACCTGGGCCTCCGTGCACTAAAGAACTCAGGCTTATACTCGCTTTGCCAAAATCAGTCTTAAATGAATCCAGTGCATTTAAAGAACCAGCTCTATTTGCGTTAATTTTTTGCACATACGCATCTTTATCTGCTACGTAGGTAAAGGTAAAAACAAAAACAATGAATACAATTCCCATAAGGAAGAAGAAGATACTCATAGGGGTTTGGAAATAAGAAGGCAATTTGCTCTTAATTTCCAAAGTTTCAGGCGCAGGACTCATATATAAAATATATCATGAAGTTCTATTTGATTTAAAGTCTCGACAGAAATCTGCTGGCGAAATTATTTGCAAATCTTTTCAGCATTTTGCTAGAATCACCTTAATGAATGCTTCTTCAATTGCAAATTGGATTTCTCAAAATAAATTCGTATCTATTGTAATCCTTGCTCTTGTACTAGCTTTTCTATTTAAAAATCACCCTGTTAGAACTTCATTTCACACAAAGAACACGCTTAATTATGGTGGCACCGCAAGCTATGATGGCGAAAGAGCACCTACCTTAGGCATGGCTCCCGAAATAGCCTCTGATAGCTCTGTAAGAGGAGGCGTAATCCCAACTGCTACAGGAAGACAATTTATTGCCGAAACTTATTTTTCGATTCAGGTTGACGATGTACAAAACCGCATGGGAGAAGTAATAAGCAATGCTGTTAATACCGGAGGGTTTCTTGTTAATTCAAATATTACACGTCCCCTAGAATCGCCGGTCGGAACTGTAACGGTAAGAGTACCCGTCGACCGTGCAGGGTCATTTATCAATTTCATAAGAGATCTTTCTATAAAGGTTGTGTCTGAAAATATTAGCGGCAGAGATGTAACCTCGCAATATGAAGATAACGAAGCAAGACTAATCACTTTAGAGAAAACAAAAACAATTTTTGAGAACATGCTTGATCAAACACAAAATATCGATCAATTGCTTAGAATCCAGCGAGAAATAATCAACCTTCAATCACAAATGGACTCAATTAAAACTCAACAGATAAGACTAGAAGAAATGTCTTCTACTGTCGCTTTTACGGTTTATTTATCAACAGATGAATTCGGCCTTCCCTATGCACCGGACAACAACTGGAGACCAGAGGTAGCATTCAAGATGGCTGTGAGATCACTAGTAATATCACTTAGAGGCTTAGCTGAATCAGCAATCTGGATTGGTGTTTATGCCGTCATCTGGTTACCTATATTTATATTCGGTTATATTGCCTATAAACTTGCAAGAAGGAGAATGTCCTAAGCAGGTGAAATGTTAATGTTAGATGGGCTTTTATCGATATACGACCTTAGTATTTTATAAACATCAAGATCAAACCCTTTTAAAATATTCTTTCTGACCTTCGATTTTTCAGCAGTTCCGAAATCATCAATCAAACACCATTTATCTATAATATATGTGCTTTCAAGGCCACTATCCGCAAGGCTTTCAGTTATTTTGATAGGGTTATCAAACGGCCACGAGTCAAAAGATTCATTTGAAAATGCATCAGTAAAGCGAGAATTGTAATCATCAGGTGATTCCTTGCTTACGCACGCACCCGAACATTTTCCAAGATGGTATTTAAAACAGCCCGATAAAACTTTCTCAAGACCAAGCAGTTTTGAGCATAGTTGATATTTTTCCTGCTTTTTATCAAGAAATTCTTTACATGCTTTAACGGATGAAAAAACTCCCAATAAATCATCAATATTTTTTAAAGAAGCTTTTTTTGCCCGCTCTAATTCAACCGTAAAGTATCCGGATTCATCTTTGGATTTCTTAGCAACAACAAGTTCTCGATACCTTCTTAGTCTTTTATTGTAAATCGGCATCATTTCTTTAACCAAGCGTGATTCGAGTATGAGTGCACTTAGCTCTCCGGCAGTTTCAATGATATTGATCTTTGAAACTTGGTCGCTAATCCGAAGTTCCTTTTCGGTTCTTCCTCCACCATAAAAATGAGACTTAACCCTATCTTTTATATTAATGCTTTTACCGACATATAAAGGATAATCATTCTCACCATAGAAAATATATACTCCCGGAGTTTCAGGTAGTGCATCGATTGTTTCCATTTCTATTTTTTGTGGAAGGTAGCTTTCTTCTATACAATTTCGAACTGCCTTCTCCACGACTTCCTGACCTAGTTCCGAAATCGCATACTGATAGAATTGCCATATCACATGAGCATCATCATAGGCCCTATGCCTGTTTTCACATTGAAATTCGAATTTATCAATCAACGAAGATAAACTATATTTAAGTAACCCGGGGTAAATATTCTTCGCCAGCCTGATAGAACACATTTTCGGGGTACGCAACTCCAAACCGCATCGTAGTAGTTCGCTTCTGATGAAATTGTAGTCAAAATTTACGTTGTGAGCGACAAATACTGATCCTTCAAGCATTGTTAAAATCTTGTCGGAAACAGAATCAAATGTGGGAGAAAATTCCAAATCGGATGTAAAGATACCCGTATAGTTTTCTATAAAGGGAGGGACTTTTCTTCCCGGGTTTAAAGTAGTCTGAAAAGTATCGATAATATTATCTGAATCAATTTTAATGATAGCAATGTCAATAATACGATCATTAACGTGACTGTGTCCGGTGGTTTCAATATCTACAAATGCAAAACTTCTTTTCTTCAATGTCATATTTGAAAATCGAGTGAATTTTATCACATAAAAACATTAAAACTTTGTGGCTTGTTCGTGAATTTTTGATAATGCTATTGGTGTAATAGCTTATCGCGAAGGATTGATGAAAGTTCCATATTCTCATAATTTTCTCTCACAAAATCTGTAATGAAGTATTTCTCACGCAAATTTTCAATCTCCATATCATGAGGAATGTATTTTAAATCGTATAGTAAACGATCTGCGTACCCGGGCAACAACCACGAGATATCTTTTTTCACAACTCCCGGCTTTACCCTATTCGCGTGTATGGCAAGCAAATTCGTGCAATTATCTGTAATTGTATTATAAAATCTTGCATTGCTCTCGAGGGAATGTGTTTCGTTTGCAAGCTCAAGAAAAAGCCCTTGAACAAAACCCCGACTCGCAATCACGGGATACATATAAATAGCATCATTTTGTACTACAGCTCTTCTTCCGGTAATATCTTTCTCGCTACCCCACAAATAAATCAATTCATATTTGTTGAACAATCCCAAGAATGCAGAGTAGTCTTCACCTTTTTCCCTGCGAGCCTCAATTGAAAATACAACCGGCTCTTTGTCTTTAAAATCAAAAACAAAGTATGTATGTGCAATACCTCCCCATGCTCCAAACGGTTCGACTAAATACCACATTCTCTCAAGCTCATCTACATTGTATGTTTCCTCATAATAATCAAATGAAATCGGACCGGATTCATCGTATATCCAACCACGAAGATTTTTAAACGTAACAATACGTCCGTCAATTTCAACTTGCGGAGTAACCTCGAAACCACTTTCCCAAGATTTATCTAAAGAAGGCTTTAAGTATATGAAAGAGTAAATAAAGGTAATGGTCAGTAGAATTACTGAAACAAACATGAACAGGGCAAACTTTTTCATATATTTTTATTATACGGAAAAACTATTCAAAAACCTGTTTATTAATATCAGCCAAAATTTCTTTTGTACGGCTATCATGTCTGTTACTCAACAAATATTTCCAAGTAAATACAGCACCAAGCAAACCTCCGATAAGGTCATTCATGGTATCTTCATGAGGTTCTTCAACTAACGATCCCTGAAAGACAACCCAATGTGGAAAATAATTTACCCGCAGATAATCAAGTGCGTATTCAATTATTTCCCAGATTGCTCCAATTCCCATCGCAATAAGAATAACCATAATAATCATTGAAATATTTGATGCCTGGAGTTTTCCGAAAGCCTGCATTGCGAAAACCACAATGTATGCAATTACCGCAATTACAAAACTAGAAAAAAGGTGCACTAACTTGTCGTAATAAGGAACCGTGTAGTAAAAATTATGGATCTCACCCAACCAGTATTGAAATATAACGGCAATAAACAAAAATACCTCAAGTTCAGTGGGGATATTCTTTATTCTTCCATTGGTAAAAATAGTCGGCAATACAAGAGAAAAGAACACAAGCAAAACCATTAACCCCATTCCCGGATCATGAAAGATCACCTGATTAACTCCGGCTAAGAATATGACTCCTCGCATAATCCGAAGAATCCAAATGTTAAAATTGCTGACTTTTCGAGTTTCCTTCGGTTTTATAATGAGTTTTTGAAGCTCTTCAATGATATTTAGAATTTTGGAACGGTTTAAGTTGAACATGAACTGCTATCAAGGCTGTAGAGCATCATCAACTCTTCCTTCAACAGAAATTTCAACTGAATTTACATCGGGAAACTGCCTTAGAGTTTCGGTTATTTGAGATCTTATATTAGTAACACGACACGATCCGCCAAGTTCATATTCAATCTCATCACTGAAATCGACACTTGCCACACCATTATTAATAGTCAGGTTATTAAGTTCGACGCCGATATTAATACTTGTAAAGTAACTACCTGAAAATTCGGTTTCAGTAGTTCCTTTTAATAGTGCATTAATTGTATTTTCATGAATGGCACCTTCGGTCGAAACAATACGATCAACAGGAAAAACCTTTGAACAATCAAGCTCGCTCTCTCCTCTTTGTCCAAAGAAAATTCGGGTAGTCTGTGTGTTACTTAAATCAAGCATTACCGGAATTTCAACGCTATTTATTTCCGATCCGTCTTCAGCCGAATATGAGAACACCTCAATAATTGCTGACGTGGAATTAGTTGGTATAAGCGAAACGATGTTGACTTCGTATGGTCCGAATAGACCGATATCGGGGCTTAAAGCTGTAGAAAATCCATCTGCCAAAATTCTACCTTCGCCATCTTTTACTCGGTAAGAAAACGCATTTTCAAAAACCCTAGCTTCGCCGGTGATAGTAAAAGGCAAGGAAACTGTCGAATTCGGAACAGGTGAAGTGATCGTAATATTTGCTTCCTGCTGTGTAGGTTCAGGAGTCGGTGATGGAGCTACAGTTCCGTTGCCGTTGTTGTCTAGTGGTCTCCAGTTGAAGTACCAAAGATACGACATCAAAACTATAAATCCAAGTAATATAAGGGCAATAAAAATGTTTCTCATAATTTCAAAGTAACACTTTAGTTCTTTAAATTAAAGCTTATCCGAAACTTATTCTATTCAAATCTATATATAGAAATATTGATAGAACGTATCAGTGTGTTAACTGAATTTGGCTTAAGCCAAACCATAATCTATCACGGTGTTTTTTGCCCACACGGCCGCCTAGACTTGGCGAATCCTCTGCCAAGTCAGGCCGATTACCCCCATGGCGTAGAACCACGCTAAAAGGAAAAAAATACCGAAACAACAGTCTGTTCTGGACCAGGTCCAGGACAAACCCATTACTACCCCAAGTAGTAGGATGACCGCCGAAGCGATCATCCAAAGGGTCTTCTGCTTCGCGTATATTAACGCAAAGTAGAAGACCATTACCCCTGTGGCGAGGAGTATCGCCACGAAACCCCCGTACATAATGCAACCTCCTTGAACGTTCTTTCGGCTAATGGAATTATACAATGAAAAAGGTGGAAACTATGGGTCGTACAGTGGTTAATCTAACGCCTTAGTTATCTGAAAAAGCAAAACGTAATTACCCGGTTTTTCGGATAATAAAACTGAATTCGCACCTGTAGGGCCGGATGTTTGAACAGAACCTTCCGCCAAGCTTAGCTTGATACCTTCAGGAAACCCTGAAAAATTAGGCCACTCTACCGGCACGGAATCTTTTCCAAACGACACATTTGGGTTTTCATGTTCAGCAATACGATTTTGCGTAAGTTGACCCATTACCATGTCTCTCGTGAGCTGAGTTAATTTTTCTTTATTAAAATTCTGATCGGCCATGTGAATGCCATATGTAAATTCACGATACAAATATTTAACCGACGAAGAACCTTTAAATTCAATAATATATTCTGATCCTCCGGTAAAATAACGAGCCGGTAAATATTGATACACCGAATCAAGTTCATCAAAACTTAAAACGCTTTTTTCAACCTTTGCCCTGCTTAAATTCAACTTAAATTTCTGCACTACCGAATATTCATCAGGAATTTGATTTTTTTGAGAAACAGCACACTCAACCTGACGTATACCTTGCTGATAAGCACATCTAAAACCTGGTGATACATTTCTCATCAGGTCTGGAAGTACAATAAAATAGTCGTTTTCGGATTCGGTTAATATTTTTTATTTGGATTTTGTCTGAATAAATTTCATAAGAATTTAGTTTCGGATCATCATCAGGTAATCGAGACAACTCAATTACTTGAGGAAATTCCACAGGCAAAGCACTCGCATCAGATTCAGGAGAAAAGACATCAACAAATAGATCAGAATAATGAGGAAAATAGATTCTCGAAACTTCTACTAGTAGGGCGTTTTCTTTATTTGCATTTTTAATCACGGAAACTGTTACCGGTAATTGTGTGTATGCAATTTTTTGTTCAGGCTCTTTCAGAAAATCAAGCGAGTCCAAAATAGCTGAAATATTTACAAGGCGTGTTAGTGCGTAAAAAAAGGCTAGCGAAATATATAAAAGCAAAAACAAAATTATTACGTTTTTGCGTGACAATTTGAGCAGAGATTTCAGATTCATTCCAAACAAAGTTACCATAATGAAGAATTCCGAAGAAAGTTCTAAAGCTTGTCGGATTGTATTAATGAGAAAGTAAAATGGAATATTCGCGTTCCATGCCGGGAGAGATAAAAAAAGATTTTGTTGGTGCTTGCTCGAATTGAGCCAGCGGAATCTTTAATTATCTGCTCCCGACATGTTGCGGTTTAACTTGAGTTTTTAATGTGCAACAACCACTTCGACCTGCCAAAAATACCTGAATATCAAGCAAATTTCAAAAATTACACTTCAGCCAAAATGTTCTCTAGTCGCAGGATCATATACTATAGGGTGCACAGTTTCAAGCTTCAGCCCTAACAGTAAATCTAAAGTTACTTTCCCAAAATAAATTTCCTTAAGAATTAAATATCACTTACAATATGAACATTAGATTCAGCAAAACCCGGAATGGAAAAACAAAGTGTTTCAAAATATTTAATAAAACTGGCATTATCGACCATACTGATTGCTTGGCTTCTGGCTAGTGATTCTGTTGTTCTCGACGATAAATATTCGACAAACATTCCCACAGCTTATGCTGCAACTGCCAGCTACGATTTTTCTATATGCGGTGGGAGCTGCAACTCATCGTCAGAATGGTGGGCATCGGGAGATGATGTTGATGTGTTCCCTTTTGCCGGAGCTACTGCAAACAGAAATGCACACACACAAATGTCAAATAGTGATTACTCTGCCATCTCAGCCTCTGATGATTCCAGATTTACATCAATAAACCCCGGGTCAGGCGATGAAATATTTTTATGGATGGAAATGCCGATCACTGAACCCGAAGATGAAATTTACCAACTCGACTTTACCTTTGAAGGATATGCCTCTTCTACAACCACCTTTACAATCTGGGTAAAAACAGCCGACGGAAACTATCAAGACAACTCATCTTGGACTCAAGTCGCTTCCCAGTCAATTACCGCAAATACCGACACAACAATTACCGGATCGCTCACCTCAAACATTTTGGACTATATCGACGACAACGGAATCGTAGTTTGGGGTGTATACGAAGCTGCAGCAGCAATAACAATGTCGGTAGACTACGTCAAAATGGATGTTCTTTATATTCCGGTTGAACAAACAGGTTTCAGATTTAGATCAGACGACGGTGACGAATCTAATGCAACTTGGATTGCTGCTCAAAACACGAATATTACAAGAGAGGGCGGCATAAACACACGTTTAAGAATTCAGCTTAATGATGGAGATTCAGGAAATCCTGATTCAAACCAATATCAACTAGAGTATAAAAAATCAGACGAAGAAACTTACAGAAAGGTGAACATTCCTGAAGAAGGTTCAATCTCTTACGGAACAGAAGGCAATATCGGTCAAGGAACAACCTTCATTTCAGTTCCTTACCCTACCGAAATATCAGAGGGAGATCTATTAGTGCTGGCAATAGCAAACAAACACCCCCCTAGCATCCCTTCAACACCCGATGGATGGACTGCACTTGAAAACCACCAGGCATCAGGCGGGGCAGGTAGCAGCGGTGCTGATTCCGGAAATGTGACTGCTACAATTTTCGTCAGAGAAGCAACGGGATTCGAATCAGGAAACGTATCTGTTTCGATTTCGTCAGGCAATTCATCAATCGGAAGAATATCAAGGTACTCAGGAGTATCGGGGAAAATATGGGATCTTGCAGCAACCTCCGGATCAGATGACTCTGCGGGAACATCGTGGTCAGTAACCGGGGCGTCTAACCCCGGAATTACATCCGGAGACATGATCATTGTGGCATCCGCCATTAATACCGATGCCAGAAGCTATAGTGCGCAATCTATTTCAGCAACAGGAGCAACTTTTTCTAACCATACTGAGAGATACGAATCCGGAACAACCCAAGGTAACGACTCGGAGCTAGTATTATCAGACCACACCGTAACCGGCGGAACCGCTACCACAGCACCCGATTTTACAATGACAGCAAACGGATCAACAACTTCAAACCCTGCAGGTGCTTCTGTTATTTTAAGAGCGCGACTAGTGGACGCACCCATCATACTTTCAAGCTCAAGCCACATATCAAGTTCAGGAGAAAATACATCCGCAAGACTTGATCCACCATCAGGAAGAACAACCGGAGACTTCAGAACAGGCAGAATACAAGACGACGAAAACCCTGCAGATGAAATAGATTTGGATGACGGCGAATACACCGAAATTGAGTGGAACCTGCAAGCAACTGATAACACTACAATCGGCGATATCTACCAATTCCGAATAACCACAGGAGGTGCTCCTCTCACTTATGTAGTTACTCCCCAATGGACAATTGGAGAAAGTACAATCATTTCAGTTACGGTTGACGACGGAAGCATTTCGTACGGAACTCTTAATTTCAATACTTCAAATACTACTCTGCCTGAAGACGAAAACGACACTCAAACCGTTACAAACATTGGAAACACTTCAGTAGATTTAAATATCAA
The DNA here is from genome assembly GCA_048499955.1 of Patescibacteria group bacterium. Lineage (GTDB taxonomy): Bacteria > Patescibacteriota > WWE3 > 2-01-FULL-39-13 > 2-01-FULL-39-13 > JASNYX01. Next base: position 48,871 of record JASNYX010000003.1, on the reverse strand, counting down.
AGGACAAAACACCGGTTGCCCTTGGACTTTATCTTCTACAAACGGAAACGATCAATATATTCACGAATTCTCTTCTAACAGTGGAAGCTTATGGTCACCTCTTACAACAAGTTATCAAACTCTTTCTACAAATCTTGCCGCAGAAAGTTCGATAGATTTCGACTTAAAAATTACTACTCCGACAACTTCTTCATGCTCGAATCAACAATCTGTTGATGTAACAATCCAAGCCGTCGAGAATTAAAACCGTTGACATAGATAAAGATGATGTCAGAATAATGAATATGAAAATTCCAGCTGCCCCTGTCGTTTTAGTCCTACTATTATCATTCTTTTTGACTTCATTTAATGCTGATGCAGCCGAAACGGCGACGGTTAGTGCAACTGTTACAGTTCAAAATATTTCAGTTTCAGTATCAGATGGTAGCGTTTCATATGGAACTATGGCCGCAAGCGGAACTGAAGATACAACCACAAATGGCGTAAACGATTCACAAACCGCAACTAATAATGGTAATGTGACCGCCGATATTAATATCAGAGGCCAAAACTCTGCAGCTTGGACTCTTGCAGCCACTCAGAGTACAGATCAATACTTTCATAAGTTCTGTACCTCAGATTGCGATTCATCACCAACATGGACAGCATTAACTACTAACTATCAAACTCTATCAGGATCTGTTGCATCCAGCGGATCACAAGTATTCGATTTACAAATCGGAGTACCTACATCATCAACCAGTTATACACAGCAATCAGTCAACGTGACTGTACAAGCTTCTGCAGATTAATCCGACAAGAAATTAAGAATATTGCTAAATATTACGGTATGTTAACATTGTTCTTAGATCCCACTTCAAAACTTTTTTGGCTGAAATGCGATCTCTAGTCTATGCTCATAAAATTTATTTTTTCACTTGGTGTTTTATCTTTTCTGCTTTATTTTGCTAACCCTATATTGGCCGCCATTGGAGTTGGAGTAGGTACAGGAAAAATTCAGGTCGACGATAAACTTGCCCCCGGAATTATTTACGAACTTCCACCATTAACAGTTTTAAATACAGGCGATGTCGCGGGAGAATACGGTGTCAGGCTAGCGTTTCACGAAGGACAACCTCAAATGCAACCCGGTGATACATGGTTTACATTCAAGCCAACAAGATTTTATCTTGAACCCGGACAAGCTCAAAAAGTGGATATAACATTAAATTTGCCTATAAATGCTGTTCCGGCTGACTATTTTACTTACCTTGAAGGTTACCCAATACAAGTTGCTTCAGATGATGGGGAAACTGCGATCAGCATTGCTGCAGCTGCGAAACTTTATTTTACGATATCCCCCGCGAATATATTCCAAGGAATGTATTTTAGGTTGAAATCACTTTGGAATACTAATCAACCGTGGAGCACTGTCTCGGCAGTAATATTATTCGGTATTATCCTCATTATCTTCCTAAAAAAGCATTTAAATATTAAGATTGAGGTAAATAAAAAATCATAGATCTGAAACCTTTTGCCCTATACTTCGGGCGCGGCATCCATATTAATTCTCATGAAAATTAAACTGAGCAGGCGAGCCACAACATTAGATTCAAAGTCCCCCAAAGCTAAACCGGCCAAACAGAAATATCAAAGAATTATTACTATTGTTGCCATACTGTTTACGACAATTTTTCTGCATACTGCTAACGCACAAACTGCGGATATTGAGGCAACAATACAAATCAGTATCTGTGGCAACGGAATAAAAGAAGGCGGCGAGGAATGCGATAACTCAGACTTAAACTCAAAAAGTTGTACTTCTTTCGGTCACACTAACGGAACACTTACCTGCAATCCGGATTGTTCATTCAGCACCCAACAATGTTATACAGTTAAGAAAACCTCAAACGATGCTTCAAACCAAGAAGAATCATCCGATTCAGAACAACAAGATCTGAGCGATAAGGAAAACACCTTTAATCAAAATATCCAACAACAACCAAGAACAGATAACCTCACGATATTTACCGTACCGGGACTTCCCGAGAAATTGAAAATTTATGATTTAAACAATGATAATATTATTAGTACGGATGAGATGGAGATAGCCTTACTAGGCTGGGCTTCATATTGGAAAACAAAAGAAAAGAATATGTGCGATTTAAACAGTGATAACGAATGCGATTCAATAGATTTTTCAATTTTATTGCACCACATAAATAAATAATGAATACAACTAATAAAATACTTTTATTATTACTACCTCTAATCGCCTTTATTATCGTGCATGTTTTTGCACTCGCCGGAATTTTTATTTCTATCGCTTATTTAATCATTTACTTCACAACCAGTAATTACCCTCCATGCCTAATCTGCAATAAAGTCGGGGAAGACGAATATTGTGAAATATGCAGAACCAACGCTAGTAAAAGTAAATCTCCACGCAATCTTAGATCCGCTTTTTATAATTTCTTAATACTGATATGCATTTCGAGTCTATCTTTATTGATTGTTTATGGAGAACATCTTATTCTGCAAAAGCTGGGTTTCACCGCAACTAGAAAAACCGCATACTTCGATACACCTGCACGCCAACAATATAAGCTTGGCGAAATATTCCCCTTAAAAATAGAAATCAAAGGAATAGAAACCTCGGTTAACGCAATACAAGCAGATTTATCTTTTGATCCCAATGAAATTAATGTCGTTGAAATAACAACACACAACTCGTTTGCTGAAGTTTTTCTCCAAAAAGAAATCGACAATGAAAAAGGGTTTGCCCGAATCACAGGAGGCCTTCCTAACCCGGGATACAACAGCGAAGAAGGACTATTTGCAACTGTTCTTCTGACCGGATTACTTCCCGGACTAACACAAGTAGAATTTTTACCGACAAGCATGGTGATGGCAAATGACGGCAAAGGAACCAATACTTTAAAAGAATTTGCCAAAGCTGCTTATTTAATACTTCCCGAACGTGTATCAACAATAGAACAAAACCTCCAGGAAACAGTTTTTTCAAGTCCTGTTCTGGGCAGTCAAACTTCAGAAACCCCTAAGCTTATTCTTTATGACGAAGAACCAAAAGTTTTAGGAGACAATACACCCGATAACGAAGGACCATCGGTTTTCGAGAATCTGTATAGTAAGATACTCAACCCGGTAGTCAAAATCTTTGTTTCGGTTGTCGAATTTACGGTAAATTTCTGGACCAAGATTTTTGATTTTTAAATATAGTATCCCAAACCTCTTTTTGTTTTTATCTCTATATCAGGGTTAATCAGACTTAATGCCTTTCGAGTTCTACTAACCAACTGGTCAATGGCTTCATTACTAACACCTGCCCCGCTACTTTCAGGGCTTATAATATTTGCGATTTCATCTCTGTGCAAAACACGGTTATCTTTCATCGAACATAGTTTACTAAAGAATAGGTACTCGTTTTTAGTCAGACTTCGTTGTGCAACCTCTAGTAAATCTTCTTGTTGTGGAAAATTAGGAGTTTCAATCGGTTTGTCCTGTATCTCAAGAGCGCGAAGTTCTTTTCCTGAAAATAAATCACTTACCAAACGCTTAATTTCGCGTGGAACTCCATTTGCCAACTCTATGATCTTTAGTTTTTCATCATTAGAAATATTTATTCCCATTTTGGCAACTTCCTGCATAACACAGGCATGGGATTCTTCAAGATTCAATGCACGGAAGTAAATATCGATGTAAGTAATATTTAGCAAGTATCTTAACTTCATTTGGTCAATCGGTAATCCTTTCTCAAATGAAAACACATACGACATTTTATTCTTATAAGTATCACGCCATGAACGTAGCAAATGTATGGCTTCATCTGAAAATCCGGATAATATCTCTGCCTGATCAACTAAGAAATATATTTTTTCATATTCCTCTAATACTTTGAAAACCTCAGCCATTAACCGATCACTATCCGGCAATGACTCTTTAATCCCTAAAGCCTTGTTGAACTGTAAAATCAGATCTTCGGCATTACGTCTATACACACCATTTAGATCGATATATACCAGTTTAATTTTATCTTTAGAAAAAAATCGTGAGTAAATAGTTTTTGAAGCGGAAATATAACGAAGATACTTGCTCTTGCCCATCCCCGATTCAGAGGTGAATCTGAAGCTTTCTCCACTTTTCATTATCCTGACAAAAGCCTCTGTGATATCTGATTTATATTCGGGGTACATACCCTCGGGTTCTGTATTTAATGTCGCCATTTCGCTTGGGCAGTACCTGATAATTTTATCACCTTATTGTCAGATTATTAACAGGCTAGAAAAATGCGTATTGTCAGGTATTTGTTATGAAATGGTTAGTTTATTGTCAATACATACTCTAGCTTTAGGGCTATATTATGAGCATGAGATACAAATACAAAACAACCACAGGAGCATTAGTTACAAATCCCGGGCATTTTCAAGTGCTTAAAGAGTTTTTGAACTCTTGTAAATGCTCGGGATCAGTTTTTAGTTTAAGCGGAAGAGAGGATTTATGAGAGATGTATCATCTTTTCCGGTTCCCAAAGGAGGCGCTCACAGAGCGCCTTTTTAAAATCTTAAGCATTCAACTCAAATCGAACAACTTATAATTTCTTCCTTCTTTTAATATATAATTTGATGAAGAATCCGAAAATGATTGCCGCTAAAATGATAGTTCCGACCCAGAGCATAACTCCCTGCTCGCTTTCCATATCAATATCTCTGAAGAAAAACTTGAATATCATATTAGGAATAATGCTCACTAAAGCAGTTATTATAAAATAATCTCGAAACCGCAAGTTTGTTAACCCTGCAGCATACGAAATAAAATCGAAGATGGCAAAACCTATCAGCCTGCTTACAATAAGAATTTCTTTACCTTCAACAGCGGCAAACGTATCAATTTCTTTTAAAGCCTTCTTGCCTGTTAATCTTTCGACCCAAGCTCTTCCAAACTTTCTGGAAATATAGAAATTAATAGTAGCACTGATTAGCCCAGCAAAGTAAAGAAGCCACATACCGGTATCAATTCCATAGATGGTTACACCCAAAACTACTCCCGGGGTTCCGGCTAATGGAATGAATACTTGAGAAATCGCAATATACCCAATTACTAATAGATATCCGAATAAGCCTGCATTTTCCGTGAAATCTCGAAACTCAGCAGAGGTAACAACAGGAAGCAGCACAAATCTGAGCACCAAATAAAATGCCGCAAGAATTGCCAGTAATTTGAAAATATCTATTATTTGTTTATTCTTTAACACTCACTCATTATACGTGAGGGCGATATGTTTTATCTTTGAATATCGAAGAGGTTGGAAGATTAGAGATCCTGTTTTACTCAGTGGTTTTTCTGCGACCCAACTTATACCCAAAATATGCTCCCCCCACTACTGTTAATCCACCTAATAGCAACGACACGAGGCTAGTCTCTTCTCCAGAACTTTCTTCGTTTAGAATTCTATCTTCCGATCCTAATACTTTTTCACCACCTATAGCATCATCAACTGCTTCAACTACTGGTGTCGCTTGGCTATTTTCTGGCGTAACATATTTACATGTGTTTCCATCTTGTTCATAGCTCTCATCACACTGGCAAGTATCTGTAACAAAACTATACGTCGAATTTTCAGGGCATATTAGAGGAGATGGGGTCGGTGTTGGAGTTGAAATATTGGTAGGGCTTATCGTGCTTTTCGCACCTGATGTAGGGATGGGTGTCAAAACAACAGTCGGCTTTGGCTTTGGTGCAGATTGGTTTGAAGTAGCTCCATGGCAATGTCGAGCACCATCAATTTCCCCCCACTTAGAACAATTTGTTCGACAATAGTGACAACCATCTGCAGCCGTGCCTCCCGGATGTGCGTAAGAATCCCGTGCGTGAAATAAGGAAATAATGATGAGCAGAGGTATTAATAGTAGATTTATTTTAACAGAACTGTCGAACATCGAGAAATTAACTATAAGTCATTATATCACTTCAATGATTAGTGATACACCGCAAAATCCCAAAAACTTCTATCTCTCATAAAAGTGTGTTTTAAATAATTTCGCATTATACTTTCCATATGAAAGACACCTACTGGTCTGAATCTGCTACACAAAAGCCCAACTTTCCCATGCTCCAGCAAGACACTACTTCAGAAGTTGTCGTCATTGGTGCCGGCATAACAGGCATCACAACAGCTTATTTGCTTAACAAGACAGGTAAAAAAGTGATTCTTATAGATAAAGGGGAAATATATTCAGGAGAAACTTCGTATACAACGGCCTTTCTAAGTACCTACCCTGATACCGCATTAACACAAATAAAAAATAGGTGGGATATCGAAAAGGTGAAATGGGTACTTAGATCTCAGGAAGATGCAATTCAACTCATCGAAAATATTTCTACATATGAAAAGATAGAATGTGAATTCATGAGAACCAGCGTTTACGGATATACTTTACATCCGGAAGATGTCGAGTTTCTAAAAGAAGAATCTGAAGTTGCAAGAGAAGCCGGCTTTAACTACCCGTTCAAAACAGACGATCGGGTAATAATTAAAAATCACGGATACATTGAATTTCTTAATCAGGCAAAATTTCACCCCCTCAAATACTTGGTGGGTTTAACCGAGGTCATCAAACAAAATGGAGTTCAGATTTTCGAAAATACAAAAGCCTTAGAAATAGAAACTGAAAATACCAACAAAGGTGTAATAGTTAAAACCGAAACAGGCAATATAACCACAGACTATGCAGTTATAGCAACACATAATCCGTTCGGTGGGCCATATCTGATCCAAAACCAACTTATACAGAGAAACACATATGTAATTTATACCGAAATCCAAAACCTGGATCTTGAAGATTGCTTATATTGGGATACAGAAGATCCATACAATTACATTCGAGTAGATAAAACTAACAGCGGCAAACCAATGTTGGCAATCGGAGGTGGCGACCATGATACCGGCGGAAATATTCATAACAGTGAAAAGAAATATCAACAACTCGAAAACTATCTCAAAGAACATCTTCCACAAGCCCAATATAAAATATTATATAAGTGGAGTGGACAAGTAATCGAAACAACTGACGGACTACCGTTTATAGGTTTTCTTCCTGAAAATAACAAGGTGCTTGTTGCCACTGGGTTTGCTGGTACAGGAATAACATTCGGAACAATATCCGCAAGAATCATTACAGATCTTGTAACAGGAAAAGAAAACCAATTAACAAAACTTTATCCTTTAGCCAGAGTAATAGTTACGAAAAGCTTATTTCAAAAACTCGCAACTGCCGTAAAAGCTTATACGAAAAAATACTTTGGTTCTTTTGAAACCTTTGATGAATCATCAATAAAAATTAATGAAGGTAAAATCGTCGAAACTAAGGGAAAAAAGATTGCAGTTTACAAGAATCGCGAAGGCAAAACAACAAAACTTTCTGCAAGCTGTACTCACCTAGGATGCTTAGTAAATTGGAATTCTACCGAAAAAACCTGGGATTGCCCCTGCCACGGAAGCAGATTCAACAAAAAAGGCGAAGTCATAACCGGCCCTGCGAAAAAACCTTTACCTGAAGTTAATTAATCTGATTATCCCTTAGCAGCTTCTTCAAGTTCTGCAATATTGAATTTTTTCATTTTCAGAAATGCTTGTGTAACCCGATTTACAGCTTCAGGATTACTGTTTTCCATAAATTCCTGCATGCGTGTTGGCGTTACCTGCCAAGAAAGTCCGAATTTATCTTTCAGCCATCCGCATTGTTCAGCTTCAGGAACAGCAGATAATTTTTCCCAGAGGTGATCAATTTCTTCTTGAGTATCACAATTCACCATGAATGACACAGCTTCATTGAATTGAAATGCGTGTTCACGGGCACTATCCATAGCAGCGATCCAAACATCATGCAGTTTAAAATCGGCGAACATTACTGTTCCCTCTTTTTCAGGTTCCATGCCTGCAGGGTATTTCATCATGGCGCCTAGTTTTGATTCTTTGAATACGTCAAGGTAAAAATTAATTGCTTCCTCAGTTTTTCCGCAAACACTTTGAGTAAACAATAAACATGGAATAACCGGCGGACGTTCTTCACCTTCCGGATTCGTTAATATTAACTGCCAAGAAACACCATATTTGTCTTCTACCCAGCCATATTTTTCACTAAATGGATATTTATCAAGCGGCATGAGAATTTTTCCGCCGTCGATAAGTCTTGCCCACGCAGCATCAAGGCTTTGGGCAGAGTTATCTTCCCGAGACGGATCAAAGTTAATCATGAAAGATACCGAAGGATTAATTTTAAACATCGGTCCGGCACTAATAGACATGAACTCGAATCCACGAATATTAAAACTAACGATGTCGCAATCGCCCGATGGGGTGTCGTGCAAAGTCGTCACCTTTGTGACTTTAGAATTAGAAAATACAGAAGCGTAAAACTCTGCGGCCTCTTTCGCTTCTTTATCAAACCATAAGTGTGGAGTTATTTTTTGCATGCCCTAATATTATCAAAAGTTTCAAACCCTTAACACCGTGCGAAATCATCTTGAAGCATAGTAAGGAGGTTTCAACTTCTTCGAATGTATTCACTTACTACAGTTTAGGATCGAATTTCTGTCAACATCGACCAAAGATGAATTAAGGCTTCTCTTGTTGTCGGGTCACTCATCGGTAAAATTTTATTTAATGGGGAAATTGAATAAGCGTGAGCCAGATCCCTAAGGCGAAGCATAAACTGATCTTCTCTTAGTTGGTTTTTTCTATAAGCAAATTCATGAAATCCTTCATACATACTTTCCGGATACTTATCGCTTGGATTCTCCATCATAAATCTTCCGATTAAAAGCGCGTTTAGAAAATCTTTTTGACGCATTTTTCCAAATGGCCTATCACCAACTGCGTATAGGTGAAAGAGTGTGTTCAATGGCACGCTAGGAAACTTCACATCACCCACGGACAGAACTTCAGTATTGAAGGTTTCAGGAGGAACACCAACAAGGATTTTGCCAAATCTCAAATCAACTCGGTTATCACCTATCTGAATATTTGTCCCAAGACTTTCTCCCGCAAGTCTCAGAGGCCCCTGATACAAAGGAGCGAGTTTATGATAGTATAATCTTTTTTTATCTTCCCGAACTAATATATCAACATCCCGTAATCCGCCATCTTGATACTTAACAGTAAAATCTTTTTTCCCAAGATGTGCATCCCGACTTAGTCCGCCCACTACCCACCAGCTATCCTGTCCCAAACCTTCATCTAAAAACTCTACGAGCTCACCTAAACTTAATAAGTAACTTTGTTGTTCCGCCGTGTATTCACTACTAACGACCCCCTCCATCATGGCCGATTCCGTGGTATCTCTCTTAGCGGCTATACCCGAGACAGCGTATGAACTCATACTTATATTAAAACAACTGCATATTGCTATATAAACTTCTTAACATGTAGATTTTAGCAAATATTATTGACCTTAATAACCGTCTTAACTCAATTTGGCTGATTTATCCGATGTTATATATCGTGGGTAACTAAGTTTATTGAGGATAACTATATAAATTGATCAGGATCAGATTGTGGTTTATCGTGACTTGTGAATGTTCCCGGAAAATGTTCGGCACAAAATTTGGCGAAAAGCTCCTGATCAGCTAAACTACCAGGACCAAGTGAAACTTCCGCAAAATCTGCGGCGTTAATTATAAACGTACTTGGTGATACATCTGTTTCATTTTGCCACCGCCAAAATGCCCTTGCTGCCTCCCAAGCATCTTCGGAATTGTCGAACTTAAAGTAGATAGGAGCAATCTCTTCGGTTTCAGGAGTTTGGGAACGGTCCATAATTGCACAAATAATAACATAATCTATACTTTGAGACAAATAGGCGAAGGCTTAAACCCTTAACACAGCACGAAACCCTCTTGAAGCATAATAAGATTCAACACCGTTATGATAAGTAAAAACATGGTCATATCTTCGATCACAAAATAAAGCACCTCCAAGCTTCCTAATCGCCGTTGGTGTTAACACCCAACTTGAAGTTCTGGTATCGAATTTTTCGAGCTTCTGTAATTCACGATATTGTGCTTCATTTAAAAGTTCAACACCCATATCTTCTGACATACCAATTGCACTACCTACAGGCTTATGTTCTTTTCTTGATTCTAATGCATCTCGGTCGTAACAAAGACTAAGACGGCCTGAGGGGCTTTCACTTGAACAATCATAAAAAATATATTCATCTGACTTTTTGTCATAACCAATAACATCGGGTTCGCCTCCGGTTCTTTCCATTTCATTTAATGACCATAATTTTTGGGTATTTGCTTCAAGCTTAGACAATACTTTTGTCCATGTAATTTCTTTATGTCGACTCATGTTGTTTTCAAAACGTGATTTCAAAACTTCCAATAACTCTTTACGTTGATCGTTACTCAATTCTTTTTTTGTATTAACATTTGAAACACGTTGGCTTGTACCGGTATCAGTTGATGTTTTATTTTGAGTTTTCATATATTGAAAAGATTTCTTTATTAATTTACCTAAAATAGACTGGTCTACATCTGAAAGATTGTTGATATATAAACAACCTACACTTTTTTTATGCTTACCGAGGCGATCTAAGAGGTCAGTACTCCCTTCATTACCGCTCATAATATAAAGTGTTAAATTTTGCTTACGAGGAGAAAATCCAACTAAAGGCCAATCACCTTCTTGAGAACTTCGTTCCGACTTGTAATGATATTTGCCGAAACCGACAATACTTGTTCCCCACATAACGGCTTTTTCTTCGGTAATCTTCTGAAACATTTCGAGAAGTGCGAAACCGTCTTTTTGTTTTTGTTCAGGTTCGATAGTATGCAAAAATTCGACTGGGTTCTGGTTTGTAGCTTTTGTTTTCAATTCAGCCATATAGAAATTATATCAGGAGAGTTCATGCGAGTTAGTGTTCGCCAGTGTTCTTATTCTTTCTTTTTCTTCAGCAAGCAGAACTTGATCAGATTCTATTTCTACTAGCCATTCGTTAAGATCATGAGAATCTTCAGTTATCTTGTTCTGTTTCATTAAATCTATGAATTTTAAAATATCTTCGTTAGTAGCAGCTCTAATATGTTGCGGAGAAATACCACCGGATTCAAAACGTGTATATACTTCTTGGCCGTTTCCGAAATCTCCAATGATAGCAGTTTGCGTATACATCCATTGAGATCCCTCAACAATTTCTTCGTCAATAAAAATTAGGCTCGCAGACTGAGCCATATCTGTTTCGTGGGATGATTCGAGGTATAGAAGTTCCCCAACCTTGGGTACAGAGTTATCGGTAGAAGTTATTTGCATATGATAAGTATATTGTAACCGAGTCACATACGAAACCGAATAGTTTTATGCTCAGAAAGCGTGTCTCATAGAGGTATACTTTATAAAGCATGGAATTTTTCTTAATTCTTTTTCTGACATTCATTGCCGCATTCTTTGGAACAATAACCGGTTTTGGTACATCAACAATAATGGTTTCTGCATTGGCTATTTGGTTTTCTTTGCCTGAGGTTTTGTTGTTTGTAGGTATCATTCATTGGTTTGGAGATATATGGAAGATATTGCTATTTAAAAAAGGAATAAACTGGAAGTTAATTTTGTTATTCGGCATCCCCGGAATTATTGCGAGCTACTTGGGAGCTTCAATACCCCTTTCAGCCGATCCGATAATATTAAAGAGGGTTCTTGCAGTATTTCTAACAGGTTACACTTTGTTCATAATTTTTCCATCAAAATGGAAATTGGCTGAAAACAACCGAAACGCTTTAGTCGGAGGTGTCTTATCCGGATTTTTTGCCGGGTTACTAGGAGTAGGAGGAGCAGTCAGGGGTGCATTCCTAGGTGCATTTAATTTGCCGAAATCTACATATATCTTTACTTCCGGGGCGATTGCTTTTTTGATAGATAGCACCAGATTGATCAGATACTACCAAGGCGGTGTGGAAATCAAAGATTTTTCAATCACTTTATTGTTTGTTGCAATACTGGTTTCTTATTTTGGTGCATATTTTGCAAAAAAATTAGTAAACAAGGTTCCACAGGATAAGTTCAGATACATAGTCGGCTTTGGGCTATTGTTCGCAAGTGTAATGTTGTTCTTCGGCGTGAGAGGATAATTCTAAAATCGTTTATCACTAAGCTTTACGTTCATCTTTATACTCTAAAATATCTCCCGGTTGACAGTCTAAAGCCTTACAAATTGCTTCCAGGGTTGAGAAACGTACTGCTTTTGCCTTTCCGTTTTTAAGAATAGAAAGGTTAGCCATGGTTATACCGACTTTTTCCGCAAGCTCAGTAACGCTCATTTTTCGTTTTGCCAACATGACATCAATGTTTATTATTATGGCCATAAATAGGAATGCATACTGTTAAATCATTTTCAGATTTTAGATCTATAGCATTTTGTAAAAGTCTTTCGAAAATTGCAGTAGCCGTAGCTATTACCACAGACGCAAATGTAGTGTAAATGCCCAAAGCAATAGGACCGGTTGCATCATCACCATCAGAATTTAAGATAATAAACAGCACTCCGCCAAAAATAAAAAGAGGAATCCCAATTGTAGAGTACTTTATATTTCTCACCGCTTTCACAGCCATTTTTGAGAATGTCTTATTCTGCTCAATGTATCCAAGCAATTTAAATGCCTGAAACAGAGCAACAAAAAACGGAATTGAAGCAATATAACCATAGATAATAAGCGGATCAGTGTAAATGCTCACTAGATCTAATTTAACAGCCCGTCCCTCAGTTTGAGGAAACCAAACCAAACAGGCAAGCGCCACAATGGCGATAAGAAAAATAACAACTTTCAGAAATAGTACTGATCCTTTTTTCATATCGTTATTTTGAATGGCCATTTGCCGTTTGTCAATATATAGTTATCGTTATTCGGCATGTGGCTATTAGATATATATCTCTAGCACATCTTGGTATAGACAAATTTCTTGATAAGATTTTGAAATACTGAGGTTGTGAGGTATGAGCTTCTGCGGTAAACGAAACTAGAAGATGCGACTATCCTAGTAGTAAATATAATCCCATTAAGAGCGAAATAATCCGCGAAATTTTGCATAGGGTAATTGTGGTATTAGTAATCTCCGTTTTTAATCCCGTAGCAGCATTTGAAAATTTTATGAGGTAATTTCTCGTTTTTGGATGCAGGTTTAGCATCCCAATAATTACGAAGAAAAATGCAAACATTTCCACGCATTAGTTCTAACGCACCGGGTTTTAAGTTAGAACTTAAATTATATTGTTGTGACAAGAAATATTTATTTGACTAACATGCTTGGATCTTGAGCATAGAACTAAAACCCAGTAACACTTATCTAAGCCCAATGGCAATCGTACTATTAGCGTTTTCTTTGCTAGCATGTGTGATTCTGATATCGGTAAAGAAACGTGAAGTGGGAAATACCGGAACGGGAGAGAATAGGATAGATATCAAGACTAACACGAAGAATAACCTTATACTGATCGATATTCAAATAATCTGAGCAAACCACTAAACTTCTCGTTTAGCTCTACATCAGCACCAATAGCCTCCAACAGTCTTTTACGAGACTCTCGAAAGTTAGCACTAATACCAGCCTGAATTTTTCTCAATAGCTTTTCATTGCGTAAACTGACCCCTGAATTCAAAAGTGCAAAATCTTCCCGAGGATCATAATAAGCACCACCCAGGATCCAATTGCTATTCATGACACTCGCTCTCTTAAGGCAATATTTATCGGATCTTCGTCATCAGATTCTGCAGCTAATAATCGTGCATTAGCTCCCATATCCCCATTCCCAGCCTGCTCAATGAGTTCAGCCGCTTCATTAAAATAAGCTATATAACCAATATTTCGATTATAAAACTCGGCTATATCCATAAATGGCTGAGGGACCTCAAATTTTGAGGAAGTTAAACTTGAATCATTTACGTTTGACATAATGAAAATATAGCATTGTTAATGGTTTTTTGCGACATCGACCGAACGATTATTATTAAAGTAATTGGCTCCGCGGCCTGGATTCGAACCAGGAACCTTAAAGTTAACAGCTTTCTGCTCTACCGTTGAGCTACCGCGGAATATAATATAAGGGCACATTGGCATTAAGCCAAATTTGCTTCACAAGCTCTAGGAATCACCCCCTAGCGTTCAGCCGATATTTCGACTGTGAATAGTTTACAAAAAACCTTGAAATATATCAATTTTTTATCGAATTCCCATATCGCACCCAAACGTCTAGAAGCTATCTGAAAACCTCGAGAATCCTCATAAATCATATTCCTGATGCATAAATTTCCTATAACTCTTCAATATCTGTTAACATTACGGAGTGAAGCCTTCTATGATCGAAAAAGCCTCAATCGTCAAAGATTTCGTATTTGCAGCCAACGACGGCATCCTTACGACCTTCGCAGTAGTAGCAGGGGCATATGGGGCGAACCTTAGCCCTAAAATAGTAATTGTGCTGGGAATCGCCAATTTGCTGGCCGATGGAATATCCATGGCCTCGGGCAATTACATCGGAACCAAAAGTGAAGAAGAAATGCTTCACACTCACAGAGCTGAACCCGTTGTAAACCCAAGAGCGTTAAAGCATAGCATAACGACTTTCTTTTCATTCATTATTGGAGGAGTCTTTCCGCTAATACCATATTTTCTCGGTACAATAGAACCTCGAAATTTCTACTTCTCATTGTTGCTTATGGTAACAACTCTATCGATACTCGGGTACGCCAGAAGTCACTACACAAAGAGGGGCCCAATCGGAAGCATTGTTGAAACACTTGTAATCGGAGGAGCTGCAGCCTTTGCCGCTTACCTTGTCGGAAGCATAAGTGCTCCGTTTCTTATGGAGTAACGAACCGGTCTCAACACAATTAGAAATACTTTCCAACCTCAACAATAATTATTGACAAAGAATCTAATTCGATCGATCATTCCAGTACCGGTAGCGATTTTTAAAACCAAAAGGTAAAACTATCACACACTCCGGTTAACTTATTTATTTCCTGCAAATAATATGTCTGATTTAACACC
Organism: Patescibacteria group bacterium; assembly: GCA_048499955.1. GTDB lineage: Bacteria > Patescibacteriota > WWE3 > 2-01-FULL-39-13 > 2-01-FULL-39-13 > JASNYX01. Next base: position 33,828 of record JASNYX010000003.1, on the reverse strand, counting down.
GGATCCCACAGTGCAAGAAAGTATTACTGTCGAAAAACAATCTCAAGACCAATGGGATGACCTGCTTGAAGCACTACAATCGGCAGGAATAAAACCAGACGAGCAAACGACAACTTCTTATAGGAGTTTGGGCGAAACAAATGAGCCGGTAAATGAGTCTTTGTTGTTTAACGGACTTGGAGATCAAACACTAGTGCTTCACAGAGCTGTAAACGATCCGCATAGAATTGGTGCTGTTGAAATTGCCAATTTACAGATGCCGGAAATCGGGCTTGTTGTTCCAGGGGTAATGCAATACCTTAACGCTGGCCGACCACCTGAAACTTATATGTTTAAATACCCCATATGGGAGTTTCCTGCTGAAAAGGATATTTCTACACGGGCTGGCTTAGATTTAAAAGCACAACATTACATTCAAACTTTTGGTACACACCATATGTGTGGAGGGCGTGAACTTCGAGGTAAACGTCAATGTATATATTGGGTATTACCTGGTGTCGAAAATGAATCAATACTACTGCCGCCGCAAGTTACTCAACGCCTGAACATCGATGGTATTCATTTTATATTGAGAGGGAAAGAAAAAGGTGCCAAGTACCCTACAGTCGGTTATCAATCATCGATTGATTTCCCTTTTGAATTTATTACAGCTAATGAGAAAGCCAAAATATCTATGGGAGTCAACCTTGCCTGGTACATGGGGGATTCAAGAGCAAACTTTGAATCTCCAGAAACTCGTTTCATCGATGTTACCCAAATTAAACTAAAGGGCTACGAACAACAACGATAAACACCGGCTTGTAACTTAAGCGTGTCGTTTTACATTTTGAATAGAAAAAAAAGCCCCGAGCAACCGGGGCTTCATTTTAACTTAAGACAAGTAGTCTTTTAGTTTTCTACTTCTTGAAGGGTGCTTTAACTTACGCAAAGCCTTTGCTTCAATTTGTCTGATTCTTTCTCTGGTTACACCAAAGACTTTCCCGACTTCTTCAAGTGTTCTTGGTTTGTTATCTTTCAAACCAAATCTTAATTCTAAAACTTTCCGTTCTCTTTCACTCAAGCTCGATAATACTTCTTCGATGTGATTTTTCAGCAATTCGTAAGAAGCAAAATCTTCAGGGCTATTCGACATTTCATCAGCGATGAATTCCTGAAGCTCTGTATCTTGTTCTGCACCAACCTTAGATTGTAAGCTACTTGGCTCTTGAGAAATCTTTATGATCTCTTCGACCTTCTGTGCTTCAATTTTCATAACCCTGGCGATTTCTTTTGCCGTAGGTTCTCTTTCAAGTTTTTGCCCAAGCTCTCTTTGGATTCTTTTCAACTTGTTAATGGTTTCAATCATGTGTACAGGAATTCTGATGGTTCTTGCTTGATCCGCAATAGCACGAGTAATTGCCTGTCTGATCCACCATGTAGCATAAGTTGAAAATTTGAAACCTCTTCTCCAGTCAAATTTATCAACCGCTCTCATAAGCCCCATGTTTCCTTCCTGAATAAGGTCAGAGAATGTTAAACCTCTATTCATGTATCTTTTCGCAATTGATACTACCAAACGAAGGTTTGCATTAATCAATCGGTTACGAGATCTTTTCATTGCAAACTTTTTGCTTCGTGCAAGAATGTCTTCGAGCTGTTTTTTATATTCTTTCACACGAGCCATGTCAGGACCTGTTTCGCCATCAAACAACTCTTCGGATATTTGTTTAGCGGTCGGCTCTACTTTCAATTTCTTTTTTAACATGGCTATGGTTTCCTGGTACTTTAAAGCTTCTACCATTTTTGCCAATTCGATTTCTTCGGGACCTGTTAATAGATTTTCTCTACCAATTTCACGCAAATACATTCGTACAGGATCGCCGGTAACCGCACGATCAAGAGTCGCCTGCAATGTAGTATTCTTGAGTTCTAATTCAAGCTCAATCAATTCGGTATCTGTAATTTCAGGGATAGCTTCCTCTTGAACAACATCAACCTTATTTTCAAGGAACAAAGAATAAAGCTTATCAAGAAGCTCGATGTTTTCTTCCGCATCCGGGACAGCTTTCAAGATCTCTTCATAAGAGATAAAACCTTTGCTGATACCTTTGCTTAATAGATTTTTTACTAAAGGATTATCCTTTATTTGATCTGCCATAATTTTCTTCTCACACTATAACTAATGAAACTCAACCGGCCTTAGGTCAGTAGTGTATTCGACCTATGAATTTGCCGATCTTACCCGAATCCGGATAAACGGAACTCAAACTAACTAAGTTAAAGTACTAAGCTTTGAGTTCTTTCAATTTGCCTATATATATATTTATTTCGTCTTGAAGATTTTTAGAGAGATCGAGATTCTTGGAATTTTCCGCCATTTTTAGTTCTTTTGATTTTTCTTTGATTTTTCTATTCAAATAGTTGAACTGTACCCTTCGTAGGGTAATGCGAAATTCCGATTCAAATACGGAATGATCCTCTAGATTAGTTGATATATCAACTAGATATATTCTTTCGAACATTTTATGGATATCGGGATTATATTCAGGAAGTTTATCATAAAATGCTTTAATATCAACACTTTCTTGCCCGGACGATAAATGTTCCTCAAATGCCTTGTACAGCTCTTTTAGCTCTTCCTGCCCAAGGTATTCCGGCTCAATCCTAGAGATATTCTCAGAAATATCGCCTGCAGGAGAGTGAAAAAGCAAATACATTAGGTATAAATCAGGGCTTAAAACAGCTTTTTCGGTCGTTTTGCCTTCGGCTCTCTCAGATTCCTGCCTTTCGAATCTTGTAACCACTTTATCCGGAGTCTTGTTTAATTGTGCAACTGCCGCCTCCTCAGAAACTTCGAACATGGTGGCGAATTTCTTAATATACTGATTTTTCAAAACCTCATCGCTTATCTGACTAATAATTCCTAAGAGAAAATCTGAGGCTCTCTTCTTTTCATACACATCATCAAACTTATATGTTTTTGACACATACGAAAAATAAAAATCCCAAACAGGCAAAGCTCTATTGAGACATTCATAAAACCGCATCGGCTCTTTTTGCATTAGTTCATCGGGATCTTTCACATCTGAGGGAAGAGTTACGATTTTCAAATTTAATCCGGCATTCTGAACGACATCAATTCCTCTAATTGCAGCCTGAACTCCCGCGGCATCGCCATCGAACACCAGAATAATGTTTGTGCTAAGCCTTTTGATCAAACCAAGTTGACCTGATGTCAAAGCTGTTCCACTTGAAGCAACTACGTTTTTAAATCCGTGCTGATAAAGGGAAATCATATCGAAATAACCTTCGACAATAATGGCAGCATCTTTTTCATGTATATGCTTTTTTGATAAATGCAAACCGTATAGAAATTTTTCTTTATGATAAAGAGGCGTTTCTTGTGTATTTAAATATTTTGGAATCTGCCCTTCAAGCAATGACCTACCGGCAAATCCTACCGTTTTACCTAAATAATCAACCAACGGAAATATTAATCTTGTTCTGAAAACATCATAAACTTCAGTGCCGTTCTTTTTATATCTTGCTAACCCGGCCTTAACTAAATCGTCAGGCTTATATTCCCGTTTAATTAAAGTTTTAGACAAACTATCCCATGAGTTCGGAGAGTACCCCAATTTAAATTCACGAATTATTTCAGGAGTTAGATTTCTTTTTTTTAAATATGCGCGACTGATTTTTCCATAATCATGATTCATTAAAAGATTATGATAGAAAGTAGCGGCAAGATTGTTAACTCTTTCAATGTTATCCGTAGAACTTTTTGCAAGTTTAAACTGAGGATCAACTTTCAATTCCACACCAGCTTTTTCTGCAAGAAGTTTTAAGGCTTCACCGAATTCGAGACCTTCATAATCCATTATGAAATTGAAAATATCTCCGCTTTTGCCACATCCAAAACATTTGTATCTTTGAAGTTCTTCGGTAACGATAAAAGAGGGATTTTTTCTTTATGAAAAAAAGACGCCAACCCTCGGAAATTTTTTTCCGGTTCGTTTTTAACTGCACGTACCCGCCAATAACTAATCAACAATATTTATTTTATCTTTAACTTCTGAGATCCCATCCATAAGGCGATTCTATAGGCGTACAACAAGTTTCGCAAATTCTTCGGTTCAAAGTTTATATATAACTCCCGAATTTATCAGTCGGAATCATCTTTACTTTATTCTTAATTCCATACCAACGAGCAACCTCGGGATTAACTTTATGTATATTAGGCTGAGATATATGTTTAGAAGTGAATCGACTTTTTATACGTTCCATAACAAGTTCGTAAATACCCTCAGTATTTGAAGCATATCGTTCGTATGCCCAAACAATTTCCTGAAGAACCTGCCTTCGTATTACTCTAAATTCTTCAACACCGGTTCTCAAACCCCAATAAAGCATATCATCGTATATTCCAACTGCCATTAAAATCCCTTGCGCAGTAGCTTGCGGGTTAACCGTAAGAGTTTCACTTTCTGTATCCGATGGCGACACACTTAACTGCCCTTCTAAAATTTGAGAAAGCTCACGTTGCACGAAGTGATCAATAAGTACTCTCGCCTCGGCAATTCTTTCGGGAGATTCCAACCCTGAATCAGTAACTACAAGTTCACCTTGCTCATTAATCCTGTGAGTAGCTAATGTCGTATACATATCTTCAAGAAACACCTGAGGGTCTATATTGTATTCCCTTGATCCAAGTCCTAACTCTTTCCACCATATTTTTTTGAAATATGGTGAATTAGCAATGGGATCACCAAACAATAGATCGAGTCCTGCAGCAAGCTCATGGGATGAGTTTTCTTCGGAATGTTCTGTAACTAAGATATTGCTCATTAATATAACCGGCCTTATGTAAACTGAAATTACTCTTCGTGCGGAACCTCACCCAAAAATACATCACTAACACAATATGGATACAATCTACCACTTTCAGTTTCTACAACATGCGTCATAGCTGAAGATCGAATTCTCGCACTCTCTGCTAAAACCAAGAGTTTGCTACCATTATTGCCCCCATCTACTTGCAGCTTGTTGCCTAGTATGTAGGTTGCCCCGCAAAAAAACTATTTTTCGAGCACCTCCAACACAGGTAATAAGTGATTTTTCGCCATCACCATACATTATGATCACTGCACGCTCAAGATGAGTATCTACGACAACCCCATCCATGCTCGGGTTTCCCAAAATATCCTCTGCTGATGGTAGAGGTTCATCATCCTCAAATGGAACTTCCCCCTGATGAAAATCCAGTAAACTATATGTGACCTCCGGATCAAATGGAGCTTTACTTTCCTTATAAATAACTGGTGGCCTCAGCAAACTTTCCAATATTTGTTTTCTTTCATCTACGAAAGATTCAGTATTATCGGTTGGATTCATAGTGTTTTTATATAATAACTAAATTAACAAATGAGGGCAGATTTAATATTATGGTGCACCCGACAGGATTCGAACCTGTGGCCTCAACTTCCGCAAAGTTGCGCTCTATCCGACTGAGCTACGGGTACTCAAAAGAATACCGTTATTATATCAAGATTTTTTGCTAAAATTACATCCATTGGAGAGGTGCAGGAGCGGTTGAACTGGCGGCTCTCGAAAAGCCTGCGTCCGAAAGGGCACGAGGGTTCAAATCCCTCCCTCTCCGCCAACAAAAGACATTCTATACAGCTTAGAAATCAGTTAAAACTAATAACTCAGTTTGATATTTTATAAGTGGAATTTTTATCAACAAAGATCTTAGGGTTACTATATACGCATCCGAGAACCGATGCGTCTCACGAATTCTTCGTAAATGTTCTTTTGGGGATTTTCCTGAAAAGATATATGCTTATTAATTTCCTCAATCAACTTAGGCTTGTCGACTGCAGCATCCAGAATAAAATAAATCCTACCTGGAAGCGGATCTTGAGTGTCAATTACCAACATATCTAAACCGTCACGTTTCTCAATAAAAAAGCTTTTAAGCTCACTCCATGCGTAGCTGTGCTCAGACCCAAAGATAACACCGTTTGTTGTAATTTTATGGATAACCCGCTTAGGTGGAACAGTATTAAAAACATACACAACAAAGAAAACCACACCTAGAACTACCACCACAACAAAATCTTTTATAAAAATCAACATCAGAGCGAAAAAAGTTATTATAACGGCCAATCTTCGGTAAAATTCACGCGAATGCTTTTTGAAAACACGATCAGGGGCTTCCCACTCAAAAAGTGTGACTGAGGGACGCAGAATCTCACCAGGCGGAGTTTCTTTAGGCTTATTTAAAAAGGCTTCGGTAACGGATTGCAGACTCATATTTAATAGCTAGATTTTAGCACAAGACTTAGACGATGGCGTTAAGAATATCAACTTATATATGTGAATCATATAAATGGGTATGGGCAGCATCCGAAACGGAAATTATGCTCGGGTACCCGGTAATATCATCAACATCAACAATTGTTAACGAAGTATTATGTATCACAAAATGGAAAAAAGTTTCAGGCGATCCGTTTGCCAGAATATAGCTTAACAACACACGTATCCAGTTCCCGTGCGAAAAAACCGCAACTTCTTCACCTTTGTGGTTAAGTGCCAGCTTTCCGAAAAACTTTGAAATCTTCTCGAGTGCCATGTCATAATTTTCAAGCTCAGCTTCACCGGCCTTTACTCCCGGCTGAGGCCAGATTTGGCCTCCCACCTCGTTGAGTTGAGCCGTGTAGATCACATCCATCTTATGAACATCATTAACAATCTCGCAGGTCTGCATAGACCGTTTAATACGACTACAATAAATAGAGTTGAATTTATTGTCCCTAAGCCTTTTTGCTAACTGTAGGGCCTGTATTCGTCCGTTATTATTAAGGGGATAATGATCAAGCTGAACTCCATTTTCATCGAATGCATCGCCGTGTCTTACAAAGAAAAATCTCGCCATATAATTCAATCTTAACAGAAGATGAAACGGTGCAAAACATGTTAAAATGGCAATGATTCATTTTATTGAATTATTCTCAACTCATATGGAGAGGTGGCTGAGTGGTCTAAAGCGGCGGTTTGCTAAACCGTTGGGGCGTAAGCTCCGCGCAGGTTCGAACCCTGTCCTCTCCGCCAGAAACCAAAATCAAATTTCAGAACCGAATTAATGTTATCCAAATGGCTCAACATTAATACATTCACCACCACCAGACTCAGAATCCACAAATATTTTCCATGTCATACAGATATCTGCATCATAGACGCGATTCTCTCACCGAGCCCCGGTATTTGAACAGTGTACTGAGCTTCCAATCAGGTTTTCGAATCATTGACACGCATACCCCCAGGGGGTATGCTTACTTACATGAAATACATGGACGATAAAAATAAGGCAAAAGTCATTCGACGGCTCAAACTTCTTGAAGGACAACTACGTGGGCTTCAAAAAATGGTCGAAAGCGACACGTATTGCATCGACGTGATCACGCAGACATCGGCAGTAAAACAAGGTTTGTCTAGCGTAGAAAACCTGCTACTTCTGAAACTTCACACCTTGGTCATTGCGTTTTTCATCAGATGCAATCGGGTCAAACAAAAAAAGCTAGCGAAGAAATTATCAAAGTATATAAGCTGAAGAGAAAATAATATGCATACACAAATATACAAAGTAAAAGGCATGCACTGTGTTTCGTGTTCATCAGTCATCGAGAAAACGTTTAAAAAAGTTCCGGGAGTACAATCTGCGGAAGTTAACTATGCTACAGAAAAAGCCAAAGTTTCTTTCGATCCGTCAAAAACGAATCCTCATGATCTTTCCAAGCACATCGAGCCACTTGGCTATTTGTTGGACATTCCTTCCACTGCCGAGGAAATGGGTATGTCAGCAGAAGAACATGCTTCTCATTTAGGACTAAATCAATCTAAAAAGGAAAAGTTCGCCGAGGTTTCGGACATGCGAGCAAAAGTGTTTTCGGCTGTTCCTATCGCTATTTTTGCCGCTTTTGTCATGGGTTGGGATATTCTTGCGGAGTACGGCATCATATCAGAAATGGGTTATGTGGTAAAAGAATTTTTTCATCATCTCCTGCCCATCTTAGCCACCTATATACTTTTTGTCGTAGGTAAACCATACCTACTTGGTTTTTATAGATTTATAAGACACGGCAAGGCAAACATGGATACGCTCATTGGTATTGGAACTACCGCAGCCTTTTTATACAGCTTTGCAGTTACAGCACTTGAAGAAACTCTTCGACCTTTTATAAACGTCGATTATCAATACTACGACGTGACGATCGTGGTTATCACTTTCATTGCGCTCGGCAAATACTTGGAAGCTCGATCAAAAATAAAAACAGGTGACGCCATAGAGAAACTCCTTAATTTGCAAGCCAAGACTGCACTTGTTATCCGCAATGGTAAAGAAACAGAAATATCAATCAATGACGTAAAGCACGGCGATCTAATCATCGTAAAGCCGGGGGCAAAGATTCCCGTGGACGGTGTAATAACTGACGGTAGTTCTTTTGTTGATGAATCTATGGTCACTGGAGAACCGATGCCTGTACAGAAAAAGATCGGAGACAGTGTTGTGTCCGGAACAATAAACAATAGTGGATCGTTTACATTTAAAGTAACAAAAGTCGGATCAGAAACACTACTCGCCCAAATCATCAAGATGGTTGAGGAGGCTCAGGGAAGCAAGGCTCCGATACAGGCACTCGCAGACAAAATTTCGTCAGTCTTTGTGCCGATTGTTTTGGTGATCGCCTTTCTTTCGCTCAGTGCCTGGCTCATTGTTGGATCACAATATCTTGGATTCTCCCAGGCTTTATCATTCGGTCTCGTTTCGTTCATGGGTATTCTAGTCATTGCATGTCCGTGTGCCCTCGGCCTTGCCACACCAACGGCGATCATAGTTGGAGTAGGCAAAGGAGCAAAAGAAGGCATCCTTATTAAAGATGCCGCCACGCTTGAAAAACTACATAAGGTTGATACGGTCGTAGTTGATAAAACAGGAACATTAACCCGTGGCAAGCCGACGCTCGTCGATATTCAAAACCTTTCAAATCAAAAAGATGATGAACTGGTATCGATTCTAGCGTCACTTGAAAAGAAATCAGAACACCCAATTGCCCACGCGATCGTGAACTATGCCGAGAAGAAGAACATTCTTATCTCCGAGTCTTCAGGTTTCGAAATCATGCAGGGCAAAGGGCTTAAGGGGAAAATTAACGGCACGGAATACTTTGTCGGAAATGCAAAGCTTGTTAGTGATCTCAATATTCCTTTTGATAGAGCTTTACTTAACGAGTTTACTTCGCAGGGCAAAACACCGGTCATTCTTGCAACATCGGAGAGAGTGCTTGGTTTTGTGATGGTCGCGGATGAAATAAAAACAGAATCAGTTGAAGCAGTAAAAAACCTCCATGCTCTTGGCATTAAAGTTGTTATGCTTACCGGTGATGATGAAAAGGCCGCCAAATATATCGGATCGCTGGTTGGCATCGATGATGTTGTGGCTCATGTACTACCTCAGGACAAACTCGAAAAGGTAAAAGAGCTTCAGTCGCAGGGTCGAATGGTAGCAATGGCTGGTGACGGAGTAAACGACGCACCCGCACTCGCTCAAGCGGATGTAGGTATCGCCATGGGAACCGGAACGGATGTAGCAATAGAATCAGCCGGGATCACACTTCTTGGTGGAGATATTTCAAAGCTTGTTAAAGCAATCAAGCTCTCGAAAATCACCATGCAAGGAATCAGGCAGAACCTGTTCTGGGCATTTATCTATAATATCGTCGGTATTCCTCTTGCCTCCGGAGCTTTGTATCCAGTATTCGGTTGGCTCTTGAATCCTGTGTTTGCTGGCTTTGCCATGGCGATGTCGTCAGTATCAGTAGTGTCGAATTCCCTTCGAATTAAGGCGAAAAAATTATAAATATGAAAACATACACATTCCACGTTTCCGGTACGCATTGCCCCTCATGCAAAATTTTTATTGAAGATGTTTTGAGTGAACAAAGTTTTATAAAAAATGCTTGCGTCAATTTAAAACGAGAGACTATTGAAATCCAGACCAATAATGATCAAAGCCCCGAAGAATTAGCACAAACGCTTACAGATAAAATAAAACCGAATGGCTATGCACTGTCGGTAGAAAAATCAATCAAAGGAAAACAAGACAATGATGTTATTTGGAAAGCCCTACCGATCGGGCTTGCGTTCCTTATCCTATTCTTTTTGTTGCAAAAATCAGGAATTCTAAATCTTGGTATTGGAGGCCAAACAACTCCAACAACAAGTTTTATCATCGGTCTTATTGCTTCAGTATCAAGCTGTTTGGCGATAGTAGGAGGGCTTGTGCTTTCTCTATCGGTAAAAGTATCCCAAGACAATGTAAGCGATACAAAAACTTTCCTACTTTTCCACGTTGGGCGGCTAGTTAGTTTTGCAGTATTGGGCGGGGTTCTCGGAGCTGTCGGCAGTGCTATCGGTGTCAATTTTACTTTTACGGCAATTCTGGGAATTCTGGCTTCTATCGTAATGTTATTGCTCGGTTTAAATTTGGTTGGAGTGTTTGCAAAAAATAAAATTGCGTTACCCACAGGCATCTTTAATTTTTTCAGAAAAATAGAGCACAAAACTTTCACACCACTCATCATCGGCTTCGCTACATTTTTCTTGCCGTGCGGCTTTACTCAATCAATGCAGATTTCTGCGCTAGGAAGCGGATCATTTATCTCTGGACTACTTATTATGCTTGCATTCGCTCTTGGAACGTTACCAATGCTTGTACTTCTTTCCTTTGGGTCGGCATCATTCGCTCACGGAAAACACGCAACGTTATTTTTTAAATCCGCAGGCGTGGTTGTAATCGGACTTGGGTTATTTGCACTTCTTGGAGGACTTGCCGGACTCGGAGTTATTAATCCGCTATTTAATATATAATTAACGTATGAATAAAACTGCCTCAATTATCATCACGATCGCACTTCTCGTAGGTATTGGCATTATGTTTTTTGGACAGTCAAAAAAAGATCCCAACTCGACCGACATCGAGTTTGCACAAAACGTTGAAACAAGAGATGGCGTTCAGTATATCACGATAAACGCTCAAGGCGGATATTCGCCCAAGATATCTACAGCACAAGCAAACGTCCCAACAAAATTGGTCGTTAAGACAAATGGCACATACGATTGTTCGGCGGCTTTGGTTATCAAATCAATTGGTTATCAAAAAATTCTGCCCCAGATGGGTGAGGAAATTATTGATCTAGGTACTCCCCAAGCCGGAACAATTCAAGGGCTTTGTAGCATGGGAATGTACAACTTTGAAGTGAACTTTATGTAGATGTCGGTCTTTTACATATGGACACCACTTAAGTTATTTCTTTTATAATTCCAGTGCGTCCACTAGCTGTTTAATAAAGATTACAACCATAGGGGGTGCCATAAGGCTGATAGATTCAACTCCGTTGTCGTCAATGAATGTCCACGCTTCTTCCTTTATTTTCACTTTACCTGTAGTTTCGTCTAACTCATAGCTAAATCCGGGAGTGATTTCGTAATCGTCGTACCTCTGTTTTTCAGTTACCGGAACGTTATTTCTCAATAAAATCTTAGGAACCCCGTGTATGTTGAAAACCATCTTCATGACTTCTTCATCTTTTTCCAAACGAGATCTAATGGGCTCGATTCCTAATTCGTCACCTTCTTTGGCAACCATTCTTGTTCCCTTGCACTCAGGCGTATCGCACAGTAAATAGAATTCGCCTTTATCTTTGTCGTACCCGACTTCTTTGGTTGCAAGCAACCGAACATTTCTCGGCGTTTTACATACAGGACAAATCACCCGATATTTAATTCGTTCATTAATTAGATTCTCGGGAATATCTATCAACACAAAAACATCGGGATCTTCTCTGTAATTAATCAAATCACGAAAATACAATGCATAAGAAATCTGATCTAAGTCGCGAGGAAGCCCATCAATAAACAAAGACTTACCCTGGTGTTTCGAAATAGCATGTTTGAGCAATGCCAATATAAATTCGGTAGGCAAGAGTTTATCCTGACTACGACCATGAAGACGGTCAACCGCTTCTTCGAATGAAATGAAACCACGATAATTCTTTTTTAATTCGGCAAAAGCTTCGCTGGTTTCGAAATCGCCCCATCCGGAATGTGTATCTCTTACTAAATCACCCACTGAAATATGTGCAATTTTGTCCGCACCGAAAATTTCTGCAAAAAGCTTAGTGTAAGTTCCTTTTCCGGCATTTTTCTTTCCCAACATATTTGCCACAAACGTATTGTGTTCCATGAAATCTTTTAGCTTCTGAATCTCTTTTCCTGCTTTTGCATTAAAATATTCTTTGCGTTGAGCGGGATCGTTAATATCAAAAGTATTGGTAAGACCTTCAACTTTTGTCGAAATTATAGGGAATTCTAGACCTTTCATAAATACTTTAGTTTCAAATAATTAACTGGTGAAATTTTATCACAGGAATAAAAAGGCTTTATACTTGCAACAAACCCATCGACCCTTTTACCTCTGCCATTGTCTGCTCGGCAATAACTCGTGCCTTTGAAGTACCTGCGGATAAAATTTCCATGAGGATTTTTTCATCATTATATTTTGATCTTCTTTCACGAATCGGTTCTAAGAACTTTGATACTGCAAATAGTAGCTTTTCCTTAACTTCAATATCGCCTACTTTGCCTAAGCGATATCGTGTTTTCAAATCTTCAACTTCTTCTTGATCTGAATTGAAAATATCATGATAAATGAAAACCGGATTACCCTCTACTTTTCCGGGGTCGGTGGCTCGAATACGATTTGGATCAGTATACATGCCCATAATTTTTTTCTTTAGAGTTTCATTATCATCGTTTAGGAAAATTGCATTGCCTAATGATTTGCCCATTTTCGCATTGTTATCCAATCCCACTAATCGACCGTGTTTACCAACGAGTGCTTCAGGCTCAGGGAAGATTTCTCCATAATTTGAGTTGAATTTTCTCACCAATTCTCGAGTCTGTTCGATATGAGGAATTTGATCTTCACCAACGGGAACAAGATTTGCTTTAACAAAAGTAATATCGGCAGCCTGAGAAACGGGGTACATAAAAAATCCTAGCGGCATGGAATCTTCAAAATTCTTTTTCGTTTTTGATTCTTCTTTTACTGTAGGGTTTCTTCCCAGTCTCGCCAAAGTAACGAGGTTTGCATAGAAAATAGTTAACTCAGCAATTTGAGGAATTGCAGACTGCAAAAAGAATGTAACCTTTTCAGGATCAAGCCCAACTGCAATATTATCCAATAAAACTTGTAGCGTATTTTCAGAAACTTTTTTAGGATTATCAAAATTATCTGTCAGTGCCTGAACATCAGCAATCATTACGAATGTTTCGTATTCATCTTGAAGCTGAACTCTACTTTGCAAAGAACCCACATAATGACCCAGATGCAAATTCCCGGTTGGTCGATCTCCTGTTAAAATGCGTTTTTTCATTGATGCAATTATACAACTCGTATTGAATATTATCCGTTAGTAAAATATGTATTCGCCTGAAGATGTTATTTCAAATGGACCGGCCATTGTTCTGCCGTATGGATCAATCAAGCTTTGAGTGAAGTTTATCGATTGGCCTAACGCAACCATATTCTGGGGATTAGTCGGATCTGAGAACACAACCTGAAGGTTTACGAACTCCTGGGATGAAGGCCTTCCGGGATCATTCAAATTTAAGAGTAGATCTTCGGTTTCATAATCATCACTGAGATATGGTTTATCTTCATCCGAACGCCACCTTGTTATAGGAATTATGAGAGTACCTCTGGTATCAACAGCTTGCTCATTCCTGGTTGTGATTGCAAAAGTGTGAACTCTTTGCTTTTGCAAAGCACCTTTAACCGTGGTCGCGGGATCTTCGTTTAAATCACTTAAAGTAAATTCGGATAACAACCTGGTATTAGGAGATCCTTCTTCATTTTCACTTAAAAGCTCTCTTAATTCAGCTTTAAGCTGGACATTATGCCTACTTAGATCTTCGGGTAACTGCACAAGAATTGCAGGAGATTGAAATTGTCCAAGATAGTAACCGTATTCATCGAAGTATTCCATACGAACTTCTTCAACTGTAAACCGGGTCTGCTCAATCAAGCCTTCTGCTTCCATACGCGGAAACCTATCAGCACTCACAACAGGCGGTTTTCTATTTTGTGCGTCATTAAAGGTAGAATTATGCGAAGTTGGTGAAGGGTCCGGCCAGGAAAGCATTAAAGAAGCAATCGCAATTCGAGCTAATTTCTCCAGACGCTGGCTTCCTCTTGGGAAACTGTTTACAGAAGTAGCCTTTGAGTCTTCATAATTTCCTCCCGGAACAATAGGAGCAATCATAGGCACATTCTACAACAAAGATCTGCCTAAGCCTAAGCAATTTATGTATAACGACGATTGTTAATGGTTTTCTATCTGACTAGATTGAGTGGTAGCGACGGGTGGGATTGAACCACCGACCTCAGCGTTATGAATGCTGTGCTCTAACCATCTGAGCTACGCCGCCTGATTATTGATACGGCAATATTTTATCATGTGTTAAATTATTTGTAGAACGTTTAGCAACCGGAAGTCTCCATACCGAATTTTAAGCTCATGGTTAAAAACACCAGCAAGCCTATAGAAGGCAAAAATACTTTATCAATAATACTTTTCTTTATTCTTTTAATCTTAGTGATTAACAATATTAGGTCACTGATTAACTATAGGAATGGCTTAAATAGACTTACAGTAGCTCAACTTGAACTTGAAAAACTTGAATCTCAAAACATCGAACTTTCCTCAAAAATCGAAGAGGTTCAATCAAGTGAATTCGTTGAAAAGACCGCGCTTGAAAGGCTAAACCTCACTAAGGAGCCTCAAACAATCCTAATTATGGAGAGCCTAAAAACTTCTCAAACTGAGGAGATAGAAAATGCCGAGATCTCAGGAAATACTCAGACTCCGGATACCACTCTAAACTCAAATATTAGCTTATGGATCAAAGCCTTAAAACTGGATTAGACCTTCTATTTTCAGCCGGAATGGTGTAAAATTCCTTTCCAGTGTTGGAATTATTCTTGCTCAATACGCAGAGTTCATATCCAATAATATCGTCGCGGGGTGGTGGAGTAGTTACCACGTGAGGCTCATAATCTCGAGACCCAGGTGCAAATCCTGGCCCCGCAACCAAGAAATACTATTAGTTTTGTCATATTGACACTTATTATAGGCGACTATACACTCGCCTTATAATGTTAGAAATATGCATTACTTCCAGATCAACCCATAGAAAGGAAACTGGAAGTCGGACTTTTGAATACTGCCTACAACTCCCGTCTGTCCGGGAAGCGGAAATTTTTTGCGCCGCCAAGTCCCTCTTAACCAAACGACAATATTTATGACAACCTTAAATAAAGCCAGGGAAAGATTTATTAATCACCTGAAAGAAAAGAATAGAGCGGAGGCGACTATTGTCGCTTATTCCAAAGACATCGAACAAGTCATTGATTATATGATGAAAAAAAACATCAATAATGCAGAAGATGTTAAAAAAGAGGATCTCGAAAACTTTCTTAAATACCTCGCAGAAAATAACTATACAAAGAAAACAATCTCAAGAAAAATAAATGCGATAAAAACTTTTTGCAAATACCTCATTGACCAGGGAACGATTCCAAACGACCCTGCAATTACAATTCAACACCCCAAGCTCGATCAAAATGCTCCAAGAATTCTATCTAAAATAGAATATAGAGCACTTAGAGACACTGTCAGAAGCGAAACCCGAACCAGAGCAATCGTGGAGGTATTACTCCAAACCGGTGTAAAGATACACGAATTGGCTAGCATCAAATTATCGGATATCAGATTTTCGGCACAAACCGAGCAACAGGGGATACTATCAGTTCCAGGAACACCAACCGGCCCAGGACGAGAAATCCCACTAAATAAAGCTGTACAGGATGCTATCAAAGACTACCTACATGAAAGACCAAATTCACCAATCGATAATCTATTTGTAACCAAAACGGGAAAACCCTTACTAATCAGAAACATCAGAGCAACGTTAGACAGATTTTTCAAACAAATCGGATTAAACGATGTAACCGTAAACGATCTCAGACATACATTCATTGCAGAGCATCTACGGATGGGAGCAAGTGTGCTTTTAGTATCTAAAATCGCAGGACACAAAAGACTTTCCACTACTGAAAATTATCTTAAATACATCGACCGAAAAGAATCCGGCATCGGAGTCTTAGAAGAGCTTTAAAGTTTTTCGAGGTCTATTTTATCGCCGACTTTTAAATCAAGCTCAGAAACTTTCCCTGCATTTACCTCTAATACATATTTGGAAATGACCGGAGGGATAATAGACTCGCAAACTGCTTGTACTATATTACTGCACGGCCTAGCATTCTCATAAATATAAACAACTTCCCCGGTTGAATTTATCCACACCATATCAAGAGGTATCAAGGTATTCTTCATCCAAAACGGATGTACACCATTATCGGGAAAAACAAAAAGCATTCCGGAATCACCCGGCAACGATTCTCGGTTCATTAAACCACGAGATAACTCAGATGGTGTTCGGGCAATTTCAACTTGCATGACCCGGTTTTTTACTTTGATTTCTACACGATCAGATTTAGATACAGGAGGGACAGATTTAGAACTTTCCGAATAAGAATATAAAGCCAACGAGCTCACTACAACAATGATAACTATCAATCCGATAAGAATATATTTTAAATCCATATGGCTATTTCCAAGAAATAAAAATAACTAAGTGTTCCAATATATTCTACCTGTCTTTTCTTAGTAAATGACATCCGTATTTATATTCTGCGTACGATATATACTACGCCATGAAAATCTCCTACTATCCTGGTAGGCATATTGAAAAAGTGCCGAAATATATATATTTGAAGATCTGTGTGATACTATGAAGCTTAACTTTGTTGAGGTGATTGAAAATGAATCCCTTCCCACTAACTACCAACCCCGAGGATATTGCACAACACATAAAATTCACAGACCGAACCATTCCAGAAAGAATAGATATCATCTTAGGCGTCGCGAAGAGGGGGAACAACTGCTTTTTTTTAATGCTTTAGGCAATTCCCCCAACCTACACTCACATAGCCGAAGATCCAATTCGATATAGTAACATAATATATCCATTACTTGAGGGGAAAAAACCGCACGGAATCCAAATTCCAAGTAATTCAAATCTATTGATAAAAGAAGCTTGGGGAGTCGGCACAAAAGCAATGATCGAACACTTCCCCACAGTTGTTTACGAACACGCCTGCCGGAGATACAAATTATCTGTAAATGAGCTTAAGAATAGAACTAGAATAATAGCGGTTACAAGAGACCCTCTTGCGATATTTAACGGTTGGCTTAAATATTATGGGATAAAATATAATACCAAAGATAAATATCCTTATGAGTATGCAGAAAAAGCTTTAGCTGATCTGGTTCTTGCCTATAACATTTTTACAAACACTATCATGGATTCCATAGACCGCGGATATAAAGTCCACGGTATTGTTGCAGAACTATTTTCAGGGAATGATTTATTTGCCACATTTGAAAAAATGACGAATCGAATTGGAATCAAGATGGATCTTTCCGTTATAAACTGGTCTGTAAACGAAGTGAAGCAAAGCCTTTCTAACATACCTGTCGATGACCTCAAGTACATAAAGTTAACAGAGGGATTGAGCGATAGTAAGTTTAAATACGTTGAGCCAATTTATGAACATACGGATTCGTGGATACTAAATGAGATCAAAAAATCTGATTTATCCAGAGGTTATTTTCAAATACACCACCTGTGTACAAAAGATTTTGGCGATATCAGTATTCCGAAGTATTTCAAATAAGATTTCAGGTAAAACAAACCTATATGAGGATTAGCGAGTCATTTCCTACCATTCATACTCTAAGTATTCATGGTGGGCGGACCTGGACTCGAACCAGGAACCTCCAAGGTATAAGCTTGGTGCTACTAACCAGTTGAGCTATCCGCCCTAAAAAGGATCCGAAATGGTTTAAGTAGCCTGGAGGTATTTTCATGTCAACTGCACCAAGCATAGGTATTTTAGCACAATGACTGTTAAATTGAGTATGTTTTGAGATTTATGAAATAGCTCTTAGAAGCCGCTTATTCCTGCGATCCGCAAGCGGGAGTCACCCTTATATACGATCATTATCGAAGATTTTATGCTTTGTAGTACCTTATCGAGACCGATGTAATCAAAATGAGTAGCAAGCCAAGAAGAGTACTCGTTCCAAGCATTATTATCAGAATCCTTATACACTAAGATATATCCAAGAGGTGGAAGGGATTTTTTCACCTGTGCAAAAACTGCGGCATTAGCGAGATTAGGTATAACGCCTTCTGAAAGCTCTTTCATACGATCGAGGTGCTCTCGGGAATTCGAAACCAACAAGTAAACATCAACTTGGTCATCTTCTTCAACTTCGACGAGCTTGGCATGTATGTTCGAGTAATCAATTGCAGATGAGGACTTGCTTCCGGGCTTTTCTGCTGCCAACTTTTTAGAATCAAAAATCTTAATCTTTTCAGCCATAAAATCCCGATCTTTAACCTTGGCAACAAAACCCCAAGTTTCAGTAGACTCTTCAGGATATATCAGTGCAAAACTATCGGAAAGATAAACTTCGACATCATCATCCTCGAGGTCATATTCTTCTTTTATAGCTTCAGAAAATTTCCCTTGTACATACCTATTCAAATAATGATTAATTCCAAAAGCCTGAACCATCAAACTAGAGGATTCAGCAAACAGTGCGGGATTATCTTTAAGAAAATTACCTTCCGATAGGTCAACTTCCAAATCGATAGCTCTAGACTCCAGATCAGAAGGGTTTTCAAGCTCAACAGAATCATCAGTAACTGATAAAACAACAGGACTTATATATTCTTGTTGTTTACTGTTAAAAAGCCAGTAGGAAAAGGCTCCAAGCCCTAAGAGCAATACTGACAAAAACATTACAAATAACTTTTGAGAATTATGGGATCGACCGATTTGATTTTGGCCCTGTTTAAATATTTCGGGATTCAGTTGCTCAAACATGGAAGGTGCAACAACATTTTCTACAATGTCTGCAAACTGTTCCTGCTTTTCTGAGTCGGAGTGGGGCGATTCAAAATCTGAGTCTGAATCTGAATCTTGGGTCAATGATGAGCTGGTTTTTCCGGGAATATTGCCACAATTCGAGCAAAACTCGCTAAAAATTACGGATTCACAGTTTTCACAAATAGCAGGTCGTTTATCTAACATAAGTGTATTGTTCTTTTATCTTGCACCTGCGAGAATATCCAAACCGTTAGGCCAAGATAAATCGCAGACTATTACTGAATTTTCTCACAGTGCAAGAGAAGATACCACCGGCCTCAGCCGGTAGGGTTTATAAGTCTGAAACGATTCCTACCATAACCCACATATAAAGAAATGGCAAATCAACCAGATTATTCAGATTCAGCTGGAGGAAGTGCTTTTCGGGAAACGCTTATCTTACCGTTTTCGGTACCGATAACTTTAACCCGAATTTTATCTCCAAGCTTAAGCACATCGTTTACATCCTTCACGAATCCGTCTGAAATCTCTGAAACATGGAGTAGCCCGTCTTTGTTAGGATTTAACTTCACGAATGCTCCATAGTTTTCGATTCTGACAACAACTCCATCGAAAATGTTTCCGACTTCAATATCGGTAACAATCGAAAGAACATGCTCTAAAGCTGTTTCAATACTTTCAGGAGTGTAGCCACTAATCGAAACAAGTGCATCATGCTCTCTTTCGGAAATATCAACTTCAGCACCGGATTTCTCTATGATTTCCTTAATCACAGATCCGCCACTTCCGATAACCATTCCGATCTTATCTTTAGGTATCGTCAAAGTTCTTATTTTTGGTGCATACTGACTAAGTTCTTTTCTTGGTTCCGAAATCGCTTTTTCCATAACATCCAATACTTTTTGTCTGGCATTTCTGGATGTTTCAAAAATCTTTTCAAGAATATCCATGGGAATACCCTGCACCTTGAGTTCAAGCTGTATCGCTGTCATACCTTCTCGAGTACCGGTCAGTTTAAAGTCCATGTATCCTGAGAAATCTTCTTCGCCCATGATATCGGTTAAAATCACATAATCATCTATAGAAAGATTTTCTTTATATGTATCAACGAAAAGACCAACTCCAATACCGCCTACATGGGCTTTAATCGGAACTCCTGCATCCATTAACGCTAAAGAAGATCCACAAGCCGCAGCCATTGAGGTAGAGCCGTTAGAAGACAAAATCTCGGAGACTAATCTAATTGTGTATGGAAATTCCTGCTCATCGGGCAAAACTGCCAACAATGCTTTTTCAGCCAATATTCCATGACCGATAGATCTACGGTTTGCTCCACCAATCTGGCCTATTTCGCCTGTCGAATATGGAGGGAAATTGTAGTGATGCAAATATCTTTTTTCTGTCTCGTTTTCCATTTTCTGTGCTATCTGCTTATACTGGCCGGATGCCAACGTACACATAGTCATAGATTGTGTTAAACCGCGATTAAATAATCCTGAACCGTGAACCCTTGAAATTAACCCGATTTCAGCACTGAGCTCTCTAATTTCATCGAAACCTCTTCCATCAATTCTGGTCTTATTGACCAAAACAGCTTCTCTAATTAAGTCTTTTTCGATTTCAGAGAAAAGCGTATTCACATGAGTTGATTTGTAAGTACCTTCAAGTTTCCGGGATACTTCTTCAAGCAAGGATTTCTTCTTTGATTCCCATTCAGCACTTCTAAACTCTATTCCATTACTTTGCCATTCTTTTAGGGAATCCCACACATGAGGTTTGAATTCCGCGATACTTTCTTTATTTATCCACCCCTTCTTATATTCCTTAATCGGAACGTTACATTCTGCGGCAAATGCTTTTAGTATTCTTTCGATATCTTTTGATTTTTCTGCTCCAAACCTAACAGCTTCAACAACTTTAGCTTCAGGAACAATATGTCCATGAGCTTCAATCGCCTGGACTTTTGTTCCATTTTCTAAATAAGATACGATCAAATCAAGATCAGCTTCCGGAAGCTCATAATTAAACCCAGCAGAAAAATTTCCGTCAACCTGATTAACTCGTAAAGCCGATATCGGTCCGGCAAAAGGCAATCCGCTTATTGAGAAAGCAGCTGAAGCAGCAAAAAACGCCACTAAAGCCGGATCATTAACCCTATCAATAGAAAACACTGTTAGCACAAGCTGAGTGTCATTCATGAAATCCTTTGGAAACAAAGGACGAATAGCGTGGTCAATCAATCTACCGCTAACAATCGCATCATCGTTTGGTCGCCCTTCTCTTCTGGAAAATCTTGTCCCGCCAATGACTCCACCGGCATAATATCGTTCTTCGTAATCGATTCTTAATGGGAAAAAATCACCCTCAGGAAGAGGATCTCTCGAAACAATAGAGGCAAGAATAGCCGTGTCACCAACTCTAGCCAAAACTGAAGCAGTTGCTTGCCTGGCTAACTTTCCGGTTTCCAGAGAAACAGGAACATTATCAAACTGATCGGTATAGTTTACGATCTTTTTTTCACTCATATTAATATTTGTACCGGCTGGTAATTAAGCTTAAAAGCAGAAAGGGATATGAAAGATTGAGCTGATTCGTAATCGAATACCAGTTTAAAAGACTGCCGGGATATTTAACCTCCCGAAGTCGCCTTATCTACAGATAATCAACTACGAAATTTCAGCATTCATGCTTTAAGATTCATTAATAAGATCTTGAATCCTAATAGTGCAATTATTCGCCGATTTTTAACTTTTTAACTAACTCTTCGTAAGCAAACACATTCTTGTTTTTAAGATAGTTTAAAAGCTTGCGCCTTTTGTTCACAATTTGCAAAAGTCCTCTTCGGGAATGTAGATCTTTTTTATGGGTTTTAAGATGTCCGGTCAAAGAAGCAATTCTCTCTGATAACAGAGCGACCTGAACTTCTGCAGAGCCGGTATCGTTATCGGATCTCTGGAACTTTTTTATTACTTTTTCTTTAGTATTTTTACCTAATGACATAGAACAGATGTGATTTTAACAAGAGGACGTGATTAAAGCAACGGAGGATATTTATGACTTCATCATACCTACAAGTAAACTTTGGCTTACTTCTCTATCGGGAATATACTGCCATTCGGCGAATTTAGCAAATAGCAAGGAAGCAAGACTATCAGCTTCACTATTCACAATGTTGATTTTGCCGTAATTCTGGTTGTTTTTTGAGTTATCTATATTAATAATAGTCGCGGAATCAAAGGTCTTCTGATGCCTGGTATATATGTCTCCTAGATCAGCAAAGCTGGAAACTCCGACGCAGATTATCAGGTCATACTCTTTACCCTCAAAGGAATAATTGATCCGATTGGTATCAAAATCATCCTGTACCGGCTTAATTTCCATAACAACCTGACTGTTTTCCTCATCATTATAATAATTTACTGTTTCAATTTGGGTATCCTTGTAGCTCAAGCTAATTTTGAGTGATTTGGGCTCGAAATCCTCCTTCACCTCGTAAAGACTCAGCAATTCGGCATCGATATGGGAAAAATCGCCACTATAAATAACCGCAGGGCTTTTATCAAAAGCTTTTTCAACATATTTGGCTAAGGCGATCCCGGTGGCCAACGAATCGTTACCATTATTATGGCAAACTATCAAAATATTTATGGCGCTACCTATAAATTCCTTAACGTAATCTTGTGTGTTGTTGTCTAATTGCATAATTTACTTTCCGAGCAGGGGGATTCGCACATATGGCAAATCGAAGAAGTTTACCAAAAGAAGACTGATAGCACAAGGGGCAAACCACGCGATTACTGTTTTCTTGCAACAATGAATGCTGAACTACCGATAGGGAAATTCGTATATCTGTGTAAAAAACAATCCAGCATCATCACCGGAGTCAAAATAAAGTTAAGTACAGGGTGTGTTTTATCAGTATCACTACCACAAGCTACTATCCTTAAACTTGCTACAGCCCTTACCATTAATTTATAGATCACAACAAAAGGAAACAAGAAACATATACGGTAGGTTTTCTTATATATTGTAAATCCCCCGGATCTAAAAAGATCTTCCAACTCACCTAAAGAGTAACGTTTTTTTACGTGCCAAGCATCGTCCTGTACTGACCGCAAGAATTCCAAGGCCGCAGTATTTAGGATACAAATACCATTCGGTTTTAAACATCTATAAAATTCCTTAACAGCTTTGACTGCATCGTCTTCTTCAAGACAACCCAAAACATCCAGACTGTAGATCAGTCCGAAAGAATTGTCAGAATACGGCAGATTTTGAATAGAACCCCGAGAAGCATCTTGCAAGTTCCTTGCTTGGCAAAATTCAATTGAGTCTTGTGAATAATCGATACCACGAACTTTATAACCTAGAGATCTAAGGGTCAGCATGTTTAAACCTGTTCCACAACCGGCATCAAGTATTTCTTCAGGAGAAAATTTCTCAATCCAGTAAAGCAAAACACATCTCAAACCTCTATACCACCAGTGTTCGGACTCAACCTGATACATTTTTTCATACTCAATTCTTGAAGGTTTTTCAGGTTGTCTCATATAAGTTATTCTTTATTCTACACTCGCCAGATTTAAACACATTATCCAAATTCACTGTAAAAACAATAAATATAAAGTATTATATGAGAAATGCATATTCCCTTTAATATAAATTGGATTTACCGAAATAAAACCGACCTTTTAATTTTCCTTATCTTTAGTCTTTATTTTGGCTATTCTATCTGGTTTAAATTCCATAGGTGGGAAAGTTTAACCCCCTCAATGGATTACCACTCGTATCTGCAAATGTTTTGGAACAGTGCGAATGGTGATTGGCTTGAATATAATGGCCTTAAACGGGAAGTTCGCATGATGTTTCAATACCATTTTGCGTTAATATTAATTCCGCTAGCCTATATATACTTTTTAATTCCACACCAGTTAACCTTATACTTTACCAGCACTTTTTTTCTGTCGACTTCTGTCATTCCTCTATATTTTATTTCTAAACGATTTTTAAACAGTTCGATCGCCTCATATTTTGTAGTCTTAATATTCCTTTTCTACCCACCATTTATAAACGTCGATTTGGAAGGATTTGCAGAAGAAATCTTTGTAGTCCCGATTATTTTTTGGGCAATATATTTCCTACTAAGAAATCAAAAAATAATGTTTTTTACTTTTACGATCTTAACCTTAACACTCAGAATAAATATGACAGCTATTGTTTTTTTCATGGGGTTATTCGCAATTTATCAAAAACAAAAGGAACTTGGATATAAAATGCTAATGACGTTCTCAGGCATGAAAACGTTTTTAAAAAGCCATACTATGCCTATTACATTAATGTTGATATCGGTATTATGGTTATTCTTTACGGTTTTCTATATAGGTAACATCTTCCCTACAGCTGAAACAAAACATCAAGGAAGAGCCTATATTTGGGGGTTTTTGGCGAATATGGGGAAAGCCCCCGGGAAATTTTAACCACACTGGCAACACGTCCCGACGTGGTAGCGAACCAGGTCCTGATTCCTGAGAAGAAAACTTATATAAAAGATCTTTTTAGTCCTCTAGGATACTTGCCCTTACTGTCTCCCTATACTTATTTTGGTCTGCCGATCATGGGACAGAACTTGATCTCATCTGATATACGATTAGCCTCGGTTTACAATTACTACCATTCTTCTATGCTGCCTTTTATATTTCTAGGGCTGATCCATACCTTGAGCTGGGTTTTCAACCGAACAAAACACAGAAAAAAACTTATAATCCTAACTTTAACAATTCTGTTGATTCACTTAATATTCTGGTACGACCGGACTGAATTACCTGCCAGGCGACTTCCTTTCAACTCGTACTACAATCAACCCTTCATGAGCAAATCAAACGATGATAATGAGCAATCAAAAGTTCTTACACATATTCCGGCAGTTTTTACTATCGCAATGGGCGAGAAATATATGGAACACTTAGCTGAGAGAAGGTTTTATTATGATGCACATCATTTCGAAAACATTAAACCGGATCTGGTAATTGTAGATAAGTTCGAGTTCCCTGCAATCGCCGGAAGTTTATATGCATCCTCACAATACGTTAAGATGTTTGATCACTATAATTTATTACTTTATGCAAACAAGCAAAACATTAAGCATATACAGCTATCTGATTACAAACCGGTGATTGATAATAAACAATACATCGTTTTGTTACCTGCGAAAATCAAGGCTTTCAGCACTTTAAACTATCAACAAACCGAATCTGAAGAAAAACATCAAATATTGTCCACATCTCTTTATCATAATCACGATTTTGCCCAGCCTTTTATCTCAACCGGGGAGAAACTTGCTTCATTCACTTTAACCGGAATAAGAGTGAATAAACCCGTTGGAAACTTCGTTGCCCAAATTCAAACAGATGTAGGGGGATTTCCTTCCGGAGAAGTTATTTATGAGAAATCCACCCCAATAAGGGAGTTATCACAAGAATACGACACAATACTGTTCCAACCTAGAGTATCCATGGAACGAGAAAAACAGTATTGGATTGTAGTCAAAATTGACACTAAAAATTCAGATAGTGACAGATTCGATATCTCAATCGTTGAATCAGCAAATACCCCTCTGACACTTCCGGTAATAAAAATGAGTTCCGAATCAGGGAATTGGCAAAAAGATTGGACTAATAATAGAAGAAGATTACTGGCAGACTTTTACTTTGAAACAACACCGCAAATAAACACTAAAACGACCAATGCGGTTCAATCACTTGATGGAACTATCCTGTACTCGGGCACCGGTAAAGACATTAATACTTTCGTTAATAAAATAATAGAAAGCGAAACAGAATATTATAAGGAGGTCCTAATCTTATCGTCAGAAAACTGACAGACTAGAGAACGCGTATCTTGTCATCCAGCTGTATATCCTCAAGAGGTGGCTTAAAAAGAAGTCCGCATTCCTCGCCTTTTTTAGCGATTTCGACTTCCTTTTTCCCGATATGAATACTTCTGACCCTAGATACATAAACAGGGACTTCATCATTTCCGTCTCGATAGATACCAACACGATTATTCAATCGGAATTTTCCGGCTTCGATAAAGGTTCCGGCAATAAGATCACCTGATTTGGGAAGAACAAATTTCTCAATTACTAATCCGTGACCTTTAATTTTCGATTCTTCGATCTCAAGAACGCCTTCTAATGCACCCTCGATTTCCTCAATGACCTTATAGATAATGTCGTGCTCTCTGATAATAATTTTGCTCGATTTAGCCTGCTCAATCAAATGGTCAGGGACTTTCACCCTAAAAGCTATGACTACAGCATTACTTGAAGAGGCCAGAAGAACATCGGATTCTTTGACTTCTCCTGTTCCTGCAAAAAGAATATTCACCTGAGCATCTTCTACGGATAGCTTTAAAAGAGAAGCAGACAAGGCCTCCTGTGTTCCGTAGGTATCTGCTCGTATGATTAAATTCAACTTTTTCTTTTTATCGCCCGTCAGAATAACCATTCCGGAACCGGATTCATCTTCTAATATGGGATCTGTAGATTCCTCCTGTTTTTCACCTTTTCTGTAGACGACATCACCCACTACCGGAACTCCTGTAAATCCTAAGATCTCAATGGCTTCACCAGGAACAGCCTCTGTAACGCTTTTGCCCAAAGAGTTCATCATTGATTTGATTTTACCTTCAGTTCCCGGTGTATAAATGTCATCTCGTACTTTTAAGGTCCCATTTTTTACAACAACCGAAACTACGATCCCGCGTTTAGCGTCATGTCTTGATTCGATAACAAGTGCCTCGAGATTCCCTCCTGGCTCTGCCTTTAATACGCCTTTATCCATTTCCGACACTAGATTTATAACATCGAGCAACTCATTCAGGCCTTTGCCTGTTTTTGCTGATAGCTCAACAACAGGGATATCTCCACCAAAACCTTCCACCAAAAGATTGCTTTCTGATAACTGCCTCTTCACCTTCATAGAATCGGCCGACGGAAGATCTATTTTATTTACGGCAACAATAATGGGAACATTCGCTGCCTTCGCATGAGTAATGGCCTCTTTTGTTTGGGGCATTACACCGTCATCAGCTGCTACTACCAAAATCACGATATCCGCAGCAGCACCACCGCGTGCTCTCATCTGACTAAAAGCTTCGTGACCGGGAGTATCGATAAAAGTAACTTTACTTCCGTCTTTTTCAACAGTATAAGCTCCGATATGTTGGGTTATCCCACCTGATTCTTTTGCAGTTATCCGAGAATTCCTAATAGCATCAAGAATAGAAGTCTTTCCATGATCAACATGTCCCATAATTGTAACTATTGGAGATCTAAAGAATTCGTTAAGATTTGATTCAGTTTTCCGGGTGGTCTTTTTTGCCATGAAATTGCTTTCAACCGTGGTAACTAAAATTACTGCGAAGAGGAAATAACCGGAGTGTCGCCACTGTTATGAAGTTGTCATCCCCCATGGGGTTATTGCGAGTCGGAGACTTCTTCTGTAGAGCTTTCTTCCGCAACCTCATCAAGGTCTTCCGGGCTCGCTTCTACTTTACTTCCATCGATGGTGATTTTCCATCGGGTCAATTTTGCTGCCAGTCTGGCATTCTGCCCTTCATTCCCAATAGCCAATGATTGCTGGTCTTCGGAAACTCTAACTAGAGCTGTCTTGTTTTCATTATCTAAAATTACATCCAACACATGAGCCGGAGCGAGAGCAGACGCAATAAATTTATCCGAGTCAGGACTGTAATTAATAATATCAATCTTTTCACCATTGAGCTCATCAGTAACTGCCTGAACACGAATCCCACGCTGACCAATACATGCCCCGGACGGATCTACCTTTGAGTCACTCGAAGAAACCGCAACCTTAGTTCTTTGACCGGATTCACGAGCAATACTTTCAATCTTAACTACACCCTGTGCCATCTCAGGAACTTCCTGCTTAAACAGTGCTTCAATGAAGTATGGGTCTTTTCGGGAGACAACAATGCTAGAGGCACCACTACCTGCTTTTACAACATCCTTTATTAAAACTTTGTATTTCTGATTAACACCGTATTTCTCACCCGGAACCTGCTCTGAAACAGGCATAATTCCTTGGGTTTTGCCGAGATCCATTATCACAGTATCCTTATCCATTCTGAATATGTAGCCCTGTGCGACTGTACCGATCATGGCACGATACTCATTAGCAATCGACTCTTTTTCGGCTTCTCTGACTTTCTGTAAAATCACTTGTTTAGCTGTCTGCGAAGCAATACGTCCAAATCCGATAGGAGTAACATCTTTGCCTTCCATTAAAACTCTAATTTCGCCGGTTTCATCATTTATGGAGACACTAAGTTTTTCCAAGTCCTCTTCATCTACAGAATGATCCTTGTTATACGCTGCAATAATAGCCTCTTTTAAGGTTTCTAATACGTCTTCTGGACTTATGTTTCTTTCGCTGGCAAGTTGATTTAGGGCGGCTTTGAATTCAGTAATAGCCATATTTTGTAATTAAATCAGTTAATAAATTATGTACGCTTGGAAATGTAAACTTTATCGCTAAATTTAAACAGATTTAACGAATTTGATTCCCTTTAAACATATCAGATAAAGCTCTTTTCGTCAAAATTCCCGCACATCTTCAAGGTAATTTAAAACCTATCAGGGTTCTGGCTCATATTTGCCGAAAAAGGTAAAATGATAGGCGATGACTAAATTAGGATCAGGGATCTATAAATACTTCAAAGAACTCGACGAGGCGACTGTCTTCGATCAGGAACGAGATCTAAGAGGCCGTTTCACAAAGATGTTCCTGAATATTTTCACAGAGCTCGGCAGCTCTTTTGTAATATTCGGAATTATATTGCTGATAGCTTTTTTCGACGACTATCAAACTATCTATATATTTTTGCCTATATATCTCTTCCAGCTTATCTCAATTGAGACCATAAAAAAGATATTTGGCAGAAACCGACCAAAAACATATACCGACAAAAATTTTCTGGGAATTGCCTCTACAAGCGGATCATTCCCCTCAGGTCATAGTTCCAATATTTTTTGCCTTTCGTATTTAATCTGTAATTTCTATCAAACAAATTTATTAATAACTACCTTAATCTTTGTTATAGCAGCAAATGTTGCTTTAAGCAGAATTCTTTTGGGCAAGCACTTTGCTATCGATGTGATTGCAGGATGTCTGTTGGGACTATTTTTTGCTATCTCAGGTACATTAATCTGGATATACATATATTCCAATACTGAATTAATTCGTATTATCTTTTGATGCATAATTCATTGATCGATACACACGCACATTTAGCCGATCCTATATACGAATCGCGAGTAGAGGAAATCGTACAGAGTGCAATAAAATCAAATGTAAATAATATAGTGAGCATCGGATGCTCCATACACGAAGCTAATAGATCTTTAATGATCGCAAAAAAATTCCCCGGGATCGTTTATTCGACTGCAGGTATTTACCCACACGACAACGAACATAAAACTGAGTCACACCTGAACATTCAACAAAGATTGACAGCAATAGAAGAAATTGCAAAGGAACCTGAAGTTATAGCCATCGGAGAATGCGGGTTAGATTACACAACGCCTCCACCTTATGAAAGAAGTCGAACACCTGTAGAACAGAAGGAATTATTCGAAAATCAAATATATCTCGCAAACAAATTGAAGAAACCGTTGATTATCCATTCAAGAGAATCAGCCAAGGATACTTTAGAACTATTGTACCTACATAAAAACACTTTAAGCTACGGTGCTGTGTGGCACTGTTTCACAGAGGGATACGAAATAGCGGCACAAGCACTTAACCTGAATCTTATGATATCAATCACCGGAATTATTACTTATAAATCCGGAAGCCAACTTAGGGAAGTAATCAAGAAAATCCCAATCTCAAGTTTGTTGATTGAAACAGATGCACCCTATTTGACACCAGACGCAACAAGGAAGCAGGGTATTAAAGTTAATGAGCCCGCTTATGTTAGAATTGTGGCACAAGAACTAGCAAATATAAAAAATTTATCCGTGGAAGAAGTTGCCTCTACCACAACCGAAAATGCTCTCAAATTTTTTAGAATATAAAAACTTATCTGTCCGATTATTGAAAAAATATTACCTTGTTTTAATTATCAACACCTTTTTAATTCTTTCATTGTTTTTCTATATTTTTGCAGGAATCAGAAACACCCCTGACTTAATTCCGTTTTTTTACAACATGCCATGGGGACCAAGCCAACTTAGTCCCAAAACCTTTTTATGGTACTTATTCGGAGGGATGATACTAACCTTTGTATTTAACTTTATATTTGCTGTTTTCGAAGAAAAAAGAAGCCATTATTTTACATCGAGGCTATATCTATTATCATCTCTAGCGGTCAATACATTAATAGGTTCGTATATTTATAGAATTATTGATATTACTTCTTTTCAAAGCTTATTCATTCCAAATACTTACAAATTAATTATCTTGCCTCTTTTTCTGGCTTTCACTTCAACAATAATATTAACTCCATTTGTAATACGACTGGCAAAAAAGTATAACTTTATGGACGACCCCATAACTCATAAACACCCGGGAATGTTGCTCAAAAAACCCGTTCCAAGAGCAGGTGGACTAGCTTACTATTTAGGCTTGCTAATCCCAGCCCTTATTGTGATTCCAATACACACAAGTCAAAAAATAATCGGAATTCTACTAGGTGGTTTAATTTGTGTACTTATCGGCCTAAGAGACGATCGAAAAGACGTAAATCCATACATCAGGTTTCTCACACAAGTAATGGTAGCAGGAATCGTAGCACTTTCAGGAATTATATTAATATACATTCCAAACCCTTTTGGCGAAACCATAAAGCTTGATGATTTTAAATATGTTTTTCATTTCATTGGAGAGCATAAGGTTCATTTTGTTTCTGTTCTAGCCTCAGTTATCTGGATATTAGTCACTATGAACTTTTTATCTTGGAGCAATGGAACCGACGGAGTCTACGCCGGGCTAGTAGGAATTAGCTCAATCGTAATCAGTATCTTAATGTTTCAATCGCTTCCTATCGATGCAAATCTAGCCATGTTTATCAAACTTGCCGCATTAAGTGCAGGGGCAAGCTTTGGGTTGGCAATTTTCACTTGGCCACCTCAAAAATTACTGTGGGGCTTTGGTGCAACCAGTGCAGGTTTAATGATTGCCGCATTATCAATAGTAGGAAGCACCAAAGTGGCTACCACGCTTATAGTTTTGATGATCCCGTTTTTAGATGGGATTTTTGCGATAGTTAGAAGAATCAGGCGTGGTCAAATGCCTTTCTGGGGAGACCGGGAACATTTACATCATAAACTACTTGAAGGCTTAGGTTGGAGCAAGCAAAGGGTTGCTGTTTTTTACTGGGCATCCACAGCATTATTAGGAACAATCGGAATACTAACCTCAGGAGAAACCCGTGCATTATCACTCGCAACCTTAGCCTTGTTTGCGGCAATCGGAATTTCTATTCCTAACTTTATTAGGAAACCGAAGAAAATATAGAGGAAATTATAAAAGCCTAGCTCCCGAAATTATTATTATCAGCACTAGCCAAAGCCAAGCAGTAAGAAATAAAGGCTTGTCATTTAAAAGAATTCTCTCAGGACTTTCGCCTTCTCGTTTCTCATAAATAACATATAAATATCTGGCCACACCGTAAATTACCACGGGAATCGTAATCATCAGAAATTTCACACCAATTAACGTAGAAGGCAAAAAAGCTTCAAGGTAATCGCTGTTCACATTACTCGGAGACACATGGAATGTAAATAAAGAATAAGTAATAATGCAGAATGATGCCGATACGGAAATCATCGAGTCGAGCAAATTATCCGGGTAATGCTTCAGAATACTTCGTGTACTATCTTTGCTTATTCCTTTTGCTTCCAACAAGGTTCTTTCTGCTCTTCGCTTTCCGAAAGCTAAAAGCAGGGATGCTCCCGTGATAGCCAAAATGAGCCATGAAGAAATCGATAAGGGGATAGCCAAGGCACCTGCAAAAGCTCGGAGAATAAAGCCTCCTGCAATTGTAATAGCATCCATAATGATTACATCTTTTAGCTTGAGATTATATGCCAGTTGAAGTAATACATAGATCGACAACACAACTCCAAAATATTTTCCGATGAATATATATGAAGTGGGGATTAAAACTACAAGTAACAATACCGCAACAACCCAAGCCCAAGCGAGCGGTAGCATTCCCGAAGCAATCGGTCTGTTTTTCTTTATGGGATGGAGACGATCCCGTTCGTAATCGTAACAATCGTTTACAAGGTAAACTGCGGATGCTATTCCGCAAAAGTAAAGAAATCCGAAAAAAGTTCTGGTTAAATACTCATAATTAAAAACTTCTCCCTGGAAAATCAAAGGTGCAAATACGATAAGGTTTTTTACCCATTGTCTTGGTCTAATCGCTCTTACCAGATGGTAGATTTTGTTATCTGTTTGCAAAACCATTTTAAACACTCAAAGTACAACTTGAACTATTATATCAGGCAATTGAAGATAGGTATTCAAATACCTATGCCGACTGTAGAAAATTAAAATGAGAAATAGGGAAAACTATTCAAAAACCAAAATGGTAAGTGGGAAAGCTAACGGCTTCTTCAAATTTCCGGAAGTAACGAAAAGCACGTCTCCGGATGTTTCACTTTCCGTATTTAAGCTTGCATAAATACCCTGATTTTGAACATCAAGTGGCGTAATTAATACCACTTCATACTGGTCGTTGAGGTACTCCGTGGGAACCACATCATAGATAGTTTCTTCAGTAGAACTACCGGAAAGATTAACCGTGTAATCGAATTGTGCAACGATCTCAACAGGCTCCTTGCCTGAGCTCCGAACTGAATTGTTCCCGGTATATTTTGCTCCAAGCACGACGGGAGAATATTCATCTTCATCCTGATAACTTATCATTTTGCTTCCAAGTAAAGGCAACCCGAATAAGGACATCAATACTGCAACCAACATTGTGTTATATACCAAAAACTTCATAGTTTATTCCCAAGAATTTCTCAAATTAGAAAAACTTATTACACGAGTCTTACCATTGGCATTGGCATCTACATCAAAATCCTCTACATCGCTTCTTATTTCCCGTTCTATATCCAAGGCAAGTAAAGAAGTTGCAAATACTGCACAAACCAAGGCAAGATAAAATAGCCACCAGTCTGCTAATCCAAAATATGCCTGTACGCCAAACATCACCGTTGCCAACCAAGAATAGGTAAGCCAAATAAAGGATTGTGAAAAAATGACCTCATTTGTATGAATAACCTGCTCGAGATTCATTCCGAATAATTTTGCGGAAAGCATCGGACTAATATGCGTATCGTGAAAAACGTGAGCTTTAATAGTTACCCAAAATAAACCGGCAAGAATAGCAACAAGCATGAATAACGAAGAATAGGTGTTAATAATAATGAAATCGCTGACGTTAGATAAAACTAGAGTTAGATTAGTAACCTCATAAGAAATTCCGAAGTAGTTTAGTAAAAAAACTATCCCTAAAATCTTAGCAGCAACAATCAAAACTGCAGGAAAGATCGCATAATCGATAAGTTTGATTAATATTTTAGAAAGCATGGCAGGTGTACATAAATACTCATCTTATACATTTATATTAAAATTCGGTATCTTTCGCAATAGAGATCGCGATCTGATTTG
>JASNYX010000002.1:0-136022 GCA_048499955.1 Patescibacteria group bacterium | reverse complement strand
TTGCTCTGTCTTGCCCATAACCTTGACTGGTAGACCACCAACAGTTTCTATGTCTGTTTGAGCCATCGTTCGTCCGGACTCAAGTGATATCTTGCGATAATACCAGTCAATAAGACTTGAATTTAAAATTGCTGCTATGTACTTCAGGTCATAGCTTTCTGATATGCGATTACCGATGTGAACATTATTAAGACCTAACAAGCCACTATCATCATGAGCACAAATGATAGAATCTCCTGTTTGTCGCATGAACAGTTTGGGAGAAAAATAATCAACAGACTCGTACCCACTCTTAATCTTTTCTTTGTCGTAAAGGAGGTAATTGCCTTCAGGCTTAACCACGTATTTATTAATCTCTCCTCCAGACACTATTCCAGGCTTCCACTTGCTGTCTTTCTGTGTTTCGCTAATAATATTTTCTTGACCATTCTTACTGATTAGTCCGCTACTAAAGTTAACTATTGTACTTAAATCAACACAACCAGATTCTATTTTTTGAACTAACTGCATTGAAAAACTATCAAAGAAAAGTCTAAATCTATTATGCTTAAGTTTCTTAAAATAGGATTGAGGATATCTATATTCCAGATAGCTTCTGTCGGAAATTTGACTATTGTTTTCCACAAACCTGGCTGCAAGTAGATGTTCTGCATTTACAGTATTCTTTTTTTGGAACGTATAGACAATTGAGAAACCAACAGTTGCCTCGAATATCTTATATGGCATCCATGAGAGATGAACTATTTCGCAGTGATTAAGAATC
Source organism: Patescibacteria group bacterium (assembly GCA_048499955.1). Taxonomy (GTDB): domain Bacteria; phylum Patescibacteriota; class WWE3; order 2-01-FULL-39-13; family 2-01-FULL-39-13; genus JASNYX01. Next base: position 135,259 of record JASNYX010000002.1, on the reverse strand, counting down.
TGACCTCTTACTTTGGAGAAATACCTTCCAAGCAGGAAGCTATCAGGAACAATGTACGTCTGGATCCCTCCGTCAGTTTTTGCCAACTGAATTGCTTTATCCATAAAAATGGCATATATACTTATCTTATACTCCGCTGAATTTGGGTAGAGATTAACAAGAGTGTTTCTCTCCTCAGGAGTCATCTTCTGGGTTCCCCTTAAGCCATAACTAATATATGGTGGATTTGCAATTACTACATCAAAACCCTCTTTTATTCCAAACATCCACTCAGGATCAAACCAATCGGAAGCTTTGTGACTAAAAGGGTCCCAACTTGTAAGTTTGGTAGTCAAGTCAGCATGTCCACGTAGCCCCTCGTTGATTAGTTTCTGGAACATCTTGTTCTGCGACTGGACAAATTGGAGCTTCAGCATCTCTCGCTCTGAGCCGGAGGCATTGAAAAACATATCTCTGATCTCTTTTAGCTCTGAAATGCCTTCATTATCCTCAAAAAGACCGACTTGTACTTGTTTGCCAGTCTCAGGAAGTACTATCAAGGTGTTGGCTGTTACAAACTTAAAGTCCAAGTTTGGTAATGGTTCGATTCCGCGATTTTCAAGGGAGTCGTCAATTCGCTCATCAACTACCAGTGTTAAGAAGCATCGCAACCGAGAAATTTCAGTGGCGATTGGTTGAATATCAATACCATAGATGTTCTCGCGTATAACTCCGAGTTTTCTAATGTAGTCAAAATTTTTATGAGTAAATTCCCGCTCCAAAACTCTGCGAATCTCTGGTGATGTGTGTTGAATTTGCTTCTTAAACCACAGCTGTCCCTCGGGATCGACCTGTTGGAGGATAAAAACCATTTTCTGAAGTGCCCCTATAGGGAATGCTCCTGATCCACAAGCGGGATCAAGAATTTTTATTTTCTCCAGAGCATCAATTACTTTTTGTTTCTCACTATCATCAAGCGGATATTGGTTATCATCGGTTAAGTCGTAACTAATGATTGCTCGAAGTTTATTTTCTTCCACTCCAGTTTGTTGTTTCAGATATAAAAGCAAACTTTCATCTACCATGTAATCAACGATTACGCGAGGAGTGTAGTAGCTACCGGTGCTTTTGCGGGCCGATTCACCAGTTTCAGGATTGATTTCTGCAAGCAGGTTTTCAAAAATACGACCAAGCATTTCAGGGTCTATGGAAAGCTCTTCATCAAAACTGGTGTTCTCATCAATCGTAAAATTATATGTTTCAAGCGTTTCAAAAAGTTCAACAAACCAGGAATCAGGGATTACAAGCGTATTGTGGAAGCGCGATTGTAGGTCACCGTTTTTCCGCTCATAAAAATCATCAGGTTTGTGTGGCGAGAAAAGGCCACCGTTAAGATACGGTATATGGGAATACGGCTTACCATAGAATAGATCTTTCCTACTTTTGGCTGGTTGATTGAGTACTTCAAAAAAAATCGGCTCTAGTACTTTGTGATAATAATCTGGGTTTTTTTCGATCGCTTCTAAAGACAGTAATTCTTTCGGCATGAGAGCGGTTCCATCAGGACCTTTCTTCTCACGGAGAAACCAGCAGAAGATAACACGACCAATAAGTCGTACTGTAAACTCGATGCTTGTTTGACTATGATCAGCAACAGATGGAAGCTTGAGCAAAGACTCATATTTCTTTTGACTTCTTCCTGTGCCGACTGTGCCGCCAACAAGTTTGATGAAGCCTTCCGAAATCTCTTTGTAGAATTCTTTATTAACAACTTCCAGAGAAAATCTGCTTTTTAAGTCATTAATGTCTGTGATTGCTTCCCTTTTCAACAGGAACCTTGTAGGCGTGTTTACCTTTGCATCTTCACCGAGAACATACGACTGACGCTTAGGATTAGAAAGTTTTGTAATAATTTTCCCATCAGACCACTCTGGTGTGCTAGTTAAAAGCGATAACCGCCATTTTGTTGATTCTTTTGAATAATAGGCAATCAAGGCATTGGCGGTGCCGTAGTTTTTGATAAGATTAAAACTTTCCTTTGCAAGACCAATTTTCCTTCCGGAAGGATCTTTTTCTGTCTCAATAATAAAAACTCTTACACCTATAGTGGATTCACCAAGCGTGCTAATTGATCTAACTCCAGTTAAACCTTTTGGGATATCGACCTTGCGATAATCGTTTGAAAAATCGGGAAGAAATTTTTCAATCCAATTTATAAACTCTTGCTGATTAAATTTTTCACTTAAATTCATACTCGTAATTCTTCTGACAGAACTATTAGCTCAGAGAGTCCTTCTAGCTGGTCAACTCGTTTAAGGCTCGTTGCAATAGTTTGTTTTGACACAATATTTTGTATTTCTTTGTACGCCTCTTCCAAATTGCCCATATTAACTCTGCCAATTTGTTTGTATTGACCCTCACTTAAATCATCATATTCTTTGATTACCTTCATCAGGTCCAGAGCATAATCTTTTGCCGGTGGATACTGCTCAATTAGAATTTGAAGAGGCTGAAGTGCTTTGGCACGGTTTCCTCTAATTGTTGGTAGTTTGTGTTTTTCAAATAGTTTGTCACGGATGACAATAAACAGCTCATTAAAGCCTGAATCAGGAGCTTTGCCTTCTTCATCCTGTTTTGCTGCAAAAAGTGGTAGTACTTCTTCTGCGGATACTACCTTGGATTCTTCATCTTCACTTCGCTTAATAGCAAAAACAGCGTGATTGCCTTTTTTGCCAAAGGCAATACCACCGCTGAACGGTTGACCTGATCGCATAACACGGCTTCTTGGACGAATATTCATAGCCTCATCTATCACTTCATCAGGAGTTTGATCATATGCTTCACGATGCTTTGCATCCCATGATTCAAACTCAACCTCTTTATTTGCCTTGACATACTCGTCCTTGAAGAAGCTCTTTAGCTCTTCATCGCTAGTAAGCGTTTTGGTATCACTACCAACTACTGCATTGATAAGGGTCATTTTCAGAGTGCTGATTTGTTGAATTCTAGTTTCAGCTTCACCAATCGTCGTTGGGAAGAAGTTGTAAACAAAGATGCTATCAAAAACTTTTTTGTTAATGCGATTGATACGACCAATTCTCTGAATAACACGGGTCGGGTTAAATGGTATGTCGTAATTGAAGATAACTCCGGCGCGGTGGAGGTTATACCCTTCCGAAAGTGCATCGGTGGCAACAAGCACATCGTAGTCGTTGGCTTGTAATTCAGGCTTTATTCCAGCATCGAAGTTGGAGCGAAGTAATTCACGATTTGCTTTTGATGCATCTTTAGCAGTATATTTATAGACTCTTGAAAATCCTGCTTTTTTGATCGCATCTCCCAAGTAATCAACCGTGTCCGCATATGCTGAAAAAATAACAATCTTTCTGTCGGGGTTTTCACTAAGAAGGCGTTTGATATTTTCAACGAGAGAATCCAGCTTGGGATCCAAATCGATGATCGCTTTGTTATTGTTAAACCATTGGTCCCTGATGGAAAGAAGAAGTTGTGTATCTGACTCAACTTCTTTAATAAATTCGGGTTTCAGCCACTCTTTTTCTACAAAGAGGAGTTTGTATTTGGAGTCACTTTCTTCATTAAATTGTTCGTCCAATTCTGAGGTAATATCATCTCCTGCGTCAGTCATAAATGTATCAGGATCTGGAATTCTGCCTTTTTTCAAAATTGGCACTCTACCTTGATCGCGATACCAACGAGCGATCATTTGATTGGAGTCAATCATATTTTGGAGTGTGATCCGGAATGCTTCTTTAGAACTCTCAAAACGCATAACGAGTAAACGCTTCATGAATGACGCCAAGTTGCTTTGTGCGGTTTGCAGGTCTACATCATCTAAATATGCGCCGTACTTTTCTTTAAACTCATCGCGTTTTTCATCAGCAATATAGGTAACAGGTTTATATCGAGCGCCGATGAAGCCATGATCTTCGTTGGTAAGAGTTTCAAGTGTGTTGAGATATAAGTCAAATAAATCACCCAACTCGTATTCGAGCAGTTCTGGCCCCTCAACTGCTGCAAACGCGATCCCTTGCTTAATGAGGTTATTGCGATAACGCGAAATAGTTTGCAGATCAAGACGAGATCTGCGGACAATGACGGGCTCAATAAGTCGTCGCAATTCCAAAGCGATTTCTTTTGCTTCGTCATTTATCTCATCAGTAGTTAGATTGTTTCTCCTCATGCTTGATCGAAGCTTTTTGTATCTATCTATAAGCTCCCTAAATCTAAGAGAGAGGTTATCCACTGATCGAATTGTTGATTGTCCGGGGGTTTGGAATAGCTTAACTAACGCGAACACATCTTTTGGGTCATTGTTAAAAGGTGTTGCGGTTAAAACGACAACTTTGTTATTTGGATTGCTTCTGGAAAGTGAATGGAGGAGTGTGTAGTCATCTGTCAATTCATTGCGGTATCGATGGGCTTCATCCAGCACCAACAGTACTGGACCGGTAACTTGATCAGTACACCAACGGTAGGCATCTTCTATTTTTCCTGAGCTGAATATTTTAGTTCCAGGTAGCCTAAAGTGAGCCTGATATTCTTCCCATTGGGTTATAAGATGGGGTGGACAAATAATTACCACGTTAATGCGATCTTTTTGAGCGATGTTGTAGGCAATCGCGGAAGCAATAATACTTTTACCTAACCCTACGACATCAGCAACAATCACACCGCCATATTGATTGATACGATCAATTCCCATCCGAATAGCATCAAGCTGATATTCGAGGTCGATAAATGAGTCGTCGGTAATTTTGCCTGGAGATTCGATATCCGTATTTCGATCTTTACCAAAGAGTTCGTGTAGTACCCTAATGTACATGAGATAAGGCTTCACTACAGTGTTAATCCAAAGTTTTTTAACTACCTCTTTGAATTCTTGGTTATTATCAGGGGTGGCAATATCTATGTTTTGGCTTTCTGACCACATCGCTTCGAATTTACTTGTGGCTTCTTCAAAACTGGCCTTATCTCTATCAGTTTTATTGAGCTCTCCTTGGTCAATCAGTCCGTTGTATGTAAAGTTGCTTGAGCCCAAAAACATCGTACCTGGAAAATCACCACCTTGATTCATTTCTGGCTTGTTGTACACCAGATACATTTTTCCGTGCTCATCATTGTTGGTGAGTTTAATTTGTAACGAGCCGTCTATGATTTTTTCTTCAAAAATCTTATATGCCTCTTGTGACTCTGGACTGTCAAATACTTGAGATTCATTAAAGAGCTTGGAGAATCCTTCGAAGTATTTAGATTTTTGTTCTGTTCTGGAAACAAAGGTATCCCATGACTGGAAACGCTCTAAATCCACTGGCTTACCAGTTTTCTGCTGCATAGAAATAATATTGGGAACGGCATTTGGGTCAATTTGTTTACCAACGAGGATTCTTACTTGTTTGTCTTTTAAGTGTTTTGCGAGAAGTTCGAAGCCGGAAAAATAAAAGTACCCAACCTGAATGTCGATCCTGCCAGCAGTTGAAAGCGCGTTAATAAGCGCTTGGTGCATTGTTTGGTTTTGATTGTCAATAAGAGACATAAATTATTTATTCTTCTTGTCTATAAATGCTTCAATATCTTGTTTTCGGTATCTTCTTACTTTTTTAACGCCAATTCTAACGGCTTTAAGTACGCCGCTTTTATCCCACAACCTAAGAGTATTAGGATGGACTTTTAGTATTTTGGCTGCCTCACTTAATGTTAGCAGTTCTTCCATATGTTTACTTACCAATAGATACCAATAAAGTATACCCGCAAAAACGATAGTTGACCAGAATAAGCTTCTTTATTAAGGGGCCTTGCCCCTCATTTTGCAAGGGCTGCGCAAGTCACTCCCGTTGGTCGTGACCCTTGCAAACTTCACCCCGCTTAAAAATCTCCAAGTATGGGAAGCATGGGCATGCTTCCCAAACAAAAATTATCAGGAAGATGCAAAAAGGAGGTGAAGCTATATGAAACTATTAACTAAGGAACTACTGGAAGAGTTTGAGAAAGCCGGAAGGCAAGAAGCAAGCAGTGATCCGCTAGTCATTGCTAGATTTTTTAATCCTACCGGTGCGGGTACTTGGTATGCCACCGAGTATTACCCGGAAGATCAAACATTCTATGGATACGTTTCAATCTTTGGGGACTGGAACGATGAATGGGGCTACTTTTCACTTTTGGAGCTGGAAAGTTACAAAGGCAAATTTGGCCTGGGAATAGAAAGAGATCTGCACTTTAAGCCAACCAGGTTCAAAGATATTCAAGAGATACCGATAAACCGCGGGGAATAACCCCGCGGCCGGTAGTGTGAGTTTAGTAAAATATAAAGGAGGTGAATAAATATGATTGATCCAAGACTAACAAGTCAGTATGAGGATGAAATCATGGAACTCATCGACAACCAGAACGAGTTCACCCGAAGCGACTTGCAAGGGGTTGTAACGGTACTGGTGCAGAAAATTATGCGAGCTGGGCACGAGATACTATCAGAAGAAGAAAAGAGGAAGTAGTTTAGGTTGCTTCCCAAGAATCCGGCCGGATTCCCCGTTTTACAAGGTCTTCTTTTAACCCAAGAAAGAAAGAAATATCGGCGCCTTCGACCGTCAATGTTTGCGGGATAAATTTTAGGAGTGATTTCTGGACCCGGACCGTGGGGCAAATTAGAAAAACTTTTGGAAACGGATCTTTATTGTGATCCTGCCAGAAATTGCCGGCATAGTAGCGGCAGTACTGGTTGATTCTCCTCCTCACGGCAAACATGGGCATACCGTCATTAAAAATATCCAGAAAATAACGCTTGATGTGCTTATTCTTTTCTTTAATTGTGACATAAGCATCCGGCAGTGGTAGTGGTGCGTAGGCAACAGTGGAAATATCGGTTGCGGTGTAAAAGTGACAGATGGCTTTTTGTTCTTCAGCTGCTTTTTGGAATAGGAAGTAGAGGTCAGCGAGTAGTAAACAATGGTTTCTAAAGGATTCGGAGCGGTATTTTTCCCGATAGACTCTCCCCAGGAGGTCAGGGTTACATTTGTCATAGTCTTTAAGCAGTGACTTGGCTTTGGTGGCCAGATAATAGACTGATGGTGAGTTGATGTCTGTTCTTTTGGTGGAGTGGATTTTGTTGATGAGTTGGTAGTCTGATAGTTGATTTAGGTAGCGGATGATAAGACTATGATTTTTATGATTGAGGAATTGTTGAATATGGTTTCTATTAAGGAAACGGAACCGATAGATAAGCAGAAGTATTTCAAGTTGTTTGTCGGTTAGATCGTATATAGTCATATATTCATTCCTCCCTTTCTAAGAAAGGAAAAGAGGTAAAGAAAAGGTATTCCCTTAGCCTGAAAATTGATTGATTTTTTGTAACAACCGGCTGTTACATTTTCAGTCAGGAAAAACATCGCTTTTCTTATTCGTCTTTGTCTTAAACGCACGCTTATTGGGAATAGCTTTCGGCTTAAACGTCGAAGCCGTTGCCACAAACTCCTTGGCAAAATGAACTCTCGAAGCCTCAATAATTTGTTGTACCATTGCCGGAATGTCTGGCACCTTGACTGGCATGGTTTCCCCGGAAAATGGTTCTTCCGGCCGGAGGGCGGCAATCTTGATATAGAAGTGGAATGAGGGCAGATTATCAATTTCACCCGGCTGGACATAGGGAATGAATTGCGGCAGGATCAACCGTTCATCTTCGGGATTGGCAGTCCTAAAACAAATGACGGTACCAGTATTGGCAAGTGTGACATGCACTAGTGACTTGTCTTCCAGCTGAGAAGTTGTTTGGTGAGCCAGGATTGCATTCAGGCGGTACTTTCTGGCTTCAGAGAGTATTTGGGCGAATGATGGTGTGGCAAAGTTTTGGAATTCATCCACATAGAGATAAAAGTCCCGTCTAGTATCGCTCTTTTGTCTTGCCCGTTTGAGTGCTGCCAGTTGAATCTTGGTCATTACCAATGTTCCGAATACCTGCGAGTTGTCTTCCCCGATCTTACCCTTGGAGACATTACAAAGAAGGATTTTGCCGGAATCCATAATGTCATCAAAGTTAATAGTGGATTTTTCCTGTTCCAGGATGCGTTTGGCAGTTGGCGAGAATAAAAACCGACCTATTTTGTTAGTAATCGGGGAAATCATTTTCACTTTCTGGTAGTCACCGGCTTTGGAAAATTCATATTTCCAAAAATCATGTAGGTTTTCTTCTTCCAGCTTGCTTGTTACTTTCTTTCGGAAGTCTTCATTTATCAGCAACTTATAGATCGTAAATAAGGTCGGATTTTCGGTAGTAAATGCCGTATGGATAGTGTTCCGCAGAATATATTCCATTCTAGGGCCGGAGTACTTATCATCATAGATTTTATGAAAAAGCGAAATAATGCTTTCAGTAATGAGCTCTTTTTCCCGCAGCAACGGATCGCCGGTGATATCGGTTGGCAGTTCCAGCAGATTCAATCCAACGGGATAACTAATATCATCAGGGTTGAAATACACAACATCTTTGATTCTGTTTTCAGGGATAAGCGGCAAGATGCTATCAATCAGCTCACCATGCGGATCAATGACGCAGAGGCCTTTCCCGTTCTGCAAATCCTGGTTAATCATGGATAAAAGCATGGTGGACTTACCCGTACCGGTTGCACCAAGAATATACATGTGTCGACGGCGCTCTTCCTGGTTAAGCCCAATCATAGTAGTGTTGCCGCCATACGTGTTTTTGGCAAAGACTACATCCAAGTCGTTAGCTTTTTTTAATGAAACTGGAGCTGGCAATTCTTTACTGTGAATTTTTTGAATATCCTCAGTTCTAGTGGTTTTGGTGAAAGGAAAATGATAGAGGTCAGCCACTTCTGAAACGGACAGGATAGAAGTGAAAAATGCAGGAAGGCGTTGTCTGAAACAGAACTGTTTATATCTTTCATAGTAATTAACCTTTAGTTCTCTTGCTCTTTTGATGAACTGATAGGCCGAATTGCTAAAAGAAGCCAGTGAGGAAACAAAACCCCGGACTCTTTTGTAGTTATCAGTCCTGTTGTTGCCGACTACTAATAGCCTGATGCTGGTGGCAAAAAGCTGCTGATCGAGCTTGGCTTTGATTGAAATCTCCAATTCCTCTTGGTACGGATTAGCTGTTTTGGCCGGTTCATTTCCAAAAGGCAATGGCAATAACGGACCTTCACGCCCATTAGAAGCCAGAAATACTACAATGCCTATCGGCAAAGTCAGTACATAAAAGCCAAGAAAAATAACTCCCTTAAAGATACCAACAAATAAACCGGCTGCTCTAATTGCCTTTAAACCGGAAATTAAATCTTTATTAGCATAAATCAGATGAGAGATACGCCTGATATCAGAAATAGCACTTTTGTTGACCGGTGAAGCAACCAGTTGGAAAACTACCAGCTCATCCTTTGAAAGCTTGGTCATGTTGCCGGTAATATATGCAATCGGATCGTGTTCTCCCAACTCATCCTGTTTTTTGAGAGGAAATGCAAAGTGATTTGCCAGTCCAAATTGGGCAATAACTCTTTTGTGAGTATCAAAACTTTCAGTCATATAATCCTTAGCAACAGTGACGCTTAAACCTGGGAGATAAGACAGCAAGCTCTTCTTAATCAGATCCGCATCTTCTTCGTTGACCCGAAGCAAGTACCTGATCCCATCGTCCTTGGTCGATACTATTTCAAAGGCATAGTTTTTTTGACTTCCAATAAACCTTTGCCACCAGGAGCGTTGTCTAGCCAATCCGTGCAATAGATTAAACAGCTGTTGGGTGGTATATGAGCTTTTGAGTGTTTCTTTGGGTGGAGTGACTTCTAGAAATGTATACGTTTCCTTTAGCTGGAGATATACGAGCACAAACTTGTGGACGAGATAAAGCACTCCGCTAAAAACTACTATCGCGAGTAAAAATATACCTAGCCAGAATACAATCTCACTGAAAGGAAAAATCGACAAAATCAGTTGGAATCTAGAGGACAAATTATCAAAGCTGGGGTTAAGATATTGAAGCAGTGGGTTAGTGTTTAGAGCGTCCATTTTGCCTTAGTTTTTTACTAGAGGCAGATTAGCAAGCAGTCTATATCAAAACACATCAAGAGTAAAGAAATAACAGTCCAAATTGGTTAATATTTTGCCTTGACACTCTGCTTGAAAGTGTCTATACTATCCGTATAATGGATAGTTGTATAGAGCAGGTATGAGACAAGACAATCGGGTAAAACAAATTACAACAACCTCTGAAACCTCAAAAACTTCGAGTGCTGATCACAACGAAGAATGGCTAAAAACGCTGGCCCATCTGATAGTAGACCGGATCATAGAAGACAAGAAAAGCGGAATAGTACGGGTAACTACCAATAAACATCAGGTAAACGTATGAATAGCCAAACTGCTCAGGAAAATGCCGTCGCCGCCATCAGAATTTCATCAGTAAAGCAGGGTTTGCAGGGCGATTCACCGGAAGCGCAGAAAGAACAGATTGAGCGGTTTGCCCAAGCACACAACATCAAGATCAAGAAATTCTTTATCTTTATGGAGTCAGCTTCCAAAGAAGAGCAACCTGTTCAGGAAGCCATAGATTACTGCAAAGATCCTAAAAATGATGTGCAGCTTTTCATAATCAAATCCATCGATCGGTTTACTCGCGGCGGATCATATTTGTATGACCATTTGAAAATGCAACTTACTAAATATGGAGTCAGACTGGTTGATATCTATGGCATTATCGGCAGCCAAGAAGTAAATACATTAGAACATCTAAACATCCAATATGACTGGAGCATTTACAGTCCAACTAAAAAGGCTGAAATACTCGAAGCTGAGCGGGCTAAAGACGAGATGCGCGACATCATGACCCGCATGATCGGTGCTGAAATCCGCTATGTACGCTTGGGATTTAGAGTCAGACAACCGCCATTTGGCTATGTGAACGAGAAAATTGAGACTTCTCACGGTAAACGTGTGGTCCTAAAGCCACATCCAGAAGAATCAGAATGGATTGCCAAAATGTTCGAGCTACGTGCTAGAGGGACATTAAACGATGAACAGATCGTTGACGAAGTAAATGCATTGGGTTTCCGTACCAGAAAGATGTACAAACGTGACTCAAAAGACAAAACAAAAGTGATCGGTGAAATTGGTAACAACAAACTCAGAATAAAACAATTCTGGAGATTTATACAAAATCCTATCTATGCTGGTGTTAATGTCGAAAAATGGACGGAAGGCCAACCGGTAAAGGGCAAATTTGAAGGCTTGGTATCTATAGAGTTGTACAACAAGGCAAATAAAGGCAAAAGAGTTTTGGTTGAAGAAAATGGAGAGGTGCGGTTTTGGAAACAAACGCCAAAACCTTGGCTGTTAAACAAACAGGTCAAAAATCCGGATTTTCCATACAAACGTCATGTTCTATGTCCACACTGCCGCAAGCCACTGTTTGGCAGTGCATCGAGAGGCAAGCTGGGCAAATACTATCCTGCATACCATTGCAATAAACGTGGCCACTATTTCCGAGTACCCAACAAAGACTTCAATCAGACCATAGAAAACTTTGTGAAAAACTTGGATATCACACCAGAATATGTCGAGAAGCTCAAAGCGCACGTTATGGAGTTGTGGAATCAGCGCCAGGATGAGCAGGAAAAAGATACTACCACTATAGAAACCAAAATCTCTGAACTAAGAATGACCGCCAAAGCTATCGCCGAGAAAATCCGCTATCTGTCTTCTGAAGTGGCAATTAAATATATGGAGGAAGATTTGATCAAAGTTGAGCAGGAAATCACTCAACTTGAAAACAGCAAACAAGAAAAGTCAGACCAAGGAAAGGAGACTCGGATGGATGTCGTTATGGATAACGTAGGATATTTTCTGGAACACCTCGAAGAATTGTTGCTACACGGGCAAAATCCACTCAAGCAGGCAGAGTATTTCAGCCTACTTTTTGAAGAAACGCCAACCTACCAAGATTTGCTTTCTGGAACACCAAAATTAGTCCGATATTTAGGACTAAAACCGCAGTTTGCTGCGGCCTTAGTCCCTGATGGTGACCCCTATGGGAATCAAACCCATCTTTCCAGGATGAGAACCTGGTGTCCTAATCGATAGACGAAGGGGCCGAATTTAATCTGACAAATTTTATCACGAATCAGCCTAATCGCGTCTGTCGAAGGATTTCTGGTTACTAAATGGCGACAACAATACCGTGTGTGTGAAGCTTTCTGCCTATCGAGCTCTGAGGGGCAGGTATATCAGATTTGGACTTTTATTTAGCTTGCCCAGAATAATCGAATAAATTCGGCGTAGCGGGCGTATAAAGGGATATATAAGAGTAGTTAGGGATGCTATTGACCAAAAGCATCTATTTATATTAATATTCATGCAGATCTATATATTGTATCTTCGTTGGGGAAGGTGTATCATCACGTTTCCCGGGGGAGATTGACTTGATCTATAATTCAGATACAATTTCTGAGTTACACATCTCTCATTCTTATAAATAGCTTCTAAGCCCGCTTTGGGTTAGACCGCTGTTTCTAGAAAAAAGGAAAACCATGATAGGACAAAAAATATTACTTACCCGTGATGGGTACGAAGAATTAAAGAAAGAACTCCATGAATTGCAGACAGTGCAATTGCCTGAGGTGCTAAGAAACCTACAAGAGGCTAGATCTATGGGTGATTTAAGCGAAAACGGTATGTACACTGCTATGCGTGAAAAGCAGGGGCAGGTTCAGGGCCGTATTTTTGAAGTTGAAGATATTATTAAAAATGCACAGGTTGCTGAAACCCCTATTGATAATGGAGGTAGTAAAGCTGTATCATTGGGATCAAAAGTCAAACTTGAGTCCCAGAAGCAAACAGTGGAATATTCCGTTGTAGGTACCGAGGAGGTAGATTCTCTTGCCGGTAAAATTTCGCATGAGTCTCCGTTAGGTCAAGCACTTTTAGGACGCGAAATAGGAGAAATCATTGAGGTGAATGCTCCTATGGGAGTAATAAAATATAAAATTATTGATATTAAATAAAATGGCAACAACTCAAAATTATTTAACTCAAACAGGCTATAAAAAGCTTAAAGAGGAATTGGATCACCTACGCCAGGTTGCGCGTACTGAGATTGCCACTAAAATCAAGGAAGCCCGCGACATGGGAAATATAGAGGAAAATCTTGTTTATGATGCTGCATTGGAACAACAAGGTTACATCGAAGGAAGAATTGCTGAGATTGAGAGTATTCTTTCGAGCTCAGTTGTTGTCGAAGAGGCTAAAACGCACTACACAGTTGAGCTTGGTTCAGTTGTGGTTTTAAAAGTAAACGGACAGGAACAGACTTTCAAGATTGTTGGTAGTGCAGAAGCAAATCCGTCGGAACGACTGATTTCGAATGAATCGCCGGTTGGTAAAGCTCTCATTGGAGCAAAGAAAGGTGATATTGTAATTGTGAAAACACCTATTATCGTTTCCGAGTATCGTGTTTTGGAAATCAGGTGAAGCCCCGCTCAAAAGAAAATAATTAATGAATTATTATACTGAACAGGAATTTAATAAAACTGCCTTGTCCGATGTAGATTTGAAAGCTGTCGCCCTTATTCAAGACATGCTCAAAATCTGTGGTGAAATATTTGAGAAGCAGATCAATCTTGATTTTGTCGGGAGCAATTTTTACCCTCATGACGCTACAAAAGAAGAAGTTCTAAAAGCAGGTGAAAAAGATCCGACACTTTTAAGCCACTTTACAGTAATTAAGCGAGCAGAATCAGGTGACCTGTACTCAGTCCCATTTTCAGAAGAATATAAAGAAGACCTCCAAAGAATTGTTGTACTTGCCAATCAGGCCTTAGAATTTATTACTGATGCCAGACTATCAGGCTATATTAGTAAGCTAATCATTGCTTGTAACACAAACGATTGGGATCAATTGGAAGACTACTGGTTAGTTCAGGAGGGAAATGTACTTGATTTACAGTTGGCACCTGTTGAGCCTTATATCGACGGTTTGTTGAACATTAAATATGGGTTCCAGGGAAGTTTAAGAATGACTACCTCGACTGTCGACTTTAGGCCGGACCCTTACATAGAGATTGTTAGGGCTATTAGGATGTCTTCTACTACGAAATCTTCAGATGAAATGGCGGATCAAAAAGTAATAATCCGTGTGGATGATGTTTTAGCTAGAGCCGGAAAACAGGCATACTCTCCGGCGATGGGTTCTAATTATCCAAACAATTACGAAAAGCTTAAAAAATTCGGAACAAAGATTCTCATAAATACAACAAATATAATTGAACGTGAAAAAGGCGTGCTTTCTCCTGTTATGAAGAAATTTATAACGGAAGATTCATTGGCCAAATTTTCTGAGTATGATATTAGAACCGGTTTTGTAAGAAGTGTTTTGACACACGAAATCGCCGAGGCATTTCTTAAATACCCTAACGAAGAACAACGATTTAAAGATATGTATTTGCCGCTGAAAGAGCTTCACTCTTCGCTGATGGGTACTAAAATTGCTGCACAACATGTGTTAGTTGGAGCATTAAGGCATGAGGAATACGAAATGATGATGGTATTAAGATTTATTGGTAGAGCAATCAGCAATTATTTTAGTAATCTGGACCCCAAGACGTATAGTAAGGCTTTAGTTCCGTATGTACGAGGTTACACTTTAGCACTTAATTATCTCTCCGAAGTTGGCGGTATAAAAATAGCAGAAGATGGATTAATCGATGTGGATTACATGAAGTTATCTATGGGACTAATCGAACTCGCCGATATTACTGATGAGATGAAGAAGTCCGGGGACGAAAATTCTGCACGCGAACTTTTCAACAAGTACGAAAACTACGATATATATAAATTGATGGAATCCCGATACCATTCCGAGTAAGGTATCTGTGCTTTTCCTTTAGCGGATGTTAAAATTCCCGCATGGATACGAATATTTCTCCAACTCAACTTCCTCTAGACCAGCTACGACAAATCAGAATTCAAAAAATTAATAAGATTCGCGAATTAGGAATTGACCCTTATCTAGCAAGTGGGAATCGATCACATGATATTTCGGAGATTGTTGATAATTTTGAAAAACTTGAAGGATCAAATGTTTCTGTGTGTGGTCGTATATTATCTTGGAGGGAGCACGGAGCTCTGGCTTTTGCTGATGTTTCAGATGAATCAGGTCACATTCAGCTATATTTGAAAGCTGATCAGGGAATGTTGTTTAATGCGGAAAAAGGAACGCTAGACTTTGAAAAGCTAAATCTTTTAGATATTGGTGATTTTGTTGAGGTTACAGGTGAGGTTACAAAAACTAAAAGAGGTGAAATCTCAATTTTAGTTCATGAGCTAAAGTTGCTGACAAAATCAGTCAGACCACTTCCGAGTATGCATTTTGGGATTAAAGATGAAGAAGAAAGGTATCGTCAAAGATACGTTGATTTCATTTTAAATCCTGAATTAAGGGAGCTGTTTTATAAGAAGGCAAAGTTTTGGAATAGTTTCCGAAGTTTTCTTCTTGAAAAAGGGTTTTTGGAAGTCGAAACGCCGGTACTCGAAAATACTGCCGGAGGAGCTGATGCTCGTCCATTTGTTACTCATCATAATTCATTAGATATTGATGTGTTTTTGCGTATTTCGATGGGTGAGCTTGGGCAAAAAGACTTATGGTTGGCGGGGTTTGAAAAACTTTGGAAATCGTGGGAGACGTAATTTAGAAATGAAGGACAAAGCCTCGAGCATCTCCAAGACTATAGTCAGATGGAATTCTATTGGGCATATGCTAACTATGAGAATGGCATGAAATTGGTTGAAGAGATGTACAAATATGTAGCAAACCAAACTTTTGGAACAATGAAATTTACGATTGGTGAGCATGAAGTAGATTTAGGCAAGGAATGGGAAAAAATAGATTTCACTGAAGCCATAAAAAAAGATTTGGGGGTAGATATATTACACGATTCCTTAGATATACTAAAAAACAAAGCGTCAGAATTAAAACTAGAATTTTCTGAAAATGATGAAAGAGGCCGAATTGCCGATATTCTATGGAAACAAGTTAGAAAGAATATTTCCGGCCCGGCATTTTTGGTGGGTCATCCGGTTGAGGTTTCTCCATTAGCAAAGAGAGATCCTAAGCAGCCGCAAAAAGTTGAACGATTTCAGGTTCTCATTGCAGGTAGTGAACAAGGTAATGGTTATAGCGAGTTGAATGATCCTATTGACCAAGCAGAAAGATTTGAAGAACAACAAAGGCTAAGAGATAGCGGTGATGATGAGGCTCAAATGTATGACCATGATTTTGTGAGAGCTCTGGAATACGGAATGCCACCTGTTTGCGGGTTTGGAGTGAGTGAAAGGACCTTTTCGACACTCGCCAATAAACCTATTAAGGAATGTGTTATGTTCCCATTGTTGAAACCTGAAACCAATGAATAAAGAAGACGCAATAACAATACTTCACAAAAACATGCAAAACCAGAACCTGCGTCGTCATTGTTATGCCGTCGGTATTGCGTTGGGTGGCATATACGATTATTTTCAGATGCAGGGAAATTTAAATGAAGATTCTCCTTCTGATCGTGAGTCATGGGAAATATTAGGAATCCTTCATGATGCCGATTATGAACTAACTAAAGATGATTGGAGCAGGCACACGTTGTTGACACTAGAATGGCTGAAAAGCGAAGGCCTTTCTGAAGATAGTCACTTATACAGAGCGATACAGTCTCACAATAACAAAATAACCAACTTAAGAGAGCCTCAAAGTCAGATGGAATGGGCTCTAGAGTGTTGTGATGAACTCACCGGTTTTATTGTCGCTTGTGCCTTGGTGATGCCCGATAAAAAACTTACTTCAGTGAAATTGGAAAATATCTTAAAGAAGTGGAAGCAACCCGCGTTTGCAAAAGGAGTCGAGCGTAGCCAGATCGAGCAATGTGAAACAAGATTAGGAATACCTCTTCCCGAATTTATTACAATTGTGTTAGAAAGTATGCAGGAAAATAGTTCTGCTATCGGTTTATGAATTATGATGAAACTTTTCGGCCTGAGACCGATTTATTCGTCCCCGAACCGGATCCATATACACTTCGATGTATGCAAGGAGTACTAAGGGATATTGATGCCCATAGGTTAGGACCGGTTGAAATTTCTTGGGGTGAAACCGGTAAGACCAGCAGAGCCGTTCAGAGGGTATCTGAGCATATGCGCGCATATGTTGAAATTGCTTTACTCCACAGAGTGCCTGATGTGCTTGAGGTTCAAGCAGCATCTCCCGAAGTTCGGCCTGATTGTTCTTTGGTGCCAGGATATATCTATGAACAAGAGATATTTGCCACACATGCGATGCACTGTATTGCCCTAGACGTTATGTTGAAAGATTGGAATTGGAAACCCGGTTATGCTCCGGTAAAATTGCTCCAGATGACAATACGTTCATTAGAGCAGGCATTTCCTCATTTATTTGCTTCAGAATTAGATCAAAGTATCGCATTATAAATTATTAACCTATATATTAGATAGGTGGATAATCGTGCTATCAATGCCTTGCCAATAGAAGATACACCTGAGTATCTTGATTCAAGTAAATTTACCAGGGTCTCGACAATAAATTCCGGTGAAACTGTAATAAAGGAAATGGGATTTTCGTACGATGTTCAAAGAGAGCCGGGACAGACTGATTCCGAGTACTTTGATGCACGAAATCGCCATGCATTTGAAGTCATTAATCACCAACGAGTGAAGACTAGTGAAGCACGAGAGCATATTCCTGATGAGATATATGCACCCGAAGAACACTTCCTTGTGGCAAGCGGTAACGATGGATATCCTGTTGCATATAAAATACAAGCAAGAGTGAGAGGGCAGCCACTTATTAGTGCTGAAGATATCGAAAATGTTAGACAAGAACATGCTGAAGACTTGAAAACTCTATTGAGAGCCAGCAGAAATTCTTATTTAAGAAATGGGCATTGTTTGGATTTAATCGGCACAACTGGTGGTGATGAAGGTTCCGGGTCAAGTAGCTTTAAAGAGCGATTGAGAAAATTTCTTCGGCCGCTTGATAATTCCAAAAATATATTCATATCTGAAGACGATCGGATTGCCTTAGTAGATATTGAAACTATGCATGGGAAATCCTCTATAGAGCAATTCACCAAATTTTTATGCTTTGAAATGGCATATTGGAATTTAGTATTGCAGTCTTCGAATCACTGGAAAGACTTCAGGAAAGGTCTAAGAGAAAGATTTGCCAGGTAAAGTTTTGTAATGTTGTATAATATGTTCATCAAGAAAGAGGGTAGCTCCTCTGGATTTTTCCGGGAAAAGCTTAATAAAAAAGCGCTAACCTGAACGAGAGGTAACCGTAAGTTATCATCTAAAGTGCCTTCTATAAAATATATTGAAGGAACAGGAGTGGTACCGCGGCTGAAAAGTCGTCTCCGTAAAACAGGTTTCTTATTTTAAGGAGCTTGGATGCGGATGGCTCTGTTGTTTATCCCTTCCAATCCCAAAATCAAAAATGTTAGATATTAAATTTATTCGTCAAAATACTGAAGTTGTAAAAAATGCAGTTAAAAATAAAAATCTTGCGGATACTGTGGATATTGATCAGCTACTTAAGTTGGATAAAGAAATTCAGGAAATAAATCTTGAGCTTGATGGGCTGCGTATGCAGCGAAATTCGTTAGATGAAAAAATCAAATTCTCTAAAGATGACTCTGAGAGAAAGTCTTTGATTGATTATGCATCCGAGCTAAAGCCCAAAGTTAAAGATTTAGAAGAGAGGTTGTCAATTATTAAACCTGAGTTTGAGAGTATTATGCTTTGGGTTCCCAATATACCTGCAGATGATGTTCCAATCGGATCTGATGAATTGGGTAATAAAGTTTTGTATGTTAAGGGTGAAAAGAAAGAATTTAACTTCGAGCCAAAAGATCATCTTACTCTTGGTGAAACCCTAAAGATTATCGACACCAAGCGTGGGTCTAAAATTGCCGGATTCAGGGGATATTTTATAACCGGAAAAGGAATGCTTTTGGAACAAGCACTTTTGCGTTATTCGTTGGATTATATGGTCGAGCAAGGATTTTCTCCCATAAATGTACCGGTAATGGTTAATAAAAAGTGGCTTACAGGTACAGGGTATTTTCCGTGGGGTGAAGACGATCACTATTATACTCAAGACGACGAGGCTTTAGTAGGAACTGCTGAGGTTTCGCTTACTGCATACTACGCGGATGAAGTGTTAAAAGAGCAAGATCTTCCGATTAAAATGGTTGGCCTTTCACAGTGTTTTAGAAGGGAAATCGGTAGTCACGGAAAAGACACTCGAGGTATTTTTAGAGTGCATACCTTTAATAAAGTTGAGCAAGTAGTAATTGTTCCTTCTGATGAAAATATATCCAGAGAATGGCACGATAAAATGAGGGAATACTCGGAAACCATTTTGCAAAACTTAGGCTTACATTATCAAGTGTTGTTAATGTGTACCGGTGATATGGGGCCCGGGCAAAGAAAAAAGTATGATATTGAAACGTGGTTCCCTAGCCAGAATAAATATCGCGAGACTCATTCGGATTCGTATTTCCTTGATTTTCAATCACGGAGATTAAATATGAAATATCGGACTTCATCGGGAGAAACTAAATATGTTCACACATTAAATAACACCGTTGCAGCAACTCCGAGATTGTTTGCGGCAGTTATTGAAAATTACCAACAGGAAGATGGGTCTATTATTGTTCCGGAAGTTCTGAGGAAGTACACAGGCTTTGATAAAATTGATGCCGAATAAATGCCTATTAATTGTTAAAATTGAATTATGCAGTATTTGAGCAACTTTTATTTGTTTGATGTATTAAGTTATTTCACCCTTGGTCTTCTGTTTTTGTCGGTTTTATTTATAGTCTATAGATCGCATAGAACAAGGCTGGAGGATCTGGGTATCACTGTACTGATCGCATTTTTTGCATCCGAATTTATAAAGTTTCTGACAGATAAACCGCGTCCTGATTTTGAGGAAGTCTTTAGAAGTACGGGAACCAGTTTCCCTTCGACTCACACGACTTTTGCCTTTGCGATATTTTTTTTCTATATAATCTCATGTCAGGTTTTGTCATCCAAACAGGATAGGGGAAATAACAGCTTAGCTAAGATTAAACTCCCCTTTCTTTCGAGTAAAGATGTCGCTTTTTTGTTGTACTTGTTTGTTTTAGCTATGCTCACAGCATTATTTAGAGTATATGCCGGATTGCACTTTTATTCAGATATTATTGCGGGAATTGTTCTTGGCTTTGTAATTTCCTGGATGTTGGCACATTACGACATTAGTTTTAGAAGGATTAAATGACCCATTTTCAATCAATCTTTTTAGGTATTGTTCAAGGATTAACCGAGTTTTTACCTGTTTCGTCTTCGGGGCATTTGCTACTTGTCCCCTATTTTTTCAATTGGTCGGAACAATCTTTGTCATTTGATGTTGCATTGCATTTTGGTACTGCCTTGGCCGTTTTAGTTTACTATCATAAAGATTGGCAACGGATGATCACATCCTTACTTAGAGATTTATTTCGAATAAATTTCAGTTGGGAGCAGATGGAAAATGATTCCAGGCAATTGTTGAAAATACTAATCGTTACGGTTCCGGTTGGGGTTGTGGGTTTGTTGATTGGTGATTATATCGAAGATACGTTACGTTCCCCATATATTGTGTCGGTAATGTTGGTCATTGTATCAGCATTTATGTATTTTTCGGAATGGGTTTCCAAAAAATATTCTGAAAAGAAAAATTCTCCCGGGCTATTGGATGCTTTAGTTATTTCCTTAAGTCAAATCGTTGCCTTGATTCCCGGATCCTCAAGATCGGGAATGACAATTTCAACCGGTTTACTTCGAGGCTACTCGAGGGAAAGTGCCGCAAAATTTTCGTTTTTATTGGCAACGCCAATTATTTTAGGAGCGGCATTGGTGAAATTGCCCGTTTTATTTTCCGGTGGTAATGATGAGTCGATATATGTACTCTCAGGTATGCTATCAGCATTTGTGTCAGGGTTGCTGGCCGTCGGTTTTTTAATGAAGTTTCTCAGGCGATATTCGTTAAACGTATTTATTATTTATAGGATATTACTTGCCCTGCTAATTTTGCTGTACTTATGAATATCCACCAGCTTACGCAGGATGTATCTTCTCAAGGAACTACGCGTTAATATGGTATCGCCTCTCGATTCATTCGTGACTTTACGGTCACGGTTTTCTTAAGTAGCGCCATGATAAATTTGATTGTTTCATCGTATAATATGCCTTGAAGCAGTTAAGCTTCTTGGGAATGATGATGTACTTATATTGGAGTAGCCGCAATAGAGTGCCTCTTCGTTTATATTTAAATTATGTTTAAGCGGATTATCGGAAGATTCATAAACTCAAACGAATACAAGATTTCTACGCTTCAACCTTTGGTTGATAAAATAAATTCATTAGAAGAAAAGTATTCCAAATATTCAGACTCGGATCTTAAGTCTCTTATTAAAGATTGGAAAGACGAATTACGACAACCGGATCTTAGCATAGATGAAATAAATCAAAGGTTAGATGATCTGATGCCCGATGTTTACGCTATAGTGCGTGAAGCCTCAAAGCGAGTTATGGGGCAGAGACATCGAGATGTGCAGATTATTTCCGGAATAGTGCTTCACCAGAATAAAATTTCAGAGCAAAAAACCGGTGAAGGAAAAACACTTACAGCTACCCTACCCTTAATTTTGAATTCACTACCGGGACTTGGCACACATCTTATTACCCCGAACGATTATTTATCTAAACACGGAGCCGGGTGGTATGGTCCTGTATATGATTTTTTAGGTATTTCAGTTGGTGTCATTTTGGATCGTGAATCATACGTTTATGATTCTGCTTATACGGTAGATAAGGTAATCGATGAATATACTAAACATTTGAAGCCTGTTCAAAGAAGATATGCATATAGTGCTGATATAACTTATGGTACAGCAAGTTCATTCGGTTTTGATTACCTTCGGGACAATATGTCCAGAAGTCAGAATGATATTGTTCAGTTGAACTCGTTGGGGAATTTTGGCAAGCATCGCTATGCAATTGTCGATGAGGTTGATTCTATTTTAATTGATATTGCCCGAACTCCTTTGATTATTTCTGCACCGACCGAAGTTAAGTCTGATATATATTATAAGTTTGCCGAACTCGCTGATACTTTAATTCAAGGAACAGATTATGATGTTGATGAAAAAGATCGATTAGTTACTATTACCGAAATCGGAATTAATAAGATTGAAAGACGATTGGGAGTTGAAAACTTATACGAAAAAGATTTCGATACCATTCACCGGATCGAGAATGCTTTATCCGCCAAAGAGTTCTATTTAAAAAATAGAGATTATATTGTTAAAGACAAAAACATCTTAATCGTCGATCAGAATACCGGTAGAGTTCTTTATGGCAATCGTTGGTCGAAAGGCTTGCATCAGGCAATAGAAGCCAAGGAGAACGTGGAGATAAATGCAGAAAACAAAACGGTTGCAACAATTTCTTATCAAAATTATTTCAGGCTATACGATAAGTTAGCCGGGATGACCGGTACGGCTGAAACCGAAGCCGAAGAATTCTTCAGAATTTATGGTTTAGATGTTGTCGTAATACCTACCTTCAAGCAGGTAAGAAGAATTGACCACACTGATGTTGTTTATAAAACGGAAACAGGAAAATACAAAGCCATTGCAAAAGATATCTCAGAGCGACACGCTAACGGTCAACCTATCCTCATTGGTACTATAAGTATCGAAAAATCAGAATTACTTTCTAAGTTTTTAAAACGGTTAAACATACCTCACGAAATTTTAAATGCGAAGCAACACGAAAGAGAGGCATTAATAATTAGGCAAGCAGGTAAAAAAGGAGCCGTCACGGTGGCTACTAATATGGCCGGTCGTGGGGTTGATATCATTCTCGGTGGTGATCCCTTTGATAAGGAAGTGTATGAAGAAATTATAGATATTGGTGGGTTATATGTTATTGGTACGGAACGGCATGATTCGAGGAGAATTGATAATCAGCTTCGTGGGCGTTCAGGCCGTCAGGGTGATGTGGGTGAGTCCAGATTTTATCTGTCGCTTCAGGATGACCTAATGCGTATTTTTGGCGGTTCCGCCATTGAAAACATTATGAACCGCTTAGGTGTTGGTGATGATATGCCGATTGAGGCAGGTATGATTTCCCGATCTATTGAAAACGCTCAGAAAAAAGTCGAAGGAATTAATTTTGATCGACGACGTGCATTAGTTGAGTATGATGATGTGGTAAATGTTCAGAGAGAAGCAATGTACAGTGTTCGACGCAAGATTTTATTCGCAGAATTTAATGATTTAGAATCATTTTATGAATGGTTGAATAGTCGCATTACGGTTTATTTTCCTGATTTTCAGGAAGTAAATAATAAAAGACTTAAGGAATATCCTGCAGAAGTGTGGTTTGAAGTCACAAAAAGGATTTGTATTGAAGTTATAGATCTTCTTTGGATGGATCACATCGCTACGATGGATGACTTAGGAAACGATGTCCGACTTAAAACGTATGGTTCAGGAAACCCGATTGTTGAGTATAAGCGTGAGGGAAAAATTTTATTTGATACCATGATGACACAAATATGGTCGAATATTGGAGAGCGTTTATCAAACGTTAAAGTTGAAATTAAAAAAGCGGTTCAAGATACAACAAACCAAAAGCTTGCTTACATTTCTCCTGATGTCGAGAGCGGATTTTCTGATGAATCGTCGCATCTCAACGAAGTACGAAATAATGCAGACTCAAAAATATCGCCACAAGCAACTGTTGCTAAGGTAGGAAGAAATGACCCTTGCCCATGTGGAAGTGGAAAGAAATATAAACATTGTCACGGAAAAACTTCCTCAAATTGATTTGTATTTGAGTTGTGCTTATTTGTATTTTGACAACGTATTTTCGATCATCGGTTTTGTTTCTTTGTCGACGGCTCCATAAGCAACATAACTTGCGGTAAATGGATTGAAAAAGTTCCGAATATACGTGTTCACTTCTTTTAACGTAAGAGATTTAAATGCTTCTATAATTTCGTTTAGTGTTTTTACATCCTCATTATAGAATACCGGTATCCTGATTAGATTGGAGTATGTATAAATGTTATCGTATTTGACTATAAACCTATTTGTTATGTATTCCTTGTAGTGTTCCAGTTCTTTTTCTGATAGTCCGTTCTCGTAGAATTTTGATAGCTCATCGAGTAACACATTAATAGTTTTTTCGTAGAACTTCGGTTTGACTTCAAAACCAATTTGGAAATTTCCATACGGAATTCTTGTTGATGAGCTGCAGGAGATACTGTAAAGCAATCCTTCCTTTTCACGTAGCCTTTGGTTAAGCCTGCTGGTTTGAGGTCCGGACAGCACCACACATGAAAACTGGCTCAAGATATATTCTTCAAATGATATATCAGGTATTCCTTTATATTTCATGATTACATCACAGATCACCAGATCCGTTTTTTTATCGGCTTTTGATAATACGATTCCATCTTTTAGTGCTTCTGTCGGATATTCATTTGGTATGTTGGCACATGGGATAGGTTCAAAAAGTTCTCCAATGATTTTTTTTGCTTGATGAAGTTTGAAATTCCCTACCACACATAATAGCAATCTCTCCGGTGAGTGGGAGTATTTATATTGATTAAGCAAATCTTCTTTTGTGAAACCTTTAACAGTATCTTTGTTTCCTCCAATTTCAAATGAGTATGCCGATTTTTTTTCTAAAAGATTGTCGAGTGTGAATTCTCCGGCTCTGTAATAAACATTATCTTCGTATTTAGAAAGCTCGTCTAATATAATGCTTCTTTCGATCTCAATATTTTCATCTTCAAATGATGCATGATAAAGAATTTGATGGATATAAGTGAGTCCGAATTCGAGTTTCGTGTTGGGAATGTTAATGTTATAGCTAAGATATTCATGGGCTGTCCCACCATTTGTGATCCCGCCATTGAATTCTATTTCTTCACTCATCGATTCTTTAGTTTTCCATTTCTCGGTGCAGGTAAGTGTCATGTGTTCCACAAAGTGGGTAATTCCTTGATTATCCTGTTTTTCGAGTGCAGAGCCTGATTTAAGTAGGCCAATAATATTGATGGAATTTACCGCATCACTGGGAATTAGAAGTATCTGGGCACCGTTTTTTAAGGTATATAGCTCGTATCCGACTTTCATGGAAACCATTATAACTTATCTTGTTCTGGCGGGGAATTTCAATGGTCTGGGTAGATATTTGCTAATTATTTGTCGATTCTTCTAGGAGTCTTCTGATTTCCTTAAGCTGGTTCTCTATATTTTCGAGTAAGAATATGAGGGATGTTTCTTTGGTAAGTTCATCAGTGAAGTATGTTATTGGCTTGTTTGTTCTTTTCGCAATCTTCTGAAGAATTTGGATTGAAGGAGCGGTTCTTCCGGATTCGTAAGAGCTGATAGCTTTTTCACTGATAATTAATGCCTCTCCAAGCTTCTTTTGTGATATACCAAGCTCATTTCTTGCTTCACGTATTTTTTTCCCAATGTCTTTTGTTGACATTTTATCTGACTTTGGTGTATTCTGAATCTACATTTAGTAGGGTAAATTCTACAAATGGTAGACTCAACGAGGTAACTAATAAATATGCCCTTTACCGGGGGGCTTCGGCTCCGAGAAAGGTTAAGCGTGCCAGCATTTCCAATTCTTTGAGCCTTAATAGGCAATACTCTTTTGTTTGACCTAAAATTTAGGTCCTTGTTGAGTTATCGCTCTTTTTCAATCATATCATAATGAAATTTGCACTTGTAGTGGATGTTAGTCCACTGAGTATAAGCATATCTAAAATTAACCTTCAAACATTTGCTTCCAAAGTAATCAGACACAAAAAATTCAAAGATAAACTAAAAATGAAAAATCAGTTAACAATGCATGAACTTGTTCTTAGGACTGAGTCGTTTCTTAAAACTTTCTTTTCAACCTACTCTAATGTTTCAGTGTTAGACAGAATTGATGTTATTGTTTCCGATAAGTTAACCAATGAGTATATTGAAGGGCTAGAAGTTGTATTGGATAGGCTACTACCCGGTAAGCATGTCTTGATATCTTTTGTATCGGCATTTTTTAAACAGTGCTTGTCAGTTGTGATAGAGCCATCCATCTTATATTTATATGTTGGTGAGGTGAGTTCCTGTTTTTTCTACGAAAAATCTGAAAACATGATCATTTGTAATACCTTAAAATCTGAAGAACTAGAATTTTTAAGTATTGAGGATCTGCTACTGTATGAATTGCCTGAGGACATAAGCAAGTTCGCCATAATTATTGACCATCTTGGTCTTTCAGGAGCTGTTCTGAATCACATTATTGAGCTTATTCTAAAGACATTTCCTCTTGCAAGTATTGAGCACCTGGAGCTTGGTTTGCCCGGAATCTATACTAAATGGAGGCTTTCTAGGTAGGGGAGATGCTATCGATAAGGTTGAAAATTAAGGTAATATAGATTATCATCTATGTATGAAGAAACAATGCATAGAGTGTTTTAAGAACCTAAGCATTAGATCCAGAATGGATATATATAGATATGTTGTTAACAATGGAAAGGCAAATGTTAACGAGATTACAAAGCACGTTAACCTTAGACAGCCGACCGTAAGTTACCACTTGAAGGCGATGAAAGATTCAGGCCTTCTTTTTAAGATAAACGCAGGTCGTCAGGTTTATTATTCTGTTTCATATAATTGTCCACACGATGAACAGAAGTGTTTCTTATTGTAGCCCTTAGTTTAATTTTCTGCTGGAAAACATTATGTTAGAAGTAAAAAACTTGAGTGCGTCCAGACAAGGACAAAACATTCTAGATGACATTAATTTAGTCATAAATAAAGGTGAGGTTCATGCATTGATGGGGCCAAACGGTAGCGGCAAATCTACTTTATCTCTAGCATTAATGGGTCATCCTGAAATCGAGGTTTCCGAAAGTTCAAAAATCATTCTCGATGGGGAAGATATTTCCGACATGGAAACGAATGAGCGTGCACTTAAAGGTTTGTTTTTGGCGTTCCAATATCCGAATGAAATTCCCGGACTTAGTTATTTAGATTTTTTAAGATCTATTTACAATAATCTTAATAAGAACAGAACTCCAGGCTTTAAGGAAGCATCTCCATATGGATTCAGAAAGATTATCAAAGAAAAAATGAGTGAATTAAAAATGGACGAATCATTTCTGTTAAGAAATCTTAACGAAGGATTTAGTGGAGGAGAAAAAAAGAAATCGGAAATTTTACAAATGTCGTTGTTGGGACCTTCTTACGCAATCTTAGATGAAACTGATAGCGGACTTGATATTTCCGCATTAAAAATTGTAGCTCAAGGTGCAAGCGAATTAGCAAAAAGAAATAACATGGGGATATTAGTGATAACGCATTACAATCGAATGCTTGAGTATCTAAATCCGACTCACGTACATATATTAATGAAGGGGAAAATAGTTAAAAGTGGGGGAGTCGAACTCGCTCAAAGTTTAGAGGAAAGCGGTTATGAAACAATTATCTGAACAGGAACGTAAATTAAAAGAGCCAAGCGGTTACCGAGAGGGATTTTCGATGCCGGATAAATCGGTTTTCAAGTCTCCCAAGGGTTTAAATGAGGATGTTATTCGAGAGTTATCCAAAAGAAAAAACGAACCTAAATGGATGTTGGATTATAGATTAAAGGCATACCAAATATTTTTATCAAAGCAGATGCCTACTTGGGGAGCTGATTTATCTGATATTAATTTCGACGAAATACATTATTACATTAAGCCGACAGACAAACAGCAACGTAAATGGGAGGATGTCCCTATCGAGGTCAAGACGACTTTTGACAGATTAGGAGTTCCTCAAGCAGAAAGAGAATTCCTTGCGGGTGTTAAAGCCCAATATGATTCAGAAGTGGTATACGGATCCTTAAGAAAAGAACTCGAGGATGAGGGTGTAATATTCTTAGGAACAGATGAAGCGTTACAAAAGTATCCGGAATACTTCGAGGAGTACTTTGGGAAAATTGTTCCTGCTGCTGATAATAAATTTGCTGCACTTAATAGTGCTGTTTGGTCAGGTGGATCTTTTATATATATTCCGAAAGGCGTTAAGGTTGATCGTCCGCTTCAAGCGTATTTCAGAATCAATGCAGCACATGCAGGGCAATTTGAGAGAACGTTAATTATTTGTGATGAAGAATCTCAAGGTCATTATGTAGAAGGATGTTCCGCCCCGATGTATTCTACGAACTCTTTGCATTCGGCGGTTGTTGAGGTGATTGTTAAGAAGAAGGCACATTTTAGGTATACCACGATACAAAACTGGTACCAGACTGTATATAACCTCGTCACAAAAAGGGCTTTTGCATATGAGAATGCCCGTATGGAATGGGTGGATGGAAACATTGGTTCTAAGGTGACGATGAAGTATCCCTCAGTTTATTTGATGGAACCGGGAGCTTCAGGAGAAGTTATGTCATTGGCATTTGCCGGAGACGGACAACACCAGGACACAGGAGCCAAAATGGTTCACTTAGCACCGAATACTTCTTCAAATGTAATTTCGAAATCTGTTTCAAAGGGGAATGGAAGGTCAAGCTACCGTGGATTGATAAAAGTAATAAAGAAAGCAGAAAATGTAAAGTCGAATGTGGAATGTGATGCATTGCTACTCGATAAAAATTCCAGAACAGATACATATCCGTTTATGAAAATCGACAATAAGAAAGTCAAAATTGGGCACGAGGCGAGCGTAAGTAAAGTTAGTGAAGAACAATTATTCTATCTGATGAGTAGAGGTTTGTCTGAGGCGGAGTCTTCAGCGCTGATTGTGAACGGATTTATCTCCCCAATTGTGAAGCAACTTCCGATGGAATATGCCTACGAATTAAATCGACTAATTGAACTGGAGATGGAAGGTTCAGTAGGTTAATCCTCCAATTTAAATATGAAAATTATTAAGTTGAATGAAACAAAAGACGAGAAATTTAAATTAAAGGCGAATGAGGATTTCTTTATCATCGGATATGATAATTTCGAAAGTAACCTTGATTTTGAAATCACAGAAGAAAATGTGGAAGTTAATGTTTATATGTTGATCGTTGGAGCAGGATATGATTATCAAAAAGTTATTTCGACAATGAATCATGTTGTGCCCGGGTCTAGATCTAGGGTGCACGTTAAGGGGCTATTTGATGGTGATGCTAAATTTGAATTTGAAGGAATGATAAAAATTGGAGTTGAAGCTTCACTTTCCGATGCATATTTAAAAAATGATAATTTGGTAATGGGTGAAAATGTGATTATTAATTCCAGTCCGCAACTTGAGATCGCGAATCAGGATGTAAAAGCTTCTCATGGTGTTACCATCAAGACAATCGAACTTCTGGAAGAGTATTATTTAAGAAGTCGTGGATTAAATTCCAAAGAATCTCAGCGGCTGATTATCAGTGGCTTTCTTAGGGATTTTATTTCGAAACTTGAGACGAAAGATATGGAGGAAGTTTCAAAAATTAAAGCATATGCAAAATATTTGGCGTAAAGATTTTCCAATTTTAAATAGAGAAATTAATGGTAAGCCATTAGTCTACTTGGATAATGCCGCAACATCTCAAATGCCAAAGCAGGTACTTGACGCTATTGTAGATTTCGAAACAAAGCATCGGGCGAATGTTCATCGTGGAGCCCATACGTTAAGTAGAGAATCAACGGATATGTTTGAAATTTCTCGTAAAACAATCGCCTCGTTCAT
This sequence comes from Patescibacteria group bacterium, assembly GCA_048499955.1. Lineage (GTDB taxonomy): Bacteria > Patescibacteriota > WWE3 > 2-01-FULL-39-13 > 2-01-FULL-39-13 > JASNYX01. Next base: position 105,452 of record JASNYX010000002.1, on the reverse strand, counting down.
TGGTGCTGTTGTACCCGAGGAAATTGTTTTTGTCAGAAATTCAACTGAAGCAATAAATTTAGTGGCATTCAGTTGGGCGTTAAATAATTTAAAACAAGGTGATGTAATTTTAGTCTCGAAAGCCGAGCATCATTCCAATTTAGTTCCCTGGCAGATAGTCGCGGAAAAAGTCGGATGCGAGTTAGTGGATATTCCATTAACCGAAGAAGGGTTACTGGATATTACAAAAGTTTTCACAAATTGGGAAAAAGTAAAGTTCGTCTCAGTTACCCATGCTTCGAATGTGCTTGGAGTTGTTAATGATATTAGAGGTATTAAAAAATATATAAAAAAGCGTGTTATAGAAGCTTTGAGAATCACTGATTCCGAAAGTGCAAATCATTTACCTAAAATTATGGTGGATGCATCTCAGTCTGTGCCTCATATGCCTGTTGATGTAAAAAAACTTGGTTGCGATTTTCTTGCCTTTAGCGGACATAAAATGTGCGGTCCTATGGGGATCGGTGTCTTGTGGGTGAATCGTGAGTTGTTTTCTCAGATGAAGCCGTTCTATTCAGGTGGAGGAATGATTAAGTCTGTTTCATTTGATAAAACAACTTTTGGTGAAATGCCTGAAATGCTTGAAGCCGGAACACCAAACGTGAGCGGGGCCATAGGCCTTGCCGCCGCGGCCAACTATCTTAATAGCATCGGTATGGAGAAAATTTTTGAACACGAAACTAAACTAGCCAAATATGCGTTAGATGAATTGAGCAAACGTGACGATGTTATTATTTATGGTTCGACTGATTATACGAAGAAGATTGGGGTAATACCATTTAATATAAAAAATATTTCAGCTCATGATGTAGCAATTATTTTAGATACTGAAGGTGTAGCGGTTCGATCCGGTCACCACTGTGTAATGCCTTGGCATATGGATCAACCGAATACTACGACGGTCAGAATGAGTTTGTATTTTTACAATACGGAAGATGATATTGATTCTCTTATAACAGGTTTGGATAAAGTTAAAAGACTTGCCAGACCTCGCAAGTAAGTTTGAATGATAATGAAGGGATTCTTATGTCGACATCAAAAAAAGAAGTAAAAATAACTAAAGATGCTAATATTGCAGATCTGGTATTTAGGTATCCTGAGTCTGCTGATGTGTTATTGTCGTTCGGGCTTCACTGTGTCGGGTGCTTTGCAAATGCCTTCGATACTATTGAACAAGGAGCACAAATTCATGGGATGTCGGAAGAGGAAGTAGATGAGTTAGTTTCTGAGATTAATCAGGTTATTAATAAGAAAGATGAATCAGGATCTGAAGAATAAAGAAAATTCAAAAATCGGTAAAGTCATCGTTGATTCTGACTTATGCATCGGAGCAGGGCCGTGTGCTACTTTTGCTCCTAATACATTTCATATTAATGAGGAAGGTAAAGCTGTTGTTGTTGATCCGACCGGTGATTCCGATGATGAGATTATTACCGCTGCAATGAGTTGCCCCGTGTTGGCTATAAAGATTTACGATAAAGAGGGCAATTTAATTTATCCGAAATAAAGACGCATGAAAAAACTTGTTTTTCCCGCGAAAACTTCTGATCAAGTATCTACACTAAAAGCGACTCCGATACGCGGAATTGCACAATTTGAATCCGCAAATCAAATCGCAGCAGACGTGCTTGAAATGAAATTTAAAATGTTAGAGCCAAGAGAACTAAATTTCAAAGCCGGACAGTACATCGCACTAGTTATTGAACCGAATGTCAGAAGACAGTATTCAATTTCTTCTGCTCCGGCCTTCAGTAGGACTGATTTCGAACTTCTTATCGATACTAAACCAAACGGTGTCGGTGTGAACTTTCTTAAAGGCTTAAAGCGCTTTGATAAGATAAACTTTGTCGGTCAAATCGGATTATTCGTTTTAGCGGAAGAGCTTAAGAAGAATCTTTACTTTATTTCTACAGGAACCGGTATTGCTCCATTGAAATCTATGATTGAGGAGTTGATTTTGTCTGGTGAAAGCAAGAATCACAATATATATGTAATTTTTGGTACACGGTTTGAAACAGATATCTTTTACAGGCAGTTATTTGAGAACTATAAAGAAAAAGGATTAATCAAAGATTACCAACTTTATTTATCCAGATCACCTGAAACAAAAAATGTAAATCATGGATATGTGACTAGGTATCTTGAATCATTGTCCTCCGTGATCTTGTCTGAGAGCCAATTCTTTATTTGCGGTGGTGGTGACATGATTAATTCTACAGAGATGTTATTGCTGGAAAAAGGGGTTAGCCCCAATAATATTTACTATGAGAAATTCTACTAAATAAATCGTATTTTTTTCGGATTTTGCACTCGGAGTTTCGTTCCCTCTATGTGCTAAAATTTCCCTAATATGGCAAAGCTTATTGAAAAATCATTAACCTCTGAGCTAGCTGAATTTTCGGCAAAGCTTGTAAGCAAGGTTGCCTCTGACATGGTTGAGCAAGCAGCTAAGGTGAAAAAAGGCGATCATGTTATGGTCATTTATGATATTGGTGGTCGGCAACTTGCTAAAGAAATTTCCCGTTTGTGTGCTGAAAAAGGATGTCGAGTTTGGTATCGGGTTAGAGATATGGATCTGGATTCTGTAATATTACCTAATTCCGGAGACAGAGATATTTCCAGATATTATTCACATATTAATAACGAAATCTCTCAAGCAGATGTAGTTTTTATGATAAGGGCTCTTCGAGACCCTGAAATTATGAAAGGTGTTCCTTCCGATAAAATGGCACTTTATAGTCAGGCCATGAAACCCATTTATCTTGATTACCGTGTGAATTATACGAACTGGCAATTGGTATATTGGCCAACTCCAAGTGAAGCTGAAATCGAGGGCATATCATTGGAAGAATATGTGGAGTTATTCGCAAAGGCTAGCGACCAGCCTTGGGATAAGATTGAGGAAGCTCAAAAAATTCTTTGCGAAATGCTGGGAAAGGCCAGGCAACTGATTTTAATTGCAGATCCAAATAACCCTGATGTTTCTAAGAGAACGTACCTTGAAATGAGTATCGAAGGTATGGGTTTCATTAACTCAACTATTGATAATAATTATCCGGGATCAGAAGTTTTCTCATCGCCTGTGCGTGATTCAGTTGACGGACAGCTATTTGCTCCGGGCAAAAAATTGCTTGGACATGACGCTAAGATTGTCGAAGATGTCTATTTTAAAGTTGAAAACGGAAAAATCATTGAGGCGAAAGCTTCAAAAGGTCAACAGGAATTAAACGAATTTTTGGATCGTGATGAAGGTGCAAGATTTTTTGGTGAAGTAGCATTGGGAACAAATCCCGGAATTCGACGAAACGTATTTAATCCTCTTTTGAACGAGAAAGTCGGTGGGAGTTTTCACATTACACCGGGTAAAGCATACGAAGACCGTGAGGAAAACGGGAATGTTGTGCATATAGATAATGGAAATCGTAGCTCAATTCACTGGGACTTAACAATTATGATGCTTCCTGAATATGGAGGCGGAGAAGTAATTATTGATGGTCGGAGCATACAGAAAGATGGAAAATTTTTGGTCGAGGGTTTAGAAGTTTTAAACGGAAAAAATTTATGAGTGTAGCTGATTTCGTAAGAAAAAATGATTACCTTGTTACGAGGATTCTAGAGATAATCCCAGGGTTATCAACCTGGATTTTCATTCTATCGCCGGTTTGGTTGGGGTTTTTGTATCCAAAAGGCGTTGTTTATATTACAACATTCGTTACGATTTATTGGTTCTATCTTGCTTTTCGAGGTACTATCGGTGGAATTTTCGGTTACCGAAGATTCAAAAGAGAGAATTCAATAGACTGGAATGAAAAATGCGAAAAGTTGGACTTTTCAACTTTACCGGATAAAGAATCACTCCCTCCAAGCCTAGATGAGATGAAGCATTTTGTTTTAGTGCCGATGGTTAATGAGCCGGATGATGTTCTTGAGCCTATGATGGATGCACTTCTTAACCAGTCGTATCCTAGTGAAAAGATTTTGGCTGTTTTTACTGTAGAAGAAAAGTATTCAGAAGATGTAAAAATCCGTCTAAATAAGTTACTGGAAACCCGTAAACATAAATTTGAAGATGTAATGATTTTTGTGCATCCTGCCGGTATTGAAGGTGAAGCTATCGGAGCAGGTGCAGCAAATAGAACTTGGGGTGCAAGAAATGCTGTCATCGAGATGGAAAAACGTGGAATGAATATTAGAAATTATTTATTTACGACTATCGATTGCGACCATGTTTTAAGTAAACACTTTTTGTCGAGAATTACTTATCAATATTTGACCTTAGGTGATCGGGATCGTAAATATTTTTCGAGTGCTGTTTACCTATTTAACAATAATTTGTGGAGAGTACCGGCGTTGATGCGTATTGAGACTTATTTTATTACTCTGGGAACTATTGCAGATTGGGTGCTTTCCGAAAATGAGGTTGAGTTTAAAGATACTTTTTCATGCTATTCGGCTTCATTGCAAACTCTGGTAAACATTGATTATTGGGATGTGACGCTTGGCGTTGATGACACTATTTTCTATTGGAGAGCGTTTATATATTACGATGGTGTTTTTAAAGGCGTAAGTCATTTTATTCCATTCTCTTCGGATGCTGTAGAAGGCAAAAATTATGTTGATTCATATCGAAGTTTATATAAACAGCTACTAAGGTGGGGTTACGGTGTTATAGATTTTCCGTTGTCGGTTAAAGAGTTTCTTGTTAATAACAGGATTCCACTTACATCAAAGGTTACTTGGATGTTCGAGCATTTTAGAAAAAGGGTTCTGCTGATAAATACGGCGTACGTTTTGACGTTCGGTTTTACAATTGCCTCGTCGATTAATCCGGAGTTTAGGCAAAGTTCTTACGCATATGCTTTACCTCCTATTACAAGTTTTATACTGACGATTGCTATGGCATTTTTGGTTCCTGCAGTGATATTGAGATATAAGTTATCTGCTCCTATGCCAAAAGAATGGCCGCTTTGGAAAAGAGCAATCATTCTGGTAGAAGTTCCACTGATGATCGTCAATTTATTAACATTTTCTTTTATACCGTTTATAGATGCACAGACGCGTGTGATGTTTGGAAAAAAACTCAAAAATCTTTATCACACTCCGAAGGTCCGTTAATCGTAGATTAGTTTTGCAATCATAAGTTTGTTATTTTTAATAACGCCCTTCTACTGTTTAGCTTCTAATGCTAATATCTTCCTATAAATGAAGCACCGTTGGTTTACACCTGTGGTATCTTCTCATGCCCTGTGCGAGAATTTGGTAATAGTCAGCAGTTTATTCCCAAGCCGATAGTTAAGAGGCCGGGGTCATAGCGCATCATCAAGATAAAATAGTTTGAAAGATATTCAATGATAAAAAACGGGTTTAAAGATACCTTCCTTAATAAGTTAAGTAATTTTAGTGAAAGTGATCGAGAGCTTTTCGAGCGGATCTATTGGGTCTGTGAGAATAAAGGCTCTTTGGTTCCTCCTAAAGAAATGATTTCGTGGATTGAATCAAACTTCGGATCTGTTGAAAATGTTACCACCCAGGATTTTCTTCGTATTACTGATACCATAACTTATGAAGGTGCGATATTTAATGAGCTAAGAACGATGCGTCCGGTTGTAGGCGATAAAGATTTCGGAAGTGTTCTTGAAGCAATTGAAAATGCACGAACAGGTCCGTTTTCTCATCCGCAAACGGGTACACCGGAAGATACTTTCGGCAGAATAGAAGGTAAATATTGTATAACGGCTTCTAACATTGCGAAATACGATGGGCTTCACGGATTAATTATTAATAATACTCACGATCCTTTGCTATTTTCACGTAAAAGAGTGCGGGACTACATTGATGTATTAAAAAAATGGATTAATAAAGCACATCAGACGAACAAGGAAGCAATTTATCCGTTTTATACATGGAGTTGCCTATGGAAATCGGGTGCTTCGATTATTCATGGACATTCACAAGTTGTACTTGCTACCGGGCAAGCATATACAAAGATTGAACAGTTGAGATATCTTTCACTTAAGTATCAGGAAAAATATCGCAGCAATTATTTTGATGATGTGTTTGCCATACATGACAAGCTAGGGCTTTCTTTTGAGAAAGATGGGGCACGATTCATGGTAAAGATTACTCCGATAAAAGAAAAAGAAATCATGATTCTTGCCAATGACATAAATACTAATCTCGCTGACTTAATTAGTGACAGTCTCACGACTTTAAAGGAAGAGCTTGGCGTTGCCAGTTTCAACTTATCCTTGATTTTCAAGCCTCTACTGAAAACGCCTGAGGTCTGGGATCATATGCCGATTATTGTTAGAATAGTGGATAGAGGAAAATTAACGGAAAAGACGGCAGATGTTGGTCCAATGGAGCTTTACGGTCAAAGTATTATCGAAAGTAACCCTTATGTGGTTCACGAAAAATTGCGTAAATCCATAACAAACAGTCCTGCCAGCTAAGGCAAACACATGGATCTCGGAACATATCTGGTCAAATTTTTTACATACGAATTCCCCAGGGATTTAGCAACGGTTATATATAGATCGTTAGTGCTCTTGAGCCAAAACTTCGGTTTATCAGTGATGGTTAGAAGTTTCTTTAAACCGTTATTCGGTTTCCCGGGTGTATTTTCCAGGATCAACGGGGTCGTGATACGAACATTAACGATTACACTTTCTATTGTTGTACTTGTACTTGCATCCGTTGCTTTATTGTTAGGGTTTATTGGTGTATTTGCTTTGCCTGCAATCCTGATATTTAAAGGATATTTTGCATATGCCGCACTAATCATACTCGTAATTGTTCTGCTAAAAGTTTACAGCTACTATTATCATCCTATTTCACTTATCGATAATTATTTAGATTTGTCTCAGTATCATCTTGCCGGGGATATCTATATGCGGATGCTACTTAGCTTGGCTTTTGAGAGCAAATTCACGGATTTGGTTGTAAGTTTGTCCAAAAAACATGAAACCGTAAATTTCTTCTTAAGGCTTGAACTACCGGCTGAACAAATTTTGAATCATTTGTATTCAAGTGCAGGTAAAATGGATAACCAGATTTTTTCCGCGTCGATGTTGGAAATTAATAATGAAGTAAAACTAAAGTTAGTTTCACATGAACTTATACTTGCATCGTTAATACTTGCAGTAGAAAAACATGAGCCATTTTTAGGTAAATACTCCTCAACTACGGAACAGGTAATCGGTGCAGTTAATCAGGTCCGAGTTTTGAAAAATCGTCATCCTCAAATTTGGGATAAAGATTTCCAGATACCGCCCTCAGGCGGAATTGATAAAGGCTGGGCAGTATCTTATACAGCAAATTTAAATAGATATGGGGAAGACTATACTAAAGCGGCATTAAAAGGGTATATGCCTAAATTAATCGGGAGAGATGATGTGAAGACTCAGGTTGTTCGTGTGTTAAGCAAAGGGAGCAAGAACAACGTTATGCTAGTAGGGAGATCCGGTACAGGTAAAACAACTTTTGTAAAAGGTCTTGCACGCGAGATTGCACTTGGTACTTCACTTCCTGCCTTGCAGTATAAAAGAATTATTTCTTTGAATGTAGCAGAAATAATTTCAGGAGGTACTGCAGAAACTGCTCGGAGGATGAGCTTACTGTTAAGAGAGATCTCCGCCTCAGGAAATATCATTTTATTTATTGATGATATACATAACCTATTGAACGTCGATAAAAGCGGTTCAATTATTATGGAAGCTTTGAATAATAGTTTATCTTCAGGTAAGTTCCAGTTTATCGGTACTACTTCCAGACAGGAATACGAAAAATATATTGCGACAGACCAGTCATTTGCAAATTCGTTTGATATTGTTGAAATGCGTGAATCTACCAAGTCTGAAACTATTGAGATGATGGTTCATTTGGTAAGAGGTATGGAATCCAAAGGATTGATTGTAAGTTACCCTTCATTAGATTTAACTTATGATCTAGCGAAAAGATATATATATGATCGTGCGTTTCCCGACAAAGGTATTCAGCTATTAATGAATGCTTTAAGCTCTTTAAGCCCCTCGACAAGAGTGCTTGATAAAAACACGGTAGCAGAAGCAATTTCGGTTGCACTAAAGGTTCCTGCAAAATCTATAACTGAAGATGAAAAGGACAAGCTTATGCAGCTTGAGGAGAATCTGCATTTAAGAGTGATCGGACAGGATATGGCCGTAACGCAAATTTCAAATGCCTTAAAGCGTGCTCGTGTTGGTGTCAGGGCTGAGGGTAAACCTATTGCCAGCTTCTTATTTTTTGGCCCGACCGGAGTTGGGAAAACTGAAACCGCAAAGGCATTGGCCGACCTTTATTTTGGATCTGCAGAGTACATGGTTCGAGTTGATATGAGTGAGTTTCAAACGCAAGATAGTATCAACCGCTTGATTGGAGCAGGAGGAAATAGTGTCGGAACTTTCACTTCTCAGGTTAAGACTCATCCGTATAGCTTGATACTATTAGACGAGATTGAAAAAGCCGATCGTAATATTTTCAACCTGTTTTTGCAGGTCTTGGATGATGGCCGTCTTACAGATGCTACAGGGTATACGGTGAATTTTGAAAATAATCTTATAATTATGACTTCAAATGCAGGAACCATGGAAATGGTTAAATCATTAGATCAAGGAGCTACTCCCGAACAAGCAATTGCAATTGGACTTGAGTCTTTGAAAGAGTTTTATCCTCCCGAGTTTTTAAACAGGTTTTCGGCATTAATACCATTTTATCCGTTAACTCCGGAACAAATGGAGCTGATTGCACATATCAAAGTTAATTTAGTGGCACAGAGACTAAAGGAAAAACATATTAATCTTATGTTCAGCAAAAACCTAATTAAAGAAATTGCTGCAAAAGGCTATTCAAGAGAATGGGGAGCTAGGCCGTTAAATAGAGTGATAGAACAAGATCTTGAAACTCGGATTGCAAATTTAATCATTTCCGGTGAAATTAAGCCCGGAGACTCTTATCAGCTCGATACTTTAGAATAAATGTCCCCAATTTATTGATCAAAAACTTATGGAAATTGATGAAAGAATAAAAAAGGTAAAGACTTCTTTAAAAGAAGAAACAATTAAATCCAGAGTTGAGGAAATTGAGAATGAAATGAAAAGCCCTGCTTTTTGGTCTGATTATAATCGTGGTGCTACTCTTAGCCAGGAATTGTCGGCATTAAAGAAAGTTCTCGAAAATATTGAGTTTCTTGATTTGCTTATTTCTGAAGGAAATGAATCAGAAATTGAAAAAACTCTAAAAGACTTAGAGACAAGTCTTTATCTGTCTGGCGAATACGATAAAGGCGGAGCTTATCTAACTATTCACGCCGGAGCCGGCGGAACGGAAGCCATGGATTGGGTTTCTATTCTTTTAAGAATGTACACTCGTTATTTTGAAAAAAAAGGTTGGAAGTACGAAACTATCTACAAACTGGATGGGGAGGAAGCCGGAATAAAAACAGTTACAGTACAGGTTGAAGGTCTATATGCCTATGGTTTTCTTAAAAATGAATCAGGAGCTCATAGGCTTGTTCGTCTTTCCCCATTTAATGCTCAGAACCTTAGGCAAACATCTTTCGCAGGTGTAGAAGTTATGCCACTAATCGATGAATCTGATAAGAAAATTGAAATAAAAGATGAAGACATAGAATTTTCAACCACAAGATCCGGAGGTGCCGGCGGCCAAAATGTTAATAAAGTGGAAACCGCTGTGCGTATCAAGCACATCCCGACTGGTATAGTCGTCGCCTCTCAGCAGGAAAGGAGCCAGTTTAAGAACAGGGAAATTGCTATGCGTATGCTTATGGCTAAGCTAGTGTTACTTGAAGAGCAGAAAAGGAAAGAAACCGAAATGAAACTTAAAGGAGTTTATAAGGAAGCAGGCTGGGGAAATCAGATAAGGTCTTACGTGCTTCAGCCATATAAATTGATAAAGGATCATAGAAGCGGATATGAAGTAGGTAACGTAGATGTTGTTTTAGATGGAGAAATAGAGGAGTTCTTAAAATCAAATCTGTCAGTAGGTTTTGAGTAGAGCCCGTCCGTGCTAAGGGATTTATAAATCTTAGGCGGAAACCGCTCGATTTGTTCTGGTATACTTACATCAACTGCCATGCCCAATAGCAAAAATATAAATTCCGCAGAGAATGCGGAAACATCCCTTAATAAACTTAGTAGCGAACAGAAATTAGAATCACTTGCTAACACCGGAAAGCTCCTGGAAATGGACGTTCCTTTTGATCCCAATCAGGATTCGACAGTCGACATCGGCAAGGTTAGATCCAGAATTTACATCGTAGCATTAATAATTTTCTTGATTGCCTCCGTTATTTTTATCCTTTCGTATCGATCCCCAACTATTGAAGAAGTTGAGATTTTACCTACTTCAGACACATACCAAGGGGTAATATACTTACCTGATGAGCAGACATTATCAAATAATTTCAGCGGAAAAATAATATCAAATGGATTGGCGGACATGGAAGAGTATAAGTTTAAATTATTAGACAGGAATAATCAGGCTGTGGCTTACTTATATGCGGAGCAGAATGATTTGAGTTTGTCTCAAGGATATATGGTAGAAATATATGGTGATATACGAGGTAAATATAATGGTCTTGATGTAATTCATGTTAAGTCTGTAAAATTAAAGTGATGTGCTTGTTTTCCTGCCCTGATTTAGATATAGTCAGCGCCGGAAGTATTAGGTCGAATTTATGTCGTCAATAATAGAATTCAGAAATCTCAATAAGGATTATCCTGATGGTACCAAAGGACTAGAGGATATTAATCTGGTCATCGAACCCGGAGAGTTTATATTTCTAATTGGAACTTCCGGAGCCGGGAAAACCACTCTTATGAAACATATAGTTAGAGAAGAGCTTCCGACAACCGGTGATGTTATTGTCGATGGTGATAATGTCGTTAACTTAAAGAAGCGAAATCTTCCCAATTTAAGACGTAAGGTCGGATTTATTTATCAGGATTTTAGACTATTGGATTCAAATAATGTATTTGAAAATGTTGCATTATCCCTCTATGTCGTAGGAAAGCCGCAAGACCATGTTAATGCTGTTGTCACGAATTTGCTTCAAATGGTTGGTTTGGGTGGAAAGGAAAATAAATTTCCGGGTGCTTTATCTGGTGGGGAAAAACAACGTTTGGCTTTAGCAAGAGCATTGGCACATGAGCCCAAAATTCTCTTAGCCGATGAGCCTACAGGAAACCTTGATCGAGCCTCGACCTGGGTTGTCGTTGACTTAATAAAGAAAATTAATGATTGGGGAACCACAATTATATTCGGCACACATGACACGGAGATCGTTAACACACTAAAAAAAAGAGTTATACATATTGAAAAAGGAAAAGTGATTCATGATGTTCAAGGAGGTCGATATGAGTAATTCACTCTGGTCCAGAACTTTTACGAATATAAAAAGAAGCGGATGGCGAAGTTACGCTATTATTTTTATGATGGTAATAACTTTTGTTGCGTTAGGTATGTTGCTTACGGTCATTTTTACTTCTCATAATGTTGTGAAATTCCTTGTTCAAAAACCTGAGGTTATAGGGTTTTTCAAAGATGAAGTTGATGAAGCCCAAATTTTACAAATAAAAAGAGAGCTTGAAGCAGAGGAGTTTGTCCATGAAATCCGCTATATTTCCAAAGAGGAAGCTATGAGGTCATTTCTGGAAGACAATAGGGATAGGGAAGATATAACGGCTTCTGTTACATCTAATCCGTTTCCTGCGCATTTAAATATCAAAGCGGACTCATTGGGTGAGGTTCCTATGGTTGTTGAAGCGTTGAAGTCGAGAAGTGCGGCAATTGACGAAGTTCATGATCCTCGGGAATCTCTAGATGTACTAAGTAAGGTGGTATTTGGAATACAGGTTATTAGTATTGTGCTGCTTGTAATATTCTCTATATCAACCATGTTGGTAATGACTTTGGCGATAGGTATGACAATTTATGCACACAAGTCCGAAATAATTATTATGAAATTAGTTGGTGCCAATAATTGGTATGTTCAAGCCCCGTATATTATGCAAAGCTTTATAATGGCTTTTGCCTCTGTGGCGATTTCATCGTTGATTTGGGGTGCTGTCTTGTTTTTTAAATATAATGATGTTATGAAGTTAGTCAGTAGAGATGACTCGATTTTTAGAATGAGTCCGGAAGTTATCTTAAGTGGTATGTTGGTTCAATTTATTTTTGCGGGATTCCTTGCCTTTGTAAGTAGTTACTTTGCTACCCGCAGATACATCGACTACTAGCATAAGCAATCTATATTCCTGCCATGAGAATCACCAAATCTGATTTTTCCAAAAAAAAACTAACTAAAATAATTAAGTTCCTATGTATTGCAGGTTTTATTTTTCTGACATTGCCGTTGGTGATGAATTATGAGGCAACGGACGTTTTGTCGGCAACGGAAGCCCAGACTGAAGACCTGGAAAAACGAGTACGTGAACTTGAAGCGAAACTGGATAGTGCGAAAAATAAAGCTTCCAGCCTTTCACGAGATATAGATATCATTGAAAATAATATAAATCTGAAGACAGTACAGATTGCTCAGGCCGAGCTTCAGGTAATTCAAAAAGAAGAGGAACTGACCCTACTTAAAGAAGATATTCGTTTGTTGGAAATCAGGCTTTCCCGACTCGATGGAACTATTGATACGCACGAAAAGCTTTTGGCTGAGAGGCTCAAAAAAGAATACAAGAACAGACAGCAGACATTTATTGAGGTTCTTATGAGTACCGACACTATTGGCGACTTCATTTCACGTATTACTTACCTTAAACGGGTACAGGCAGAAGATAAGGAAATCATTGCCAAGATGAACGTTACTAAAGATAACTATGAGAGCCAGCAGGATTTGCTTGAGGATAAAAAACAGGAAGTGGAAATATTAAAGAAAAGCATTGAGGCTAAAAAGGCTCAGGCAGTAGAACTAAGAGAAAATCTGGCACACCAAAAATCTTCTAAGGATGATCTGCTCAGAGTTACAAAAAATGATGAGAAAAGATATCAGGATCTTTTGGAGTCAGCGAAAAAAGAGCTTTCACAAATTCAAAGTGCAGCAAATATTGTTGTTAGGGAAGGTAAAGGCGTTGAGGTCGAAGAAGGCGAGATTGTCGGCACTATGGGCAACTCAGGTTTTTCAACCGGTGCCCACCTTCATTTTTCCATTTATTCTTACAGTCGGGAAGACTTTGAAAAGAAATCCAGTTGGGGTTGGTATCACAGTAATTACCTTGATCCACTTAAATATCTAAAATCTAAAAGCATAGTATGGGACACGGGTTGTAGCCGTGATCCAAAAGGAACCCAAACATCCGGAAAAGGGAAGTATAGTTGGCCCATGTCGAGCCCGCGAATCACTCAAAACTTTGGCAGTAACACCTGCTATAACTGGATGTACGGAGGTAAACCTCACCCTGCCCTTGATATGGTGGGCATTGGTAATATTTCAATTAGGTCAATTGCTGACGGTGAAGCCTATTTTTGTCGAAATTGCTTAGGGGATGGGGGTAACGGAGTTTTCATTTTTCATGATGACGATAAAATGTCTCTTTATTGGCATCTGAAATAATCGGGTCAGGCATAATTATTTCCATTGAAACGTTAGATATAGAGTGTAAAATAGGCTTACATGAGTACGTTTCGATCACTTGAAAACATTTTTGTTCTTCTACATATTCGGATATCAGGATTTACTTTTGTCAGTATAGAAATTAGAAACCTGATAACTTCAATCTTGTTATTCACCGTAGCGTTACTAGTTTTTTTGATTAGCAAAGAGCCAAGTCTTTGGGAACTTTTTAAAATATTCATTGTGGCATTTGGTGTCGGATTTATCCTGCTTTTTTGGATTATTGCGTGGCCCAAGGCTGATTTAATGTTAAAAAAAGCTAAAGATAGTGAAAATGAGGCGGAAACCCGAGGACGTCTAGAGGAACTTGCTTTTAGGAGATTATTGCAACAGCCTAAATTCCGTAACTAATTCCCTGTAATGATATATCTACTTATTCCTGCAAAAGAAGATAAGAAAAGATCAGTATTACTAAGATCACATTCTCTATTAGGGTACAGCGTATTCTTAATGCTTTTTATTCTGTCTACTTCGGTTCTAACATATCCACTCACCAATATTCTTGGATTTGCTACTAATATTAGTCAGGGAGACTTGTTGAAGCATACGAATGAAAGACGAAAGGATGCTGGACTCACAGATTTGAAAATAAGTTCCAAGCTTAATACAGCTGCACAAAAGAAAGCAGAAGATATGTTTACACATGATTATTGGGCACATACTTCTCCCTCAGGCAAAGAGCCTTGGGATTTTATACGTTCGGCCGGATACCAATATACGTTTGCAGGGGAAAACTTAGCAGTTGATTTCGCTAATTCCAAAAGTGTAGTTAATGCTTGGTATAATTCGCCCTCACATAAATCCAATCTACTTAGTCAGAACTACACGGAAGTCGGATTTGCTATTGTTAACGGGGAGCTTCATGGACGAAAAACCACGTTGGTTGTGCAGATGTTTGGTCAACCGAAAAATGTTCCTATAATCGAAAACTCCGGAGTACCTGAGATTTCTAAGATTACTGATGACGTCGTTGTTGAAGAATCGTATTTATCGCAGCCTGAGGAAGTTCCTGTAGAAACTGTAATTTTGGATCAAATTAATATAGCGGAAGATCTTCCCACTCAATCTTTTATCACTGATCAAGGTAGTGTATTAAATAGCTCAGATGTTTTTAGTGCATCAAGATATATTGCTTTGATATTAGGTTTGTTTTTAACCGGATTATTCTTAATTGATGGGTATTATGCCAAAGTGTCCGGAGTTTTTAGAGTTTCCGGTCATACCGCATTGCACGTTTTGCTTCTAGTGTTTGCAATTTTGGGTATTTGGTATACAAATGTTGGGTTGGTATTATAATATCACTATGAAAATAAGCACTCTGGAAGTTTTTCAGTTCCTGGTACTTTTTGCTATCTTAGCTGTTTCTTCTATGATATTTAATTATACTGCGGATACTGCTAGCCGTTTTTTCATAATTTTTGTGGATGCGGTTCTTTATGTTATCTGGGGGTGTTGGCATCACTACTCGAAAGACCGCTTAAATACTTTGGTTTTAGTTGAGTATTCTTTGGTTTCCCTTTTGGTCATATTGCTTGCCGCACTAGGCTTGGGAATCATAAGATTTTTTTGAAAATAAGGCTCCCCTATGAAAATTGTCGTTATTGTCCCTACTTATAATGAGGCGGAAAATATTGCTGATACAATAAAAACTCTAGAAGAAACTTTCAAGGAAACATCAGATCACGATATGAGCATTTTAGTCACGGATGGAAATTCTCCTGACGGAACTGCTGATATTGTGAGGGATTTACAAGTCCAATATTCTAATATTCATTTGATTGTCGAGGGAACAAAAAGAGGGCTAGGTGCTGCATATACAGATGCTATGAAACACGCGTTCGAAAAACTTAATGCGGATGCTGTGGTGACCTTTGATGCTGATTTATCACATGATCATAAGCTGATTCCTCAAATGGTAAGAAAACTGGCGGAAGGCTATAAATTTATTTCGGGTTCCAGATATAAACGAGGTGGAGGAATTCCGGATGAGTGGGCATTTCACCGCAAATTACTAAGCTACGGAGGTAATATATTTGCGAGAACAATGTTTTTTAACTATGGGCTTACTGATTTCACCTCAGGCTTTAAAAGTTTTACCAGGGAGGTTTTTGAGAATATAAAAGACAAAATCGGTTATAGATACAGCGGATATACTTTTGTTATCGCACTTGGAATCGAGCCAATAAGATCAGGTTTTAAACCTTTTGAAATACCTTATAAATTTAGGGATAGAATCGCAGGAAAATCTAAGATGACTTCTGAATATTTCTTTAATGCGTTCAAATTTATTGTTGAGCTGAGAATTAATGATTTTATTAAATCACGATTGGGTAAGGTTGCCATTGCAGGCGGAGGTGGAGCTGTTTCTCAACTATTTGTATACGCGATTTTCCATGGAATAATTGAAAATCAGAATATTTTTGGACTCCCTCTCAATGGAGTGCTGTTTGGATTTGAAATTCATCCTAGATTTTTGATTTCCCAACTACTTTCAATAGAGGTTGGAATACTTACTGCCTTTACAATCAATAATCGATGGGCATTCGGAGATAGTAGACTCCATGGAACAAAGCTTATTCGTGGTTTTCTTAAAAACCATCTTGTTGTTACGGGTGCCATTATAATCCAGTTGTTTGTAGGCCAAGCTCTCGCCTCGTTGTTTGGCGTCGGATTGATCCAAAATTATATATATCAAATAGTAGGTATTCTTTTAGGTTTAGTGTGGAACTTCTACTTTTACAAGAGGTTCATCTGGAAAGTAAAATGAACTCCCAAAAATCGGTTTGCTTAGTTTTGTGATGGGCTCTAGAATAAAGATAATATGTCCTCAGGTATTTATCTCTCGATTGTAGTTCCGGCTTATAACGAGGAAAGAAGAATAGAAGGTTGCATAAAAGAAATTTTCAGATTCATGCGATCACAAGATTATCTTTACGAAGTGATTATCTCCGATGATGGGTCATCTGATCGTACTCGTGATATCGTAAAAAAATATCAAAGAGATTGGCCTAATTTGATTCTTCATGAAAACATACACAGGGGTAAAGCCGTTACTGTTATTTCAGGTATAAATAGGGCCTCCGGCAAATTCGTGCTTTTCACGGATGTAGATTTATCTGTTTCCATTGATGAAACACCTAAGCTTTTAAACTGGCTTGAAAATCAAAATTATGACGTGGCGATTGCTTCGAGGGAAGGAACCGGAGCAAAAAGGATAAACGAACCTAATACTCGACATATTATGGGTAGAGTTTTTAATGCCTTGGTTCAAGTAGCTGTATTGCCGGGCATTAATGATACTCAGTGCGGATTTAAAATGTTCCGTACCCCGGTTATACAGGAAATTTTCAAACGTACGAAATTGTATTCCCTGCAAGATAAAGAGATAAAGGGTGGACGTGTATCAGCCTTTGATGTGGAAATACTTTATCTTGCTAAGAAGTTAGGTTATAAAATTAAGGAAGTTCCTGTAACTTGGGTTTACGATGGGGATAGTAAAGTCCATAATTTCAAAGACTCATACTATAATGCTCGAGATGTGTTTCAGGTAAAGTTCAATTCATTAGTGGGAAAATATTCATGAAAAAAAACTATAAAATAACGGTGATCGGTGCAGGATATGTTGGTTTGGTTTCCGGTGCTGTTTTTGCTGACTGGGGAAATGACGTTACATGTCTTGATATAAGTGAAGACAAAATTAACAAGCTAAATCAAGGCATCATGCCTATATATGAAGAAGGTCTAGAAGAACTTGTTGCTAAAGTAAAAGCTGAAGGCCGTTTTAGAGCAACAACAGATTATAAAATGGCTGTTGAACATGGCGAAATAATCTTTATTTGTGTGGGAACTCCCAGTAATCAATCGGGAGCCGCAGATCTTAGGTATGTTTTTGATGTAGCAACAAAATTAGGGCAGCTTATTCCTGAAAATGCATACAAAGTAGTTGTGACAAAAAGCACTGTCCCGGTTGGTACAAACAGGCGAGTCGGAGACCGGATAAGACAATCATCTGAGTCAGAAAGCCGACAAATATTGTTTGATATAGTTTCAAACCCGGAGTTTTTGAGGGAAGGTACGTCTATATACGATGCGCAAAATCCTGACAGAATTATCATCGGATCTGATTCCGAAACAGCTTTAAAGGTACTCGAGGATTTATATGCTCACCTTAACTCTCCGATTATTAAGTCTGACCTCGAAAGTGCAGAACTGATTAAATACGCATCTAATGCGTTTCTGGCAACTAAGATCGCCTTTATTAATGAGATTTCTCAAGTATGTGAGCGAACCGGTGCCGATGTTAAAGCCGTAGCTCATGGAATGGGTATGGATAATCGTATCGGGCCAAAATTTCTCAATGCTAGTATAGGTTACGGCGGGTCATGCTTTCCAAAAGATGTTGAAGCACTTTATAGAACAAGTAGCGAAAACCTTTACGATTTTCGACTATTGAGGGGTGTTATGGATGCCAACAGTCGCCAACGATACTATTTTTTAGAGAAAATCTTTAACAAGTATGGCGAAAATCTAAACGGTTTAAACATAGGAGTCCTTGGTGCAGCTTTTAAGAACGGAACCGATGATGTTCGTAAATCTCCCGCTATCGAGATCATTAGAGTTCTAAAAGGGGCTGGGGCGAGTCTGAAGCTATATGATCCTGCTGCGATGGAAACTTCTAAGATAGAGTTAGGAGACACTTATCTCGAGTATTGTAATTCAGGCGATCAAGTTTTTGATGGCGTTGATTGTGTTGTGATCCTTACCGAATGGAAAGAGTTTTCTGAGTATGATTACTCTAAACTGCTAGGCTCAATGAAATCTAAAGTTGTCTTTGATGGTAGGAATTTACTTGACCCTTTAATCATGCGTGGCCTCGGGTGTGAGTATCATGCTATCGGTAGAAAGTAACACAAGCTAACTGAAGTACGCAGGTATATTAAGAAATTTTCCCTAATTCTCGTGCGAGAGTTTTTGTTTCTTCGAGTAGCGTTTTGATTTCTTCAATCCCGACTTTCCAGAAATCTTCTTGTGATATATCGATTCCTAAGTTCATAAAAATGTCTTTAGGCGATTTGGACTCTCCCTCAGACATAAAATCTTTAACTTTTGAAATGAATTCCTTATCTTTCTTTACGGATCCTTGCAATGATTTGGAAATTAATAGCCCGCTTGCATATGAATATACATAAAAGAAATATCTAAAGTGATTAACAAATAACCACCAGTTTTTAGAGGTATCCGGATGGTCTACATAATCTCCCATATAGGCTTTCATATGATCTTGGAATAATTGGCCAATCTCATCTTTAGAGAGGTATCCTTTTTCCCGGAATTCCCGGTGCAGATCCCATTCGAATTTGTAAAAAGCTACTTGCCTGAATATTGTTGAAACATCATCATTCAGTTTGTCCATCAGAATCGAAAATCTGAGTTCGTCATCAGCTTCTTTAAGAATCTCTTCAAGAACAAAATCCTCCATAAAAGTGCTGGACACTTCAGCTGTGGCCAACGGAGTACCAAAATTTAATGCATTTTGCTTCTTCTTCATCAATTCGTTATTGATGGCATGACCGAACTCATGTGCGATTGTTAGTACGTCTTTCAACTCATCCGTATGATTTAGTAAAACGTATGTTGGTGTATTGGGATTAAAATATGCACAAAATGCCCCGGAGCGTTTTCCTTTTTTAGGGAAAACATCAATATAACCATTATGATTTAATTTTTCGGCGATTGTATAAAATTCTTCATCCAAATTACGAAACGACTTCAATACAAGGTTTAGACTTTCATCGTATGTATATTTTTGCGAAGTAGTTGATACTGAGATATTTCTTTCATGATATGCAAGCTTGGGTACATTTAAGATTTGTGCCTTCAGTTTATAGAACTCTTTGGAAATTTCAAAAGAGTCGGAAGTTACTTTTATAAGTTGATCTACGATTTCTGATTCAATGTCGTCGCTAATATGTCTTACAAGATCAGGTCTGTTAATTTTTCTTAATTCATCTGAAATCTTTTTAGTTTGCATAATAGCGTTAAGCTCGTTCTCACCTGCATCCGCGTGTTTTTCCAGAATTTCATTTAGTGCGTTTGCTGCATCGTCTCGGACACTTTTATTGTTATTGTTAATAAGTCCTAGTATTTGAGAAAAGTTCTTTAGCGATTTACTCCCATCTTCGTTTAAAGTTTCAAGCTCTTCCTTACTCAGAAATGTATCAGTCATCCTGGTCCAACTCGAGTGACTAGGACCGCTTAGTAGATTCAGAATTTTTTCCTCGGGTTCGCTCAGTAAGTATTTTGCCGAATCAAAGGCTTGTTTAAGAAAATGCTTGTAAGGACTTAGCGATTCGTGTTCGAGGAATTTTGGTTGTTCCTCAGGGGAAATCTTGGCAATATTGTGAGTGAAAAACATGATTTCATTATCCAGTTCTTGGATAAATTGATCGAATTTGTTTTCTTCGGCTTTTAGATTTGTATTTAGTGAATCTTGTGAAGTTCTAAGCGAAAGGTAGTATCCGAGTTTTCCTCCACCCCCGTATTCTCTTACCAGCAATTCATACTCATCAAGTGCAGTTTTGAGTACTGAAGGATTCTCAAGATAATCGGTACGATTCTTCCAATCGTTAATAAATTTTTTATAGGCTGCTTCGATGGACCTTTTATATTTTTCTATTGCAGGGTCATCATCCTTTTCAAATAAGTCTGCTAAATTCCATGTACGGATCGAACTTTTTTCTGTATTATCCATGTAACAATTATATAGTGAAAGTGTGAAAAGTGTCAGTGAATTGTTTTCCATTTCGTTAACTTGTAATAATTTCGTCGTCTGCTTTTGCCTTTGTTGACATAAATAATTAATCATCGAGCCTAAAATGAAAGTTTTGTATTACATCCCGAGCAAATTTGATAAAAAGGAATTCCCCTATAGGTTTATGAATGGGTTAAAGAGGGGAATAGCTTACCGAGTTACACATAGCTTTAATGCCTATTTTGTGAAAAGGATAACTTCTGGGGTTAAAGGCTTTAATATTATACATTTGTATGACCCGCCTAAATCAATTCTTCGTATAGAAAAATTGTTAGGAATATTTAAAAAGGCGAAAGTCATTTGTCATTTTACTGATATCCCGGCAATGGAAAGTTTTAATGATTTGAACAAAAAATTAAAGGACGTTCCGGATATTTTCTTATTTCCACACAGTGAGTTGTTAAAAGTTTTTCGTAGAAATATAAAAGCTCGAGGCAAAAACGAGCTTATGATTAACGGTGCTGATGAAGATGCTCTATATCCACAGGCTCTGAAACAGCTGTCATTTAAAAAAGAACTTTTGAGTTGCGGGGATTTCTATAGTGGTTCAAAGATGTATGTCGTGATTGAAGCAATGAAATATTTACCTGCAGAGTATTTCCTTACATGCATGGGTAGAATTTTTGATCAATCATATTATGATCAGATGAAGGATTTAATATCAAATCTTGGAGTCGAATCTAAGGTGGAAATAATTTCCGAATACGACGAGAAATTATTCCGAGACAAATGCAGAGAATCAAACATTTACGTAACTCCATCGAAGGAATTCGACGAAGTGTTTAAAGCTCATGAAGCTTTGATGTGCGGTACCGTGGTTCTTTACCCGATAGATGACTATAAATTTGACGGATTGGTCACTATGGAGTCCATTGCTCCAAGAATTATTGCCAAACACATAAAAAATATATGTGAAGGGGATCTAACCGTAGATGTTGAAATCGCCTCTAAGCTATTTAGTTGGAAAACTAGGGTCAGAGAACTAGAGAGTATATATGAAAGGCTCGTTAGTTAAGATCCTCATTTCTATGTTTCCTATAGGCTTAATAATGGTCACTTATTGTATTTAGTGTAATATTTGACTAATGAGTTATCGCGGAATTACCGGGAAATAGAAAGTTAAATGAAAATATGAAATTATTAATGATTTCGACAAGATTTCACCCTCATATTGGTGGGGTCGAAAATGTAGTGGAATATCTGGCAAAAGCCTTTACAGGTCAAAAAGTTAAGACTAATGTGCTGACTTCTCTTAACAGCCGTTTCTTTGACGTTGAAGATGAAGAGACTATGCGTGATGGGTATAGGGTGAAAAGAATTTGGATGTCCGTTCCTCGTAGTAAGCTCGGCTATTTAGCATTTATCGTAAGGTTCCCCCTGAGTATCGCGGCACTATATCGATATGTAAAGACGAGTCGACCGGATGTTATTAATTTTCATTTCCCCGACGACGCCTCTTTGTATGTGTGGATTATTTCCAAAGTTTTTAGAAATATACCCATCGTAACCAGCATACATGGTAATGACATTATGGTTTTTGCACGAATGCCCGGGTATAAATTTTTTATCAGCAAACTATTGATTTCTAGTCAAAAGATTCTCGTAAATTCCTCATATATGAAAGAGGAGGTAGCCAAATATAATGCAGAACTAAAAAATAAGGTGCTTATCATACCAAATGGTTTAGATCTGGAATATATTACTTCGGTTCCACAATCAAAAATTTTCAAGGAGTCGTATATTTTCTTTGTGGGACGATTAGTAAAGAAAAAAGGGGCAGACATATTGATTAAGGCATTTTCAAAAGCTAATATTCCAGATCTAAAGTTGGTCATTGAAGGTTTGGGAGATGAGTTAGAATATCTCAAAACTCTTGTTGGTCATTTGCAAATTAATGACAAAGTTTTATTTACTGAAGGAAAACTCACACATGATCAGAAAATAGGCATGATGAAAGGTGCTGTTTTTGGTGTTATGCCTTCAAGAAATGAGCCGTTTGGAATCGTTTCGCTCGAATTTCTGGCCGCAGGAGTTCCTTTAATTGCTTCAAAAACCGGAGGTTTGATTGATTTGTTGGATGATCAGAAGTCCTGTTTGTTTTTTGAAAATGAAAATGTAGAAGATCTTGTTTCAAAAATAAAAGAGATGTATGCCAGCAGTGGACTCCGGATGAGATTGTCTGTAAACGGTTTAGATTTAGTCGAAAAATATGGTTGGAACAAAATTGCTCTTCAGTATATTAATGTTTTCAAACAACTAATATGAAAATTGTAGTTTTCTCACGCTCTACCACTCACCATTTTATTTCAGGAGGAATGGAAACTCATTTGAAAACTTTATGCGAAGGTTTGGTGGAAGCCGGGCATTCCGTTACGGTTATAACTACTGCTAAATCACAAGATCAGAACGAAAATATTTTGGAATTGATCAACGGAGTTAAGTACTATTTCATTGGTAATACAACTCCGGGTCAATATCCTTTAAACACTTGGGAAAAACTATTTTATAAGTTGGGATTGCTAAAAGTCGAAAAGTTGGGATCAAAAAATTATTTTGAGGAAAGTTTAAAGAACCTCAAGGATCTGCATACAAATGATAAGTTGGATTTAATTATTAGTCAGAGCACCGCCGCATATGGTGTTTACCAGAGCGTTGATATACCCATTTACTCAATAATTCATGGAACTATTAATGCCGAAATTAAAAACCGTCTACGTTCCGCAACCGGAATAAAAAGCCTCGCTCGGTTTTTATTATTAGATTTTCCTCGTCTGAAATGGGAATCAGTATTCAAAAATAAGCAGTTTTTTGAAAAGTGTAGGGGAATAATCTCTGTTAGTGATGACTTAAAAAACAGTTTTTTAGGAGACTATCCTAGTTTGTTTGGTAAAACTGCTGTTATCAATAATGGTGTGGACACTGAGGTTTTTAAACCGGGAAAAGAAAAGTACCCACTCTTTACAATATTATATGTAGGAAGAATGCAGGTTGAGAAGGGTATTGATCTGATAATAGATGCGATTTCTATTTTGAAGAATGGCGGTATCCCGGTATATGCAAAATTAATTGGAACCGGTTCCGATATTGAAAGGTTTAAACCTCAAGCCCAACGATACGGTTTACTGGATAATGAGGTTGCGTTTTTGGGCGGGGTTGAAAACTCCAAGTTGTCTGAATATTATCAACACTGTCATGTGTTCGTTTTACCTACAAGGCGGGAAGAAGGGCATCCTGTGACCGTTTCTGAAGCCTTTTGTTCCGGGTTACCCGTTGTTTGCACAGAAAAAGGCGGATTAAAAGACCTAATTCAAGATGGTATTAACGGCCTATTTGTTTCGTATTCGGCTTCAGACTTGGCAGATAAGATAAAGCTATTATATGTAGATCGGGAAATGTTGGCTAAGTTAAGTTTAAACGCAACAGAGAAAGGCTTTAAAAAATTCAGTAAAAACGCTATGATTTCCAAGTATATAGAAGTTCTGCAGATATAATCTATGCTCCAATTTATTAAAAAATACAGCTTCCCGGTTTGGTTTACCGTAGTGTCGTTTCTACTTATTATTTTTGCGGTTTACATAAGATTCCAAGGTTTGGGATATTCAAATTTTCAGGGAGATGAGGTCAATACAATCGATTTTCTTTATATGATGAAAGACGGTGTCTGGAATTACCTTATGTCTCAAAAGCGAGGTCCGGTCCAGTATTTGCTGAATATCTTTAATACCTGGGTCTTCGGATATCATGGGGAAGTCTTTATCCGTTTGCCTTACATGATTTTCG
The DNA here is from genome assembly GCA_048499955.1 of Patescibacteria group bacterium. GTDB lineage: Bacteria > Patescibacteriota > WWE3 > 2-01-FULL-39-13 > 2-01-FULL-39-13 > JASNYX01. Next base: position 81,165 of record JASNYX010000002.1, on the reverse strand, counting down.
GAGTCCTGGCACTTCTCACTACCTATAATTTGGCACGAAAAATATTCGATCGAAATGTTGCATTGATAGCTGTGCTACTAATGTCAGTTAACGGATTATTCATTGCTTTTGCCAGAATTACACAGTATCAGGCTTTAATGTATTTTCTTGTTCCTATTGCCGTATGGGTTTTCATAAAATCATTTAGTGATTCAGGAATAAATTACCGTAATCTGACACTTTCAGGGGTTCTGACAGCAGTAAGTCTGCTTATTCACTACGACACTATGTCAGTGATGCCCTTTTTTATTATTGGATTTTTAGCCTTCGCACACCGCGAAATCAAACTTCACGAGAAACCTATTAAAGAGGTAATTATTAGATTTACAAAGGGATCACTTCTGTTTTTTACCCTAGCTATGGGATTGGCTTTGGTTTACTATGTTCCGTTCTATACGAATCAGGCTTTTGATGAAACAACCTCCGGGTACTTGCAGGGAAGGTTATTTGGAGGAGAATTTAACTCCATATTGAACCTATTCATGCCCGGCACTGCATTATCATTAAAGCTTCTAACCATGTATATCCCTAAGTTTTTCATTTATTTATTTTTTGTATTAGGTTTAATAGGGATCGCTTCGTATGTTGAATACTTTGATACTTTTAAGATCAAACGTTTTGTGTTGGGAAAACAAATTTTTAGAACGCTATATTTGTCATTAATTGCAGGAATCTTATTTGTTTCATGGTTTAGTTTGTATCCCATCAAACCGAGAGCCTCTTCCTTATTAGTGCTGTTTGCTTCTCTAGCTGTTGTAGGAATTTTAACAATATATAAACGCGTGCCGTGGTATAAGGCTGCGTTAGTGGCCTGGTTTTTAGGTGCGTATTGCTTCTACTTTTATATAATGAGGGATGCTCGTACACATGTGTATGTTTCGATGATGCCTTTATTCATACTAGCCGGGCAAGGGGTTATTTTCCTTTTGAGTAAATTTAAATATGAATATTTGAAATGGACTTTACTAGGTTTACTTACATCTGTTCTGGTATTTGTTTCAGGAGTTAATTATGTTGTATTTGCGGACAGATCACCTGAATATCCTTGGTGGGACAAAGATTTTTTGGGATATGAAATCTATCGGATTAAGCGAGTTCGACATGAAAAGATTGAAGGAGTTTTTGGTTTTAACAACTATCGAGGCTGGGAGCAGGTCGCGAATTTATACGAAAAAGGTTGTCTCGTTGGAACATTCAATTCGAACGAAAAGAACTCGATCACTTATTTCTACCTGCAATTTGATCAGAAAAAGCTTGATCGTTGGGAAGTCGAAACAGACGCTGATAATATGATTATTGTAGAGGGTCCCCACAGTTGGCAATATTACAAAGCACAGGATCTTCCTGAACGGTATAAATTGTTGCATACTATTTATTCTGAGAATTACCCTGTGACTTTTATATATGGAAATGAAAACCTTTATCCGGAGGGGCGAATGTTGTGTGAAGAGACCGAACGTTCTGATGAGGCTGATAATACTTTGCAATAGTTTGTTGGTGGTATATTTCCCAACTTTATTGTCATAGAATGGGCAGATGCTCGTAAATATGATTCATAATTTTAAACAAAAATTCATACGGCTGATCAAATTTGTGAAGAAGGATCGAGTATTAATCTCGATAATCGGATTAGGCTTTTTCATACGACTTGCGGGTATTTGGTACGGATTGCCACTACAAATAAACATTGATGAGCCTGCACTTATAAGTACCACTGCGAACCTAAATGACAGTTTGCACCCTGGTCGTTTTGATTGGCCTCATCTATATTTTTATATCAACGCTTTATTTTTCGGAATATATGGAGTTATTCGAGCTATTATTTCGGTTTTTGTAGAATTTGAAGGTTTATATTCAACTTCAGCCTTATTTGTAGTATCAAGGTTTGTGCATATCCTTTTTGCCACTGCCACGATCGTACCTGTTTACCTTATTGCCCGTAGTTTATTCAAAAGCCGAAAGACTGCATTAGTAGCAGCATTGTTACTTGCGATATTACCTGTACACGTTGATGAATCACACTTTGCCAAGCTGGATATTCCACAGGCTTTTTTTATCAGTTGGGCAATTTACTATATCGTTAGGATTTTCGAGACTGGAGAGCGGAGGTTTTTCCTGTTTGTCGGAGCATTAATTGGTATCGCAACTTCTATCAAATACAACGGATTCCTTGTTTTTTTACCTATGGTGATCGCAGTACTACTAAGGTTCAATTGGGCTGACTGGAAAAATTTCCGAGAATGGACCCGCATATTTGTAAGTTTTTTGTTGTCCGGACTAATTTCCATACTATTTTTTTATTTGGGAACCCCATTCGCCCTTCTAGACTGGAATAATTTTTGGTCTAAAGAGCACGCAGTAGGTGCAATGTGGCAATTTGAGAATGTCGGCAGGATTGATGTTGTAGATTATCCTTTGGCTCTATATGAAACGTTCGGGAAAATGTATTTAAAGGATTTAGGTGTTTCCCTTTGGTTTATTTTTACTCTGTTAATGGTCTTGTTTATCTTTTTTAATAAGCGGTCAAAGCCGTATGTGTTGACATTGTTGCCAGTTCTTATTTTCTGCCTATACATAAGCAGTTTTGAACGCTCTCCTTCTCACTATTTTATATTTTTGATACCGCTTTATATACCTGCGATAGCACATTTTATACTTGAAATCCGTGATTTTCTGAATTCCCGAGTATTCAAAGGTCGCTTGGAAGTAATTACGTATGTTGCACTTTTGTTCGTAATGGGTAGTACTTTATACTTGTCAGCTAAAATTTCTTACCTTTACTCGGTAAGGGATACAAGAAACTATGCGTATGATTGGATTAAAAATAACGTTTATGAGGAAGTGGATTATCTATACGTATATGGGGAAGATCTGGAAATGGTACCATTTCAGGAAAAGAAATCTAAGCGTCTAAAAAGAGTTGATGTTGACCATGTAGATGTTTCAAAGGCGCCTTTTTACTTAGTTATTGGTGCTAGAGGAGTGCTACGTGAGGAAATTATAAGTGGGGATCGAGATCCCGACCTAATTGAGGGAAACTCGAGCCCAATATTAAAACATGCTGAATTAGTATATGAGGTTGATAACCGAGGAAGACTAGGTCCTCCGATATATATTTTTTACGTAACTAATATCCCGACCACAAAATAAGCTTTAATGAGAACTCTCGAGATTTGGATTATAATGTCATTATGGTGATTTTCTCGAAATTATCCCGTAATTTTCTGTTGATATTGGCTTTTTATCTATTAGCACGTATTTTGTTGATTAATCTGAACTATACCGAATGGGGAGATACTTTTCGGATGGTTAGGGGTTCTGAGTTCCTAGCTAATTTTGATTGGCCATGGGACGAAAAGCGTTGGCCGTTTTATTCAGTTGTATTGATTCCGGGAATTTTGTTTGGTCAGCCCATCTTATTTGGTAGAGTTATCGGCATATTAATAAGTCTTTTAACCCTAATATACATATACTTTTTTTATAAAAAACTTGTTACTGATATTGATGGTTCAGAACCTGATGATACTCATGCAGTATTTTCGACGTTATTAGTCGCATCGAGTTCCGTTTTCGCATATTGGAGTTTCCGGGTAATGGCTGACCCGCTTTTTACCTTGATGATTGTGGTATTCGCCTATCATTTTTTACAAGAATTTCAACGTTACATACCTAGATTTACTGTAAATAAAGGGCTTTTATCTTTGGTGCTTCTAATAATTACAATGACAAGACTTGAGGGTTTATTCATGCTTTCAGGTGTATTACTCTTTCTGTTTGTGACAAAAAGACTTAGAGATTTGATACTGTTTATCGTTCCACAGTTGCTGGTTTATGTACCGTGGACCTTTTATGCGAAATTCTTGTATCCCGGCCAAGTGGAAAATGATTATTTCAAGGAAGCCGAAGGTTTTGTTTTCAATCTGGAGAGGTTTACTTACTTTAGTACATATACAATTTACCTCTTAGTTATCCCTGTATTCGTCTTTTTTATATTCTGGGGAGCTCGGCAAATATACTTAAATGCAAATGTGCGAAATAACTTGGGGAAATATCTACCATACTTGCCACTTTCACTATTTATTCTGCAGGAGCTATTAATTGGCTTTATATGGACACCGTCTTTACCTCGGATTTATATGCCGATAATACCGTTTATTGTGATGATCGGAACTTATGGCATGTTCAAATTCTTCGCGGAGGACTTTTCAAGTAAAGCTAGAATGAAATATTGTTTTGTGACAATACTTTTGACGGCAATTTTTGCCGGGTTGCAGGGATCTCAGAAACTTTATTTCCTCGGGGCATCGAAGCCTATGTTTTTTATTATTATTGGAGTTTCGGTGTTAATTTCTATTTTAATGTTAATTAAAAACAGGTGGAGCATACGCCTCATTATGATAAGTCTTCTAACTTTGAACATTCTGGTGTCTTCTGTTGTTATCTATAATCAGAAGGATGTTTATAAGTCAGTAAAACAGGGACTCGAATATCTAGCTAAAACCGAAGGAGTTGTAGCATATGCAGACGAAACAGGGAACAGTAGCTGGTACCTTAGAAATAGGTCGTACTATTTACCTCCTGATACAGTTATGTCTAATTTCGATGAACAGTATGACATCCTTAAGCAAAATAATGTAAAGTATGTTTTATTAACGGATGAGTTTAATCGGGGGAGTAACTTCATTGATCCGAGATCGGATCAGCGTTATATGTTACTTGCTGTTTATAGCGTTCCAATCGATGATTTTCTTGAGATGGCCCTTTCTAAGTACATTCCCGCGATCGATCCGGGTTACTTCACTTTCAGAACTAAGATATATGAAGTGCTGTGATTTTAGTCTATTTGTTGAGAAAATGTTTATATTATGAGTTCTAAATTGTCTATAGTGATCCCGGTATACAACGAAGTCAGCTCTGTAATACAGGTTTTGAAAGAGTTGGAAAGCCTTCCGATTGATAAAGAAATTATTGTTGTAGATGACGGGTCAACTGACGGATCCAGGGAATTGCTAAAAGAATACAGAAGCAAGAATGAACAAGTGCGCGTGCACTTGATGGAAAGAAATGGGGGTAAAGGTACTGCACTACGGGAAGGATTCAAATACGTTACAGGCGAATATACAGTTGTTCAAGATGCTGATTTCGAATACGATCCTCAGGATCTGGTTAAAATGTTCGATCTTGCTTTAAAAGATGATTTGGACGTTGTTTACGGAAACAGATTCGCATCAAAGAGGTTTTATGAAGGCATGGATTGGAAGAATTTTCTTGGGAACAACATTCTACTTCCATTGACTGCAAGTTTGCTATACGGTCAGTATGTTCCGGATGAGGCGACATGTTACAAAATGTTTAAAACCGAAATTCTTAAAAGTATTAAGCTCGAGTGCAAGAGATTTGAGTTTTGCCCGGAAATCACAGCTAAGGTCAGTAAGAAAGGTTATAAAATTGTGAATGTACCCATTAGCTACTTTCCAAGAACTACTAATTCCGGCAAAAAGTTGAATGCATTGAAGGATGGGTGGGAAGCAATGTGGACTTTGTTTAAATATCGAATTTACGATTGATCCATGAGCATTCTTGCAAAGATATCAAAACTCTCAAACGGAACCTACTTACTGATACTTACAGTGATTTTCATAATGGCGTTAACTTATTCGTTTTCGCTTGCAATGAAAAGATACCAGAACTATGAATACGGTAAATTCGATTTAGGTAACATGGCTCAGATGGTGTGGAACACCTCCCGGGGAGATTTTATGGAAGTTACCGACCAGTTTGGTACGAATATGCCAAGGTGGGGTATGAGTCATGTTGATCCGGTATTGGTTCTTTTTGTGCCGATATATTGGATTGTGGATCATCCGATGGTATTGGTGTTTCTTCAACATATTCTGGTGCTATCGGCGATTTATCCGTTATATTGGTTAACTTTCAGAAAATTAAACTCACGCGTGACCGCGTTATTGGTTGTTTTGAGCTATATTTTTTATCCTGCAATCGGCTATACATTAATCTGGACTACATATCATGGAATTTCCTTTGTTGCTCCGCTATTAATATGGTTGATCTACTTTTTGGAAAAAAAGGAATTCCTCAATGAAGCCCGATTTAAGGACTACCTAATCTATTGGACTCTAATAGTCTTGATGCTTTTCGGAAAAGAAGAAATTGGGTTTCTACTTGCAATCGGGGCTATATTTTTGAGGAAGTATAACTTGAAGCTTGCAACAAGCACCTTTGTTGTTTCTGCTATTTGGTCATTAATATGTTTTTTTATGATTATCCCCGGATATGCGGGACTCCGTGAAAGCGGTATCAATCATTTCATTGAAACAGCCGGAATTGAAGGGGCAAGCCCCGAATCTGTACAAGGAGAGAACTTTTTCCTGACAAGATATTCATATTTAGGTAGTTCATATTCAGAGATTGCTCGGAATATGATATTAAGACCTGATCTTGTTTTTAAAGTAGTTTTTTCTGATCATAACCTGAAAGCAATCAATAACTTAGTTGGCCCGTTCGGTTATGTAGTTGTGATCGTTCCATTTTGGCTCATGACTCTCCCTGATCTTGCAATTTTAGTTTTGAGTAAAGAAAATATATTTGCAATTGATAATCATAGAGTGGCGTTTATCATATCTGCTTTATTCATTTGTTATATCTATTTACTATCGATGGTAAATGATAAATTGCAGAATCGGGTTAGATTTTTTCCTTTAGTAGTTGTGATCGCTATTTGCGTATTCATTTTGAATATCTGGTTCTCGTATAAATCCGAAAATCCGTTATTTATTTCCGGTGTAAGTTTTGTACAAGAAAAGATAATCAAGAAAATTTCGGCACAAGAGACACCACATATAGTGGAAAACGATTCAAGAGTGGGAGAGCAAATGAAAGCTCAAATCCCACGGAATAATATTACATGCCTCGATAAGGTTTTTGCGATTGTCGAAGAGAAAAACCCACAAATTTATTCAGGGCCTGACTATTTAGGCGCTCATACTGCAAATCGCAAGGTTAATGCTTTATTTCCTGCCGGAATACTAAATTCAGACCTAATCGTAGTTGATATATTTGATGAAAAAGCTTTGGATCGTGTCGGAGTAAAAGGATGGATGGCTAATAAAGAGGCTCTAACTCGTTTAACATCTTCAGGTCGATACCATCATTATTATAGTTGTGGGATGATTTCAGTTTTTGAATCACACTTAAACGACATGGCATATGATGATGTGAATGTGGTTGTTTCATACGTTCCTGAATCAAATGATATTCCCCAGATGTATGGAATCGAAACAAGTAGTATGGCAATTAATGTCGGAATACTTAATTTCCCTGAATCTATTTCAATCAATGATCCCAACCCTATTGAACTTGCTTTAATGGTTGTACATGGAAATTTTTACGATAAAGTAACTTTCTGGGAATTTCGCAAGACAGATGGTTCGGCAGAATATGCATTTCTTGATTATTTGACTTCCGGATCCGGGTTAAATCCTAATACAATTATTCCGGAAGAAGACTATATTAAAGAAACCTATTTCCCCAGATTCGATAGCGAAACAACTCCCGGTGAATATGAGGTTTATTATGGAATTGGGGATCTTGTCAGAGCATCAAAAATATATTTGGGAAAGGTAAACATAACTAAATGAAATTCAGTTGGCCTATTATTTCTATCGGTTCACGATTATCGGCAACTCTGATCGGTTTAGTTCAGTCCATAATCATTGTAAAGATTTTGAGCGTTTCGGATTACGGACTGTGGGGAACCATCACCGGAATCGGAGCAAGTGTCGGTGTTTATCAAAATCTGGGAATCTCATCCGGGTCGACGCGTGAAATTGCAGCTGCCGATGGAAAAGAAGATGTATCGAAGGTTTTTCTTGCATCATTGTTGGTGAGGTACCTTATTTCTATTCCACTCGTGATAATATTATTTTTCTTTGCCGGTTTTATTTCGGAAGAGTTAAATAACCGTAGCGAAATTATTCTTCCCCTTAGGCTTTTTGCTTTGACTCTATTAATCCAGGCGTTGCAGTCGACTCTCAATTCGGTTATTTCGGGGATGAAGGCATTTAAGTTTTTATTTATATTTCAGGTTGTAATCGCTGCTGTAAGTTTACTGATCTTTATACCCTTTCTTATGCAGTACCAATTAATCGGATATTTTTATGGTTTATTAGCGTTTAACCTTGTGTCCACTTTAGTACTGGCCGCTTACGTTTACAGACTTCTTGATGGGCATTTTGTTTTACCTAGTAAGAAGGAATTTTGGGTGATAGTTAAATCTGTCTTTGCCATTGGTTTATTCGTTTATTTAATAAGAATTATTGATACCCAGTGGCAAAAATTAGGACCGTTCGTGCTGGCTTTTAGACTTGATGATTATATGATTGGCCTATTTAGCTTTGCACTTTTAGTTACTTCTAAGATCGTAGTGTTTTCGGATGCAATTACGGATGTGACTTTGCCATCAATGTCTGCTTTATATAAGAAAAGTCTAGGTGAGTATAAAGATAAATTTCTGAGGGGTAATTCGGCTTCTCATATTTTAATTGCCACGGTATGTGTGTTATTTATACTGTTTAAAGAATTGTTTTTTCAGATTATTGATTTTATTTTTATGCCGATGAGGGGAACCTCGCTGTCTATCGGGTATCGAGATTCATTTGTTTTAATGGATCCGCTTGTTTTAGCCTTTTGGTCATACTCGCAAATAAATTTACTTAGATCCGGATTTTCTGTACCTGCCAAAAAATTAATTGGTGCAGTTATTTCTCATGGGATATTATTTTTAGGAACGTATCTATTATATACACACCCTCCGGTTGATTTAGGAACGTTAACAAATTTTGCTTTAGCGATGGGGATCTCTGGTTTGGTTGCGTACATCTCAATGTTGGTCTTAACCAGATATGAGGCCGGGTTTTATCTGATTAGATCGAGAGACCTGATTTATTTGATAATTTCCGTGTTTATTTTGGTGGCACATTATGTAGGAATTTCCCCATATATTCTTGGACCAGTTTATATGTTTATCGCCTTCTATGCTTACAAATCTTATCGAAAAAATTAATCAGCACCGGTTATTGATAATCATTTTTAGCATCGGGCTAATCTTCAGGTTTATTGGAATACTTCATGGATATCCGTTTATCCATAATATTGATGAGCCCGCGTTGGTACGAAGTGCATTAGGGATTAGAAACTCGTTTTGGGTAAACCATTTTGATTGGCCCCATTTCAGCTTTTATCTTAACGCTATATTCTTCGAAATTTTTATAAAAATGAGGGGTTTAGTTAATAGTTTAGGATGGAATTCTACTTTAGAAGGTATTTTCCCCGTGTTGTGGGATGACCCTTTCGTTTTTTACTTTTTAAGTAGATTACAGAATTCTATTCTTTATTCACTTGCAGTCGTACCTATTTATCTTACTGTTAAGAATTTGTTTTCAAAAAAGACAGCATTGTTTGCTTCTGCAATTTTTTTACTCATGCCCTACGGAATTTTCATTTCTCACTTTGCACTTCTTGAGCCGATGTTAATATTTTTCGTTTCTGTTGCAATCTATTTGTCTTTGCGAGCAGTAAAACGTGGTTGTTATAAATCATATGCAATCGCAGGAATTTTCTGGGGAATTGCAGTGTCTGTAAAGTACAACGCAGTAATGTTAAGTCTGTTGGTATTTGTATTTTATTTTTGGCAATTATATGCACTTCAAATTGAAAATAAGTATAAAGAGATTCCTGCTTTTATAAAACGATTAGCTATTATGTATGGTGTCGCAATTCTGGCTTTTGTCATTACTATCCCAAGTGTATTCAAGTATCCGCATATTTTTTGGTCATACGAACCCGGTCGTGGTTTATTATGGCAAATATTTGAGAACTCTCAGGCGGTTTCAGTAAGTGAGTATCCCGCAAATTTTGGAAATTACATATCTGCTTATGCCCAGAATATCGGATACGTTCCTATTATTTTATTAGTAGCCGGTTTAGTTTTGCTCATAGTCAAAATAATAGGGGCGAAGAAAAAAGTAATTGCGCTTAGCAATGAAGATAAATTAGCAATCGGATTATATACCGTGTTTATAATTTTATTTTTATATATTTCGAGATATGGAAGAGCCGGCCCTAGGTACTTCATAGTGTTGGATGTTATTACCGTGTTATTGAGTGCTTATTTTTATCATTTGGTTTTGTCACTAACTGTTTTGGGAGATGAGTATGTTCAAAAAATGAAGTCCATACTTACATCACTATTTCCCGCCTTCGTATTGTTCATTTTACTTCCGTACTCATTTGAGGCATCAACGAAATTTTTGATACCCGTTAATATTTCGGAAGCCGCCAAGTCAATTCGAAACTCCGACCGGATTATTTACATGAGAGGTTCTGATGTGAGCACGTTTAATGCTATTAATAACAACGGATATAAGAGATATAATGATTCGGATGAGATTGATGCCGGGTCATTGGTTGTTTCCGAGGAATCGTTAGGTGAGGATAAATTCAGATTAATCCAAACGTTTGAATTAACACCAAATTTAAGTAAAGATATTATTTATATATATGAGAAGCTTTAATACCCGATTTTACGGAATTATTATTCCGGTGATAGTTTTTCTGTTCGCGCTATTGTACAGAATGCCTAGTTTGGGTTTAGATTTTGTTAATAATGATGATCATCATTGGAAAACTCGAGGTTATGCTTTCAGTACGGCTATTTCAAATCTCGATTTTGCAGGTACTGCGGTTACTTACCATCCGGGAATCACGCTTCTATGGAGTCAATTTTCTGCCATAAAGACATATGGAATACTCAATCGTGCCGGGTACACACCTCAAAGTTTCGGATTAACCGAGTTTTTAATGAATCATGTTATTCAAAATACTTATGTGGTTATTTTCACTTCTATTCTAATTGCATTCTTATACGTCGGTTTGAAAAATATTATGGGAAGAAAAGCGGCGATTTTCGCGATTTTGGTTTTATGTTTGGAACCTTTTTTCACAGCTTTGTCACGAACCATTCATCTAGACTCATTGATGTCGTTATTAATGTTTAACGGATTTGTTTACTATTATTTGTCGTTGGAAAATAAAAGCATAAGATTTGACAGAAACACATTACTTTCAGGTATATTTACCGGACTCGCATTGTTAACAAAAAGTGCGGCACTTTACTTAATTCCATTCTATTTGTTAATAAGTTTGTATTGCTATTTTAAATCTAAAGAGCGAACCGTTTTTTTCAAGCTAACATATCTATACACCTTTTCGCTTTTAGTGTTTTTTCTGGCTTGGCCTGCAATGTGGGTTAATCCGATTGAGACAATTCAGCTTTATTTGTTCCGAGGAGTACAGGGAGTTGCGATAGAAGAAGGACACGAACATATTTGGTTTGGACAAAAAGTTCAGGATCCTGGATGGACTTTTTACCCACTTGTAGTTTTGTCAAGATATTCTACGGTGTTAGTTCTTTCATTCTTTTTCGGAATAATTTATTTCCTCAACAAATTTAAACGTAATATTATCGATCAAAATCTTAAGGAATTTGTAATTTTAAATCTGATCTATTTTATAGGGTTTATACTTATGATCTCTTTGACCTCAAAAAAATTGGATCGTTATGCGTTACCTCTTATATTCCCGATGATTATAGTTGCGGTTTACTATTTGCCAAGCGTTATTCAACATAATTTTAAGAAGTGGGCATTAGTTTGCTTCATATACCTAATTACCGGATTAGTAGTTTTTTATGGGATTCATCCTAACTATTTAGCTTATTACAGTCAGCTTGTTGGCGGGTACGATAGAGGTCGGGAGATTATCGAGCCGAAATGGATGGTTGGGTATGATGAATTGGCCGACTATTTTAATCGCAAAGATAACCCGGAGTTAATAAAGGTTGCGATGGCGGATAAAGACTATATTGTTCCTTTTGCCAGATTTCAGGTTATTGATATAAATGATGTTGAAAAAAGAGCTGAAGCACAATATTTCGTGATTCCCGAGTATCGTCATGAGCAAAATCGCGAATACATACGTTCCTATAAGCTGAAAAATACCGAAGACGATATCACTATCGCCGGGATCTCGTATTATAGGATTTATCAAAATTTAACCCCTAAAGTTCCCGGTGCACAAAATTAGTTAGCAAACCTCTGATATAATTGGTAAAGCTTAGCAGTCATGAAATATACATTCATTATTCTTTCAAACCAGCCTTTTGATTTTGAATTAAAAACAAACAAATGGCATATAGCAACGAGGCTTGCTAAAAGAGGCCACCAGGTGGTTTTCATTGACCCCCCATTAAGATTTAAGGCACTGAGATCGTTCCTGAGGAATCCATCCATAAACATCTTTAAGTTATTTACCGGATCTGAAGTTCGTGAAAATAATTTAGTTGTTTATAGACCCGCAAATATTTTCAACTTCTGGCCATTTTCCATGTTTAATACTTGGATGCATTCCAATAAAATCAAAAGCCTTTTGGGAAATTTCCCTGATAAGAATTTAAAGGTCGTATTGTGGGTTTACCATTTTGATTTTCCGGATCTTGAAAGTTTCATAACGGTTACAAAGCATGATTTATTGATTTATGACGTTGTAGATGAATACACTGCGTTTCCCGAATATTCCCAACGGAAGAAAGTTACCCCTTCATTAATATCTTGGGTGCAATGGATTGATGATGAACTAAAGATAATTTTCAATCAAAAAGGACTGCAGGGTGTGGATTGGGTTTTACACCGGGAAAAATGGTTGGCTGAAAAAGCCAATCTAGTATTTGCCAGTGCACCCGGTTTAGTGACGAAGTTTAAACAGTGGAGACCTGATGTGCATTTCTTGCCGAATGCTGCTGCAGTAGAAGTTTTTGATTTGCCTGTCGAGAAATTATCTGAACCGAAAGATATTTCAGATATTCCACATCCCAGAGTTGGATTTTCCGGTGCAATTGATAGCTATAAGAATAATATAAAGTTAATCGAGAAGGTTGCAAAAACTTATCGCAGGTATCATTTCATTTTGATCGGACCTGAGAAAGTTTCAGATCCTGATCTTGATTTGAGTGCACTTAAACAATTGAGTAACGTGCACTTTTTAGGGCTAAGACCCTGGTCAACGATGCCCTATTATTTCGCTCATTTTGATGCTTTTTTTATACCCTATAATTTGAATGATTATACTGTGAAAGGTTGTTTCCCTGTGAAATATTTTGAAGCTTTAGCTGCGGGTTTACCTACTATAGTTACGAACCTTCCTGCTTATGAAGGATTTGATGTTGATGGATATGTTTCAAAGGATGATGCCGGTTTTGTTTTTAATATCGAAAGGGCATTGCAGGAAAACTCTGAAGAAAAAATAAATGCACGTAAAAAGTTGGCTTCGCAAAATAGTTGGGACGGAAAAGTTAACAAACAATTAATGTTAATTAATAAAAGTTTCGAAAATGTGAAAGAACAATGAAAAAATTATTGATGTGTTACCACTCCGCTGAATTTGGCGGTATAGAACAACAGATTTCAGATATCATTAGAGGACTTCATGAAGAGATAGAAATTTACGTGGCCTGTCCGAATGGTCCGATGGTAAGGGAGTATCTTGATTATGGTGCGATAAAACATATTGAGTTGTTTCCCAAATCGGAATTCGATATCTCCTATTCGTATGGTATTTATAAAACAATTAAGAACTTAAATATTGATGTGATTCACGCACACGAATTGCGCACCGGCTGTCTGGCTATGATTGGTGCCTGGTGGGCAAGTTGTGAAAAAAGAATTTACCATGTACATACGTCATTTCTAGAGTGGAATCATTCCGGTCTTAAGAAATATATTTCAATTGTTCCGAATTTTATTGCCAACTATATAGCGGGCAATTTTTTAGCTACAAGAGTGATTGCTTTGACAAAGGAATTGAAAAGGCAACGTATTAATAGCGAGAAGATTAATGAGTCAAAAATCACGGTTATTCCGAATGGTATAGATCTAGAAAGCTTAAAATATGATGCTAATATGGCATCTGAAATTCGACGCATATATGGAATTCCTCAGGACAAGACTATCATCGGTAATATTTCGAGATTTACAGAAGAAAAAGGTCATGAAATTTTAATTCGAGCTTTTGCCGGGTTAATAAATGATGACAAAAATGAGTTGTTTCTTTTCTTAGCAGGGGGCGGAAAATTACTTGATAAATGTAAAAATTTTGTAAACGAGTTGGGTATTTCTGATCGAGTCGCATTTACGGATAGGTTTCCGCAAGAACAGAAAACAGGCATTTTATCTGTTTTCGACTACTATGTTCTCCCTACGAATGCAGAAGGTTTCGGCATTGCTTTGATAGAGGGACTTGCGAACGGGAGAGTTGTAATAGCATCAGATATTCCGGTTCTGAAAGAAGTGGGTGGGGATGCTGCAGTATACTTTAAGGTTAGGGATATCACCGAACTGAAAAACACACTCAAACAGTTGCTGTCGGATGAAAATACCAGGCAAGTTTTGCTAGGTAAAGGGGTTCTCCAAGCTTCTCAGTATTCGTTAGAAAACTTTTGGGATGGTTATCGACGTTTATATTTAAGTTAAATTACTATGAAGATTTTATTCCAATCTCGAATTGATTTATATGATCCAAAAGGCGGAGATACTTCTCAAATGGAACATACCAAATCAGCTATCGAGAAGATCGATCCATCAATAAAAATTGATATTAGACCTGAAATCAAGATTACAGATATCGATAATTATGATTTAGTTCATCTTTTTAATTTAGATTGGGTCTGTGAAACTTACTTACAAGCTGTATGGGCGAGGCAGCATAACAAGCCGATAGTTTTATCTGCAATTCATCATTCAGCTCAGGAAGTACGAGAGTATGAAGATCTTTATCGTTTTGATATTAGAAGGTTGTATAACTGGGCGGTATCGTCTCAACCTTTACGAGATGAGTGGAAGAATATTTATAGATCCGCAACTAACTATGGGAAGGCTTTTCCTTCACTGGTGCAAATATTGGCGGGTATCAGATATCAGCAGAGAGAAATTATTAAGATGTCGGATATCGTTCTTGTCCAAACCGACAAAGAAGCAGAGGATATTAAACTGGATTTTAATGTCCCGGAATTTCCGTGGGCAAAAATAGTGAATGGGGTTGATTTGGAAATTTTTAGCAGATCGGACAATAAAGAATTTCTAAAACTCATGATGGATGAATTCGGAGAGGATTTCACGGATACCCCAATAATATTAAATGTCGGAAGAGTTGAGCCCAGAAAGAACCAACTAAATCTCATTAAAGCTTTCGAATCTCTAAAAAAACGAAATGAATTGGAAAATTATAAGCTTGTGTTCATTGGAGACATGACCAAAAGAAGCCCTGAATATAAGTATAGGTTCAAAATAAAAGATCGATTTTCACCTAATATCTACTATCTTGGACAACGATCCCAAAATATTGTTGCTTCCGCTATGTCGCATCAAGGGATCTATGTTCACCCGAGTTGGTTTGAAACCACCGGTTTGGTGGCTCTGGAGGCCGCAGTTGCCGGAATGCGTGTTGTTGCCTCGGGAGATAGAATTAAAGAATACCTAGGAAATAACGCATATTATTGTTCGCCTTGGGACGTCGAAGAGCTTCAGCGTGCTATAATTAATGCGTCTGAAAGTAAGCCTTTGAGCAGTGAATATAAAGCCGAAATTGCTTCGAAATATGGATGGGAACAGACTGCTTCCCAAACAATCGAGGTCTATCGCAGGCTCCTTACTATTAAATAATGATTTTATTTCCTGACAACACAGCTTTTATTGCTATTGGCATACTTCTTGCTGCTTCCGTTTATCTTTCACATAAAAGTTTTTTACGAGCCTTTTTAGCAAGCCTTTTATTTGTTCCCTTGATGCACAAAGAGCTTTTTAGCTTAGTAATTTGGGATTTACTCCCGATACGAATTTTCTTACTTGGAACATTAGTTTACGCGATTACTTCCGTTGTTGTTTGGATGATTAAGACCCCAAAACATGTCATATGGAATAAAGTAAAAGACCAATTTATAAAAGACCCGTTCTTTGTACTTTTGGCCATGCTTTTAGTAACTAGGGGTGTATCTCTAGTAAATTCAGAGGTGTTTTCTCAGAGTGCTGCACTTTTTGCGTTTTATTCATTGGCCGTTTACTACTATCTGCTTTTTAAGGTCGTTATAAAGGAAAATAAAGAAAATTATTTTACGATTCTCAATGTTTATCTGTTTATCGGCTTGCTTGCCGGGATATTTGCGGTCATACAGTTCTATCTTAGGATGTGCTGTAGGGAAACTATAGGTGGAGTATGGGTTGTACCGAATGTGCTTCCACGTTTAGGTTCCACCTTTTGGGACGTAAATCACTATGGAGGATATCTGATCACATTAATCCCCTTAGCTTTTAGCTATATTTTTATTTCAGAAAGCCTCAAGCGAAAGTTTATGTATGTTGGTTTTCTGGGATTTCTTTCTTGGTTACTTTTCATGACTCAATCAAGAAGTGCCTGGATTGGAATCGCTGTCGGAATGTTAATTAGTCTTGCAGTATATTATTGGACTAAACTCAAGAAACCGCTAATGTTCGCCGTGGCCGGACTTTTGCTTGGATCCTTGGGGATTCTGATCTACTCAGTGGTGCAAGGTGTGGATATTAAGTCGAAAATTTCGCGATATATGCATTATAGGCTTGATTCTACCGATACCCATTTTATGCTACTTGATGCATCTGCGGAAATCTTTCACAATAATTTCTTCATCGGTTCCGGATATGGAACTTTCGATTATGCTTTCAGGCAAACCGAAACCGCTTCTGACTACTTTGATCGGGAGCCAAAACTAAGAGAATCCAGAGTTCCGTCTCATAGCGTTTGGGGAGAAGTTTTAGCAGAAAGTGGTGCTGTTGGGGTTACGCTTTACGCCTCATTTATTGTGCTGCTTTTGAGTTCGCTTATTTACTCAGTATTTAATGCAGATGAACGTAAAATGAAGTATTTGGGCATTGGAGTTCTGGGAAGTGTAATTTCGGTTTTAACCGCCGGAATATTCTATTCGTACAATATGGAGTTCTTTTGGATATCAATTTTCCTTGGAATTGGATATGTGTATGTTTCAAATAGTTTCCATATAAAGTTGCTTGATATCTTTTCATGGTGGAGCAAATCAACTTTAACTCCGTATCTTATTATTGTTCCTCCTGCAGTATTTTTCACTTTCATTAAACTTGGATCATCGGCTTTAATCGACGTAGATGAAGCTATTTATGCAAAAGTAGCAAAAAATATGGTAATGACAGGGGAGTGGCTTTCCCTAAGATGGGATAATCTTTCAAAATATTGGTTTGAAAAACCACCGCTTTATATGTGGCTGACTGCACTGATGTTTAAGCTTGTAGGATATCGTGATTTTGCCGAGTTTGCTGCCAGGTTTTGGTCAGCTGTCGCCGGGGTTGGTGGGGTTATCCTAGTTTATAGAACCGGAGCGAAAATGTATAACCGTCTTGCGGGTATATTCTCAGCTTTATTGCTTCTGTCGACGATTCAGTATGTTTACTACTCCCGAAACGGTATGCTCGATGTTTCTGTGACTTTTTTTATACTTCTATCGTTTTATTTTTTCTACCGTCTTATACAAAACTACATATCGATATCAAAGAGGCGTTCAATCTACTACTCTTTCATGGTCGGACTAAGCATAGGCTTTGGGATTTTGACTAAGGGGATTATCGGATTGTTATTACTACCAACCTATATCGCATATCTTCTTTACTTATCAGTTGTCAATAAAAATTATAAAAGTATCGGATTAGGGCTCGTGATGATTATTG
Organism: Patescibacteria group bacterium; assembly: GCA_048499955.1. Classification (GTDB taxonomy): domain Bacteria; phylum Patescibacteriota; class WWE3; order 2-01-FULL-39-13; family 2-01-FULL-39-13; genus JASNYX01. The sequence goes on along the minus strand of JASNYX010000002.1, from coordinate 63,268 downwards.
GAGCGACACTTATTGCGGGACCTTGGCATATATTACAGTATATAAGGCACGGTAGTGATTTTTTGGATGATTACTTTTTTGAACACGTATTAAAGCGTGGTGTAGATGGTTTAGGCCACATACAGCCGCCTCTATGGTATTTAACTGTGATAAAAACTTCATTTAGATTATGGCTCGCCCCATTGCTTGCGGGTATTGTATGCCTTCCATTTATTGATAAAAATCGAAGAAAAGAGTATTTGCTTTTAATGTTAGTCATTGTCTATTTATTCAGTTTTTTCACATATTCAAGAGACAAACTACAATGGTACATAATGCCTATGTATCCGTTTCTAGCTTTAATTGCAGGAAGATTTTCGGAGAGATTTCTTTATTGGGCCAATAACATTATCAAAAATGAGTTTTCACTTGACCATAAGGTTGTTAGGTTTGTAGCACTGATTGGTATATTCGTATTATCAGTTTTCACTTTAGCTTGGAATGTTGATAAGATTTATTATCCTGATGCCAATCGAGATAAAGCCGCCTTAATCGAGATTCATAATGATATCTATCCGGTTGAAGATCATCCCGATAAGAAGCTTTATTACAACACTGCCGGCCATGCTGTTGTACTATTTTATAGTGATCATCGCGTATCGTCGATTTCAGGTCCGGATATAGTAAAGAAAATTGAGGATGCCGAGCCTGATGAAGCACTGTCATTCTTAACTCCAAATAAAATTTATTATTCTGTTAAAGGCGAAGAAGCAAAAGTCGATTTCCCATTATCATTAGACGTTAAAGGTTCAGCAGGGGACTGGGTATTATTTAAATCAAGATCGCGTGTTGAAATCTACAAAATTGAGCTTGGCACAAGACTGGCTGAATACAAAAAGTTGGAGTTAATACCACCAGCACGTCGGTTGGCATATCAACAGAGCCGCTTTGCAAGTTTGAGAAACAGGATCATAGTTATTTCAAATCAGCTAGTAGAATGGGGGAATCCACCGGAAGACCCAACCGCATTGATGCTAATACAACAACAATGATTAAAACACTAAATCTTAAATCGGTACTTATATTTGCTCTTGTGCTTTTGATTCCTTTCACGCACAAGGAAGCATACTCAATTTTTGATCCCGATTTAGTGTATTCTAAAATTCTACTAGCGGTGTGTGCTTTCGGAGGTTTTTACGTTTTCGTGCGAAACTTGAAAAGCTATTCTAAGGACATCTTTTTTATTCTCCTTTCACTCCTTGTGGGCTTTCAGATACTAAGTTTGTTCGCTTCGAATTCGATTCCTGATTCAACCAAGTTCATTTTATTCCAGGCTTCCGTCTTGTTTTTATATGTATTGCTGAAGGATTTTTTAAAGAAGTCAAAGTCCGGAGTGAAAAATATTGTTCTAATGTATGCATTGGCGATTACTTTCATGGCGGGTTTTATGATTAGGCAAATTTATTTACAGGAAAACTTAGGTATTGCAAGCGGAGGCGTGTGGCCGGTACCCGGGTACCCAACCAGATACGGTGCTACGTTTTGGGATGTAAACCATTTCGGAGCTTTTGTTTCAGCTATATTTTTCCTCCTTATGGGATTTATACTCAAGACCCTGTTTTTACACGGAGATGCACAGCTGAGCGAGGCACGTGCTTGGATATTAAGCAAAGTTATGGCTATTCGGGGATTTAGGTTTTTCAACTCTGATTCTGTTGAAGAAAAATCGAACCACTTGAGTAAGCCTCAAATCATTTGGCTTCTGGTGCTATCGGTTTTTTTGTTATTCGCCTTGAAATTAACCGGTTCTAGAAGTGCGTTTTTAGGATTTCTAGTTGGTGGCACATTATTCACATATCTGATTTTTGTGGGAAGCAGGAATTTGAGGAAATCTATTTCGAGTGCAGGTTTTTATTTAACGAGTGGGCTAATAGCTGCCGGGGTTCCATTGCTATTTATAAGCCAGTTTATGGAGTCCATGCGTTCTGCCTTTTTGTATAGGGCAGTTTCGTTTTATTCACATTTGTTTTTGTTAAAAGTAGGGATAATAATAGGTTTCGAAAATTTCTTGTACGGAATCGGGGTTAACTCTTTTAGCGAGTATTTTAGAACTTCTAAGTGGGCGGATGCTTACTATTACATTGACAGAGCTGCTCTAAACCTCAAATTACCACTTCATAACCTATGGTTGGAGACGTGGGTTGAGACAGGGCTTTTTTCGTTTCTGGTATTTCTATTATTTTGGATAATTTTGCTGGTAATGCTATTTCAGGTTTATAAATCGAGGTCTGACTATATGGCTTTGGGTTTAATGGCGGGGATCATTTCATTTTTGGTTGGTGGATTGTTTTACTCGTATAAATCAGAGTTCTTTTGGTTTTATGTGGTTTTTGCATGTGCATATGCGTCACTACGCATTAAAGGGGAGTTGAGAATTAGAGAATTTATTGTTAATAACCGGAAGGTTTTACTTTTAGGCGTTCTGGGTCTGGTTTCAATTTTGGCTCCGTTGGTATATTTCATTTTCCCGTTAAATGCCTATGAGATTGGGCAGTTTTATCTTCCCGAATCATCGAATAGTGTTACTGATTTTTATCGTTATTTTCTGAATGTTTTCAGATATGTTCTTGGGAATTATTCTTTTACGGGTAGAGCCTTGTCTGTTCTGTTTTATTTCTCCGGTTTACTTATTGCTATCGGGCTTTTCCGAAGAATCGGTTTTGGAATTTTAAGTGCATATTTATATGGGGTTTTAGCTCTTGCGATCGGAAATATTTACCATCCGTTAGGTAGCACTTCGCCGTCAAGTTTCTATATCTTCTTGATGTTTATCGCTCTTCATATGCTATATTCGGTAATCCGAAAGTATCGCAATATTATTATCTGTGATTGTGTTAATAAAGGATTACTGGCGATCATGATCGTTGCTGTTTCCGTGTTGGGTGTTGTGCGCGCCAATGATTTCTACGGCCAGGGATATGATTCGGATCTTAGTTTTTTGATTGAGCTTGCAGCAAACAGGAGTATGACAAATAATGCCGTTATTTATATTGAAAATCCCGAGTGGTCACCACTAATCGCATATTATACTGATCGATTAGAAGATGACGATTTCGGTAAATTTTATTTTGTTAGAGATCAAATTGTTATATATGATTCCCGGTTTCATGACACGAAAATCTATGATGAGAATACAAAGTTACTTGTACTGACGTCTATTGAAACAAATGTGACTCATCCTACCGAAGTAACAGAGGATATGCGTTTTGATGAGATAACTCAGGGAGAGTATAGATTAACAATTTTCGAGAGATTGGATTAGTCTGTCGGTATTTTTATTGGGTTGTCGCCAATCCCAAGCTTATATAGTATTCGTTTGAAATCAAATATATATTCACTTTCACTAATACTCCAGAGCCATCCCGGTTTTTTACCGTCGTGAACAGTGTGCCAGATTCCATCAAAGAATACTAATCCGAATAGATGATTAAATATGCTGATACCTGTTAATGTAAGTATCAAATTACGGAAAACAGAGTTCTGATTATAGAAACTCTCTAAGGCAGGAATCAACAGAAGAACCATAAACGGAAGTACATCACTTGCCATTCTATATCCCCAGCTGTAGCCTCCGTACCAGCTATACCATTTGCCCATTGCGATTGTGTATAGAATTGCAGATAAAATTATAGGGATGTAGATATTCATTTCTTTTGTTTTCATGAATTCTTTAAATTTTACGAAGACCCCATAAAAAATAAAAATCAAAACAGGTGAGTTTATAAGTATGCCTTTGCTTGGTGAGATCCACATTCCAAAAATACCCTCCAGCCAATTTGCTCTCCAACCGGACATTTGCTCGGCATATCCGGGATTATCCGGATTTCCGAATACGATTTGATTAAACAGCAACTCTAGGAGGATAGGGATAATTCCTCCGGTTGCGTAGACTGCGATATTCTTCATTTTTTCAGCTCGATTTTCCGTTTTTTGAAATAAGATGTATAACCCGAAGATTAGGTATGTAAGTAGATTCGTGGGGCGTGAAATGACCGCAAATCCGAATGCCAGAGCCGATCCGAAAACTTTACGATTCAAAAGCAAATACAATCCGAGCGATAATAATAGCTGACTCGACCCATGTTGCCACAAACCTTGGCTGCTAGTGCTTAGTGAATTTGTGCCGAAGCAGTAAACAATAAAAAGAAGATATTTGAATTTCCGATTTTTAGTCAGTTTATCTGCTATGAGATAAAAAAATCCTGCCGAAAGAGCAGTTATGAATGCCCCTCCAAATCTGCTCATTATTCTGATTGTTTCAATGTCGATATTAATATCGAGTAATACCGGAAAGATATAAACCGGGGTCGCCAAAAACGCTGTAAGTACAGGTCGGATCGAGTAGTAATTACCGTTTGATTCCTTAAGATAGTATGGGGTTAAGGTTGAGTCATCAGGTTGAGGATATGCAGATGTTAACTCTTCGTAATACTCATTTAATTCGAAATTGCCTTCTTTAAGTATCGAAAATGGCAATGTTGCTGTTCCGAGGTAGTCTTCGCTTTGAAGTGTTAGGTGATTAAGCTTTGTAATATAGACAAAAAGAAATGATAATGTGAAAGCGGTAAATGAAATCAAAAAGGCTAGCCAGAATTTTTTTATTTCGCTCATTAGTGAATTATACAAGAATTGTTATTCGCTTATTAATTGCAACACTGGTACATTTAGTATCAGTTCATTCTTTGTTAAAATTGGCCTTGTGAAAGATCCCCATATCCCGAAAAACTTTTCAGACAAAAATGAATATCCATTTGTTTCCGTGATAATTATATGTGAAAAATGGAATTCATTTTTAGCTGAATCTATAGTTAAATATCGAAACTTAAATTACCCGAATTTCGAGATTCTTGTTTTCACTACTGAACCGGTGATGGGTAGAATGTTTCCTAAAGTAAAATTTATTTCAGATGCTTCAACAAAGAATAAGCCTGCTGAAAAAAGAGATTTAGCCATGAAACATGCAAAAGGCCAGATCTACGCTTTTATTGATGATGATGCTTATCCATCCGAAAACTGGTTAATGGCTGCCGCACCGTATTTTGGCGACAAAGATATCGCTGCTGTTGGAGGCCCCGGCATCACACCTGATGACGCTGATATTATGGAAAAAGCTTCGGGGTGGGTGACCGCGAGTCCCGTAGGCGGGTTTGGGAGCACCTATCGATTTTTACCCCAAAATAAACGAGAGGTCGACGATTTCCCTTCTATGAATTTGATTGTAAGGGCGGAAGACTTTAAGGCAGTGAAAGGTTTCGATTCAGACTATTATCCGGGGGAGGACACCAAATTATGTTTAGACTTAACTAAACGCCTCGGGAAAAAGATTATGTATGATCCGGAGATTCTTGTTTATCACCATAAAAGGCCGTTATTTAAAAAGCACTTAATACAAAATGGAAGATTCGGGTTGCATCGTGGTTATTTTGCACGAGCTTTGCCTGAGACTTCTCGCAGATGGTTTTATTTCATCCCATCATTATTTTTACTAGGGAATATTTTAGGGCCTCTAATCTTAATCGCAGCGTTAGTAACCGATAGCGTAGTGTTAGAGTTTCTGGCTCGAATTTATCTTTTTGCGTTATTTTCATATTTAATAATCCTTTTGGTAAATTCGTTTTGGGTACTCAGTAAAAGCAGAGACCTAAAGATTTCATTATTAAGCTTTCCCGGTGTGATGCTTACGCATTTATGGTATGGATATAAATTTTTACAAGGATTCTTATTTACGAGGAAAACAGAAGACAACTATGGTCGAGCTGAAAGCTGATGCAGACTTTCAACCTATTTGTTACACTCGGGATACTATGGATAAAAACGGACAAAACTCTTTCGCTTCTCAACCCGGTTCAAAAGTGAAAATTAAAGTTATTAACCATCTTTGTATTAGTGCGGGAATTTGTGTGATTAGAGCTCCTGAAACTTTTGATCTTGATGATGACGGTATTGCGTTTGTTAAGGATGGAACATGGGATGATGCCGTTCAAATTATCGAAGGTGCAAAATCGTGCCCTACAACGGCTATAATTATCGAAGATTTAGAAGGTAATCAAATTTATCCCCCGGAGACCCCAAAAAATGCATAACGGAATTTACCTCGATAAACTCCCTAAAGAAAAGCTTCTTGAATTAGCAAAGCTAAAGTGTAGTTTCGTTATTTTAAGCCATTCTGCAGACAATGATTTATCGTTGGTCACTGAAGCTTTCCCCGATACGGATATCTATATTTCATATCGATGTTTCGAAGGTCGAGCATTATTAGAAAAATTTCCGGAGGCGAAAGCTGTTGATGCCCATGGAAAAGAAACGGTATCAGAAGAATATTTCCCTGTCTCACCTATAAATAAAAATGTCAGAGATTACCATTTGCAAGAAATCGAAGAACTGTCGAAGTTAAAAATAAAAGGAATTTGGTTAGATCATTTTCAATTCCCCACAAAATGGGAATCTCCGAATCCTGAGATACTCGATACCGATTTTTCCGAATCAGCAATTAAAAAATTCGAAAATTATATCGGTGAAGAAATAGAAGGAACAACCTTGAAGAAAAGTATTGCATATTGACGGTAGCTATTATCATGAATGGTTGCAATTTAAATCTGGGGTATTGGAAACAAGATTATGGTGCAGAATTAAACGCATAGTCGCTCAAGATCATTCTCTCTTAATTGATCAGTTTGATGACATCGGAATAATGTTTTTACAAGTGATTAGAAGTAGATTTTTAATTGGATCAAAAACTAGATAGAGTACTTCTGGCATTTAGAGTACACATTTTATTCTGTAGTAGATGTTGGCGATGATTTTGAAAAGGCCTTGGAAATGGCTTCGATTTCGCCTTCTAAAGGAATCATTTTAAAGATTGGTGAAGCCTCATTTAATGTTCCGGGGTTTATGCCTGTTTCGACTAGCTTCTTTGGGCGTTGATTCATATATATATTTATTATAGTCTATATGTTGTATATGGATTCAAATGAAAGTTCTAAAGATATGAAAAACTATAAGGTAGCGGTAGGATATCCTCCGATTGAGACCGACAAAGGTGTGCCTCTTCTTTCACAGAATCGCCAATTCCAATATTTCAATGCTAAGACATACATCTACCCTATGGTGCCCGCGTATGCAGCCTCACTAGCCCAGGAACGTGGCTATGATGTTACTTGGCTTGATGGTATCGCTGAGGAGTGGTCATATCAGACTTGGCTCGAAAAGCTTGCAGAAGGCCAGTTTGATCTTTTAATGATTGAAACTAAGTCGCCGGTAGTAAAGCAACATTGGATGATTATTAATGAAATAAAAGCAAGATTTCCGAAAATGAAGGTTGTTATTGTAGGTGACCAAGTAACCTTTGCTCCAAAAGAAACAATGATAAATAGCAATGTAGACTATGTTATTACAGGCGGGGATTATGATTTTTTGCTGTCGGATCTTGCAGATTCTTTAAGCAAAGGAACTGTTTTGCCCGGAGGTATTTGGGGAAGACGAAGTGATACAAGTGTTAAACTTTCTGATTTCATTAAACTTGAAGACAACGAATTAACAAAAGAGAAAGATGCCTTCTGGGTTTCAGGCCCGCTTAAGCAAACACATAATCTCGATTCATTGCCATTCGTTGACAGAGATCTCACTAGGTGGGAGCTTTATGCGTATGCAAACGGAAACTATAAATATTCACCGGCAACATATATGTATTCAGGTAAGGACTGCTGGTGGAATCGATGTACTTTCTGTGTATGGGATCATACGATAAATCCGTTAGGTACATACCGCCGGTTTTCGCCGGAAAGATTATTTGCAGAAGTAAAACACGTCGTTGATAACTACGGAGTGAAGGAAATTTTTGACGATGCCGGAACTTTATTCGTAGGGCCGCCTCTGAAAAAGTTTTGTAATTTACTGATTGAGTCCGGATATAACAAAAAAGTTGTAATGGGATGTAATATGCGTTTGAACGCATTGACCCAAGAGTATTATGACTTGATGGGAGAGGCCAATTTTAGATTCATTTTATATGGAATGGAGTCCGGAAATCAGAAAACCTTAGATAAACTTGATAAAGGCCTTAAAGTACATCAGATCGAAGATGGTGTGAAAATGGCAAAAAAGGCAGGGCTTGAACCTCATTTGACAGTCATGTTAGGGTATCCTTGGGAAACATATGAAGATGCTAAGAACACTATTGCTTTGGCAAAAAGATTATTCAAGAACGGATACGTTGACACCATGCAGGCTACGATTGTTATTCCTTATCCGGGAACACCTTTATATAAAGAATGTATAGAGAATGATTGGTTACTGGTTGACCCTACTGATTACGAAGCTTTTGACATGAGAGGTCCGGTCATGAAGATTCCTTTTGAACATGAAAAGCTTTATGCACTAACACAAGAGTTGTACTCATCATTTTTCACGCCGCAATATATTATGCGGAAAGTTCTTTCCATTAGAAATCTTGATGATATCAAATTCTTAGTATATTCAGCTTGGAAGCTTGTAGGTCATTTACTCGATTTCGATAAGGATCAAACTAAAGTTAATTGGACTTCGCCAAAATTCTGGATAAATGCGGTGAAGAGTTTAGGAACACACCTTTCAGCTAAAAGCGAAGATAAACAGATTGAAGAGACAATCAAACAAAGTGCAGAGGAAGAAGCAAAGATGAAGTCAGAAACAAGTATTTCTGTAGACAAAACTGATAAGCGTAACTAAAGAATTTTATATAAAACTCCGGACGTTTGTTTTGTATTTCCCCATATTTTCACCTTGTATAAGAAATAAGATTGTTCGTCTTTCGATTCAGAGTTAAATTCGATGATTTTCTCAAGTTTAGGAGAATTATCGAAATAGTTTAACTCGTCAATACGATCTTTATTTCCACCATATCTAAAAAAGACCAAGTGAGTTGCACCAAGTTCCTTTGCTCTTTGTAGTCCTTCATCTGTTTTTAACTCTTGTGTAAATTCTTCGGAAATAAAATGTCGAGATGCATCAGTATAGTCTCTAGGATTCATGATTCTTCTCTCGTGCTCACTAATCCAGAATAAAGTTGGGAGAGCACCATTATAAGGATAAACAGCTAAGACTGATTCCTCATCGGTATTTGTTTTAATGTATTGGAAAATCTGGGGTGGTTCTTCTACTTTTACGAAAGTTATAGGTACGTAGAATTCCATTAAACTAACTATAATAAAGGGCAGGATCACAACCCAACTTGCTTGCGACCATTTACTTTTTAATATCCGAATAAAGTATTGATACCCATATGCACAGAATATTAATTCAATTAATAGTATTATTATTCCCATTCGTGCTAATACTCTAAAATATGGAAAAACATTAAGAAGTAAGTAACTTGGCGTATAAATTTTATACATCGAAATCGTGAAGTAAGGAGGAAGACTCAACATCATCAAAACGATTGCAGATATGCCTAATGCAAGAATGGAGTTTCTTTGCTTAATTTCGTTATTATCAGTTTTGAATAGCAAGTAGTATGCTCCTAAAATTGCAAAGAGGAAGGTTGTATATCCCAAAAATAATGTTGTGTGTTCGCTAGGAAAATAGTTGCTCGTTAACCAGTATCCCCAATCGTTTTGCAGCCAGTTTATTATATTGGTGGTGGTTTTTCCGATCCACGGGTTATCAGGTGAAGGCAAGAAAAAATACCATGGCCTTGAGCTGAAGTAGAAAAAATCTTCAAGTGGCCGAGTTACGGCTTGTACTGTAACGCCGGGTTTACTACCTAATAAATAAGGAAGCAAGCCTGCAATGGTTACGCTTAAAAATGATGCTGACATGAGCACCAGACGTCTTAGTTGTGCTATTACGTTATTTCTATTCAAAAGTATGTTTGTGAAAATAAAAACCGTCATTAAAATCAATCCGAAGTATCCAAAGTAGTTATTGAATAGAAAAGTAACAGCTAATGAAAAACCTGTAATGAAATTACTTTTAACTCCTGCCTCAAATTGAGTAAGGCGCTTCAAAAACCATATAAATGGCCACAGAGTTAATAAGGACGGATGTATTCCGATATTATAGTAAAGGAATGGTGAAAATATAAAAACTAGAGATACTAGAAAGGAGATCTTTTTATCAATCCCGAGATGCCTTAGCAAAACATTTGCCAAAATTATATTTAGTATGACTTGAAGAACAGTATAAATATTCGTGAAAATCAGAGGGTTAAACCAGTAAACCATTGCGTCATAAGTCAAAGATAACAATGGTTGGTTGGTGAAAATCTTAAGATCAGTACCGGTTGGATAACCATAGTATTCACTGTAGGTTTTAAGTCCTCCCAATTCGCTGTAGTGCCTATACCACCAACTCCTGAAAAATATGCCGGTTTGATCTTCTAGATTTCCGATAATATGATTAAGCATCAGATTTGTAGATCCTCCAGATTTCTTTACAAACAATTATAAGCATTAGGATAAATATTAATATTGCGTTGATTGCAGTCGCAGTTTTTAAATGCAAACTGATCAATATCGGGAATAATACAACTAACGAAATAGTGACTTGTGGTAAGAATTTGCCCACATGATTTTGTTTCATTATCGTTAATATTATCAAACACGTAACAAGCACAATGCTAAGCTCGTTAATAATTCCGCTTGTGAAATCAAATAAATTATATATTGCTAAAATCATTAACATGCCGATTACTAAAGATCGGTATTTCTTTCCCGAAAGATCGTTAATAAGCCTATTGAAAGGTTTTTGTACTTTTTCAAAGCTATCTCGAAGTGGATTAGTGAGAGTCAATATACTTGATTTTTTAAGACGCGAATTAAATAATTTGGATAAAGTTAATAAGATCGGTGTCAGTAAAACCGCAGTGATAATCCCGCTTAGAGCACCGATCGCGATGAGTCGTTGAGGTAGGTATTCCACTGTTAATTCTATGTTTTTTTGATTGCCTAAATCTTCAGGAGATAAATACCAAGCATTTGCGTATCCGTTGACTCGCGTGTGTTTTCCGATTGGTTTAATTGATAGTAGTAAATTCGTGAAAAAATTGTCACTTTCCTGTTTGTGAATAACCCACCTCGGGTGATAAGTTTCACTAAATACCAGTAAGAAATTATCATTGATATTCCGTATGTCGACTTTATACTTTGTCGGATTTACTTTCGAAAATATAATATCCGGATTTGTAGTCACCGGCTTAAAGTTTTCCTTTGCCAAGGCAAGCCTAGGTTCGTGCTTTTCCCTAATTTGTAGATTTCGAATTTTGGCAGTTCCCCAGTTATTTTCTGTGTATGTGTAAATGTATACTGAAGCGGTTGACCTCAGATTCCCTGAGGTGAATTCTTGGCTGTAGTTGGAAAAGCATATATCAGCTTCTTTATATGCACATTCCGGTTCCTCAATGTTATTTTCATCAAGAATTACACCAAAGGCCTCTCTCCTAGTTTCTCTGATATTCAGATTATTTAACTCCAAATTATCTGTTATTTCTATATTTTCCATTACTGAAGCGCCGACATATGATTTATTGATTTCATAGTCGAACGAGATTACATATTTTTGATTCGGCTTCCATTCGGAAATTTTACGTTCCTTAATATTTAGGGGAAACGGCATCTCATGATTTTCACTTGGTCTCGATGTCTGAAGCTTTTTCAGAAGTGGAATACTAAAGTTTTGTACATGTATGTCGAGATTATCCTTTATGATATCAATAGTTTGTGGTGCCAGGTCGCCTTTTATTATGAGATCAGTGCCAATGCTGTTTATGTTCGAGTTAATATAGTGTAGATCGTTGCTGAGACTAACTTCAGAAATTTTAATCAGGTATGAATTAGAGTCCTGTTCCAGTAGTTCAGATATAGTTTTCGTTATTTGAAGGCCCTCGATTTCTAATGTTATTTGAGCATCGTTTACCGGTAGTTGCTCCAGCTCATGTCGATACAGGTAAATGCTGTAGACACCGTCTTCAGCTAGATCAAACTTATAGCAAACCATCTTGCACCGAGTATTCGCCTCATTTTCGGCTTGTTCTAATAAATCTTCTAAGTCAGAGATATCAAGCTTTGAAAGTGGCGGATCAGAGATCTTGGAAATTGCATCATTCGATTTATTTATATATCCGAGAAGCTTGGAAGTCATACGATAATAAGTTTTATTTCTTTCCTCATGGGGAATATTCTGTAAAATAGTAATCGCAGCTCTCATCTGGTTCATGTATTCTTTCAGCAATATCTTTTCAGTGTTTTCAGAAAGAACATAAGACTCAATTTCGGCAATTCGTTTCGCTCCATGCCAAATATGTATATCTGCAGTTGATAAAGGGTCCTTAGTTGTCCAGAACCTGGCTAATTCTTTGATATTAATCAGCCGGTATCGAAAGTCCTCTGGAGATATACTCACGGTTGGCCACGACCAGCCGATGTTCCAACTTTGATTTTCTTTGTTTTCGGATAGAGTTGGATTGCTTGTTAGAAAGGTAAAATTTGTTTCGGGCGAATCAGGGAAGTCTTTTTTATCGATTACTGCCTGCCTATTTATATTCTGATTAAGCCCAATTGCTCCGGGTATACTATCAAGACCTGCATTAACGGTTATTTCAGGAGCAAAAAATTTAGGTACAAATCGGTCTTCCTGAATTTGATGTAGTTTTAGTGCCGGTTCATTGATTAGCTCGATATAAAGCTCGTTTCTTTTCGCATAATCTTTTTCTCGATTTTCGAGTCTATCGAGATATCTTTCATCAAAGTTTCCCCATCGGTTTATTTCGGTGAAAGGTGTCTTACCTATAAATCTATTTGTGCTTGTTACTGTGTATCCGGGAAGTCCTGAATATCTCCAATCACTATCATTTGTTTGCAATAAATATTTAATATTGAACAGGCCAAATAAATTTTTGGGAAGTTCACTTTGAGTTGCTTTTGGGAACATCAAGTTTACTGATTTGGATTTGCTATCAATAGGGAAAGTATAATAACTTAAAACCTGATTATTAGTAAAAAACTTCGTAACATCCGTTCCGTTAAAGCCCTCTCTCCAATTATAAGTAGCTCCATAACCGGATCCCGGGTACACCACAATAGTGCCTTGGTCATTTGATATTGCTTGGCTTTGGCGAAAATCTTCCCAATAATATGGAATTCTGGTGACAAGGCTTCTCATTGACCCGTTCCATTTATCCCAGATTATTTCTCCTGATAGTATTGGTCCTGCGTTAATTAGTACTGCCAATAGCACCACAGAAACTAAGGCTCTCTTATATTTTGTTTGCAAATTAAGTGAGAGTAAATAGTTTACGAATAAGCTAAGAAGTAAAGATATTTGTAAAAAGTATGCTTGCATGAATTTGGCTGATGGTTCCCTAAACATTGAGAATAATGGGATTTTGGAGAAAATCGTCGAATATATATATCCAAAAGGAGGTGTGGCTCCCTTTGCCAGAAATAGTGTTATTAATATGACGATTAAACTGTATAGATACACCAAATTGTATTTCCCTCGAATTTTACTGAGTGCAAATATTAAGGGGATTCCTGAAAGTGCGAAACTTACAAATAATAATATCCCTGAGTTATATCTTTCTGCGAATGCGACATAAGGAACATCTCTATGCCCGCTATTCCAAGCCCATGAAGTTATCATTCGGATAAGGTCATGTAACCATACAGAATTTATAAAATTTGTTGATCTGAGGAAGCTAATTGATTCGTTTGAACTTGTAAGCAGAGATGTAAGTGTAGGCAGTATCCACCACAGGTTAAATAAAATGCTAAACAGTGAAAATATTAGAAAACTGAATAGATGAGACATTTTTTCTCTCTTGGCGATTCCTGCGGAAAGTGAGTGAATGAACAAAAAGATAAACACCGCAACAAATACCGCTAAGTTTATAGACATAGGAGAAAGTAACGCTGTGAAAGCAGCCCCAACTACCAGATATAGAATGTTGTTTTTTCTGTTACCTAAAAATAAGAAATACAAACAAATCGGCAAGGCGATTGACTGCAATATCTTTTCTATCTGCAATATATTGAAATTAAATGGGTTAAGAACATAAAAGATCGCACCGATTAATAGTGCAGGATACATAGTCTTATTAAGTTTAAAAGTTTGTTCAATTTCCTTAAGTAAAAGTACAAAAGCTACACCGCTAAGTGACAAGAGCAAGAACAGGAAAATAATCTGAAAATTTCCATAGCTTATATTTAAACGATCCGATAAGCTAAAAACAAGTGAAATGATAGATTCAGGAATCGTATGGTTAGGTTCTCCGGGGCTAGCAAAGTTTTGCCAGGCATAAATCTTTTTGAGAAAAAATCCTCTTAGATCGAGCCAGTATGTGTGGTCTCCACCGGCTAGTATGTAATTTCCTCGAATTAAGTTAATCCAGAAAGACATATGAGTTTTATCAAGCTAAATTTGGTTTCCCCAGACGTAAAATTGCAGTTAGCTTTGAGTATCTAAAATACATATTACCTATTATATCGAAGTCACTTAGAACTCTCTTGGTTTGTATAAACCGTCTCATCGCCATTGTATCCTGCAAGTTGGAGATGTTCCACCAATATGCTCTCAAATAGCATAACGCAAGTTTATACCCACCAAAAAGCGTAAGCCCGATTATCTCGATTGCATGTATAAACATTAGTGTTCCTAGTATCGGGATTGCCAACATCAGTGAATAATTTTTCAAAATGTTACGGATTATATTCTTTTCGTTATGGAAACGTCTGAACTCGCTTAATGAGTATTTGTCTTTTCCTGTAGAGTTGCCACCTGGTGCTGTACCACCGCTAAAGTGATAAAGCTTTGCGTTGGGGCAGGTTGTAATCTCTATTCCTGTGATGCGGGCTTTCCATGATAAATCAATGTCTTCTTGGAACATAAAGAGTTTTTCATCAAATTGTCCTAATTCAAAAAATAACGATTTTTCAAGAAACAGTGCAGCACCATCGGCATAGAATACCTTTTGTTGTTCCCGATCTGATATGCCATATGGATATCCGAAAATATCTACGCCGTTACCCATAAATTCGGTATGCAGATTCGAGCTGAATTCCCCAACTAACTGGAGGGGGATCGTGATGGATCCAGATTTATGTTTGTCGACTAGTCTCTCAAGGCAGTCAGGGAAAAGTTTGGTGTCATTGTTCAAAAACAGCAATAATTCACCCTTAGCGTGTAAGGCACCACGATTGTTACCTCCTGCATAAGCATAATTTTGGTCAAGCTCTATAACTTTAACAAGCGGCCACTCTTTTTTTGTATATTCAACGGAATTATCTCCGGAATTATTATCGACAAGAAGGATTTCGAAGTCATGATAGGTTTGGGCATAAATTGTTTCAAAGCAAGTATTCAGCCATTTTTCTCCGTTCCAGTTGACAATAATTATAGAGACCAGAGTATTATTGTTTTTCACCATAAATGATGTGAAACATATAAAACTTATTTATGAGCAGATTTAGTGTAACTCGGGTAAATTTCAAAAATGGGTTTACTACATTTGGATTTGCTATGTCGTTTATATGTTCAGGTGATTTTTGATATTCCAAGTCGAAATGTTGTGATTGTTTAGAGTAATGTTGGGAATTTAGCATTTAGATTTCTCCGTTTGCCTTAAGTTGATATATTGAGTTTAAACCGTTGTCAAAAACTTTTGTATAGTCATATTGGCTTAAATATTTTTGTTGATCTGAGTCTTTCATGTCGACCGAAGGTGTTTCCCGATCAATTTTGAGGTGTTTTACTGATTCTATGCATATAATTTGTGGTTTATACTTCGTCCAATCATTGCTTTTTAATACTTCCATATCAAGGCCTTCTGTATCTATACTGAGTATGTCTATTGGATTATTTGCACGATAAGAATCAAATACCTCGGCTAAAGATTTTACCTCGACCTCTTTCTTTTCCAATAAGGAATATCCCTGTTTGATGTATTCTTTCGCCTCATCTTCTACAAAAGTCGAAAGTGTTTGGGGCTCCATTTTGTAATAGGTGAGCACCCCCGGATTATCTGAGATTCCAATATTTAGATTGATATCGTTCGGTCGTTTGTTTAGAAATTTTTCGTAACTGAGTGTGTCGGGTTCAATGTTTATTCCGGTCCATCCTTTCAAATAGAACCGCTTGGTATTGCTGAATCTGTCGGGATCATATGCTCCAACATCTACATAAAATCCGTTTTTTTTGTATCCCAAGATCTTGTCGATAATCAGATCCTCCTGATTTTGACTGAATGATTGCCTGATCGTGTACCAGTACAGATGTTTTACTATTTCTAACCATGTGTAGTATATAAAAGTTTTAAGGCCATAGGTTTTAAGTTTTTGAAGAGGGGTGTTGATCATTCGGTTTCCATCTCGCTGAATGACTTGAGGAATATATTTTCCCATGTCATATCTTTGCAGTATTTTTCAATATTGGCCTCTATTGTTTTTACTTCTGCAGGATTTTGGAGTAATTCTAAAATATTTTCAACAAAGGATTCAGTATTATCTTTTATTACTCTACCTAGATTATATTTTTTGATGTCTTCAGATAATGGGATTAACCCCGTTGTTATTACCGGAAGTCCGCAGGCCATATAATCTTTTGGTTTAGTAACATCTGAGAACTGCTTGAAAGATTTCTTATCTTCTTCATAGGTTGCAATTCCCAAGGTACTTTCTTTTAGAAGTTTCAACCACCTAATACGTTCTGTTGTGGTATTAATATAGCCCATAAAGTTTACGTTGCTTTCGATATTCAGATCTTTGGACAAGTTTACGAGCTTCTCTTTTAGTCTTCCGTCTCCGATAATTCTTATTTCCAAGTCGGGAATTTGTTCAATTATCTTAGGTGCAGATTCAAGAATTATTTCCAATCCGTATTTTGGGGCTAGCTCTCCACTGTATACTAGTACATTCTTCTTTTTAGTGGCCTGAACCTTTTGTGCTTCTTCAGGAATCCCAATGGGAACTACGATCTGCTTTTTGGTTTCAGCTTCCGGACCAAGTTCTTTTATACGTTGGTTTGACATTCTGTCGGATACACTCCAGGTAAAGTCACTATTCCAAAATGCGATACGGTCCATTCCTACATAAAGCTTGTTGAGTAATTTGTTTTCAAAGCGGTCTTCCATTACATAGTCGATTGTAAAAAATACGACTTTGTCTACTTTGCCCAGAAATCTAAACAACAAACCGAAAATCGCGTTGAAAGAATTAATTCCGATGTAATAATCATATTTGCCTTTAGAAGTTAATACATAATACAAGTTGTAAAATGCATCTCTTAAATATAGTAGCCATTGCATTTTAGGAAGCTCGGATGAGGATTCTTTCTTGCTAATTTCGCCATTTTCGTAGGTTTCAGCGTAGGAAATATTCGGAGAGGCCAGGAATAGTTTATGAGCAACATATAGCAACTTCTTTGATTTTTTTCTAATTAGAAATTCCTTTAGTTCTTGGCCGCTTCCTTTGAAGTATTCATGTGTAGATATTATTATTTTCAAATTCTTGTAATCATGAGGCATATTTATTGTTTTATCATGTATTCTTAAATGAATTAACTTTGAAAATGCCCTTTTTCTACGATCTCGTTTAGAAGCTGATCCATGCTGTATTTATATGACCATCCGGGGTAATGATTTTGAAATTTCCTAACATCTGATATATACCAGATATGATCGCCTTCCCGATTTTGATCGGTATATTCAATATTTGCTTTTTTGCCTGTAATTTTTTCCAGCTTTGCGATTGCTTCCTTCATCGAGATATTGGAATGTCTGGATCCGCCGATGTTATAAACTTCCCCTGATCTGGGATTTTTATAAAAATGGTAAAAAGCATTAACCAAATCGTATGAGTGTATGTTGTCTCGGACTTGTTTCCCTTTATATCCGAAAATCGTGTATTTTTTGCCTGTTACAACACATTTGGCAAGGTAAGCAAGAAATCCGTGTAGTTCGGCTCCGCTGTGTGCGGGTCCGGTTAGACAGCCGCCTCTAAAGCATGCTGTTTTTAAGTTAAAGTATCGTCCGTATTCTTGAACTAAAATATCCGCGGCTACTTTCGATGCACCGAAAACACTGTGTTTGCTTTGATCAATACTCATCGTTTCATCTATTCCATGTTCATGAAAATGGTGTTCTTTTGAAATCTCATACCTAGTATCTTGTTCAATTAAAGGTAAGCTATTTGGCATATCTCCATAGACTTTATTTGTAGAGGTGAATATGAAAACTGCTTCGGGACAGTATTTTCTACAGTTTTCAAGGAGGACTAATGTACCTTCAGCATTGACACTAAAGTCAGTAAACGGTTCTTTTGCTGCCCAGTCATGGGAAGGCTGAGCTGCTGTATGGATAATCAAGTCAAACTCGTTGTTTTTCATGATTTCCTCTATCTGTTCCTTATTTCTGATATCTACGTCTTTATGCTCGTACTTGTCTTTAAAATCGTGTATCAGCTTTTCTTTGTTCCATGAAGTGCTGGCATCTTGCCCAAAAAAATACGATCTCATATCGTTGTCGATGCCGACAACTGAATGGCCATGTTCTATAAAAAATGACACAGCTTGCGATCCGATTAGTCCTGCAGATCCTGTTATTAGAATTTTTTTCATGATGGATTAAAAAAGTAAGACCTTTAATAACTTCTCGAGTATTGCATGATGAGATTGACTAGTAAAGTGAGTTTAACTCTAGTTAATTTTCTACTTTGTTTTGTCCGATAAGTCTGAACAGTTTATCTTTGAAATTGTCTCCGAGATGCTTCTGTAGAACTCTGAGGAGTGATTCGAGTGTCTTTGCTTCAGAGGGATCTGCCAATAGTCGTGATATTGTAGCTTTTCGTCGTTCGGCGGCTGAAAATCCTCTTATGCTATCAGTCTGTTCGGGGTGGATTCGCATAAATCTATCGATAGTTTCCTGTGTTCTAAAATGCATTAGAATTCCTTCGATTGTTAATGGTGTTAATTTGAAATCGTGTGCGTTTGCGAAATTTTGAATTCTACTTTGATGGCCGAGTCTGCATACCGAGATTACCGGCTTATCCGGATCGCTTTCACCTGCGAGAAAGTTCATCGCAAATTCCACTTCTCCGCCTGTTCCGACAGCATGTGCATAATCGGATTTTGTCGTTTATATGTTCCTTGGTCCCAAATGTCTGCAAAATTAGTGTAATCAGGATCTCCTGTGAGAATATGGATTTGCCTGATAAGTTCCTCTGCATAAAACGCATAATATCCGAAATCAGTACCTCCACTCACTAAAATCGTCGGATAATATTCATGATCACGCTTTGATGCTTCTCGTTTGAAATACTAGATGAGTTCTAGGGTAGCTTTAATACAATAACGGGATTCTACATTTGGCGTTCCGTTTTTATCAATAGGCCCGCCATAACCATGCATAAGTATATATACCGGTGGTTTCGTTTTTAATTCTTCGATATTGTGACCATCTCTTCGAAGTACATTAACTAGTTCAGAGTCGAGGTGTGCTCCCAATCGATCATAAAATTCACCCGGAAAAACGCTTTCGGAGGGTATCGCGAGATTCTCTTCTATTTCATCTGTAGGATATATTGGGTGCATAGAATCTAATAGTAACCTAACAAATCGTTTACTTTAATTTTTAATTGATCTGTTCTTCGGTGATATAAATTTACTAAGTACATAAGTGTTTCCTTTAGAGAATTAAGGTTGTTCTCGGAGCTATATCCTATATATCTTATTATTAATTCATATTTATTTGAAAGATATTTAATCTCATTTTCAAAGCTTGATTTGAAGACACCTGTTTTTGTAAATACGGTATCCGCGATCACTCTGTGAAACATAAAAATACCGGTCGATATGAAAACTGTGTTAACGTCCCTGATATTCTTTATAAATTCGTCGATCAAGGTTAATGGAGAGTTAAGGTTTGTGTTCATACATAGTATGAATTCCCCTGAAGATTTTTCTATTCCAGATCTAACAGCATCATTATATGAAAGAGGCTCGGGCTCTCTGTGGCAGACAACATTTGGATGCTTAAAGTTTTGCTGAATTATATCGAGGGTATTATCAGTACTTCCATTATCAATAAACACAAACTCGGTACTTATATCGTACTTATATTTGAGCCTATAAGCTTTATAGGTGAGCTTCTGAAGTATTATGTCAATATAATTTGACGTGTTTTGAAGAGGTATAACGATAGTTATCCACTCTAGTTTTTTGCCCATATTTTTGAGCAGGTTTTATACTATAAATACTATCACGCCAGTCAAGCGTGTCTTTCAAGTATACGCTATAGGAGGTTTTGTGGGGAAGTGATGGTATACATGAGCTGGATTATGCTTACTTGTGGCCGGTTCGAAATATGCGTTTCCACCATCTATCGACAAATTCTATTATGACTTGGCTTTTGCCGGTCATATCGCCTGTGTTTACATATAGTCCTAGTTCCTTATCGAATATTTTCACCCGGTGTCGCTTGCCTTTGTAGTAGTTCAGAATTTTCATCCGATACCAGACAGCTAGAGTATCTGCGATAAAATTCCAAAATTCCGTTGCTTGAAAATAAACCCACAATCGAAGTTTCATTCGGATCCCAATTCACAACCACGGGAGCTTCATAAATCTTTTTGAAGCCCAGCTTGTTGGCAACTGCCAAGATTTCGATGTCGAAGGCAAATCTTTTGACTACTAATCTTTCTAATACCTTATCTAAAACTTTTCGCTTATATGCCTTCAGTCCGGTTTGGGTATCATGGATTTTTAATCCAAACATCATCTTTATCATGTAGAAATATAAAAGGCTGAAAATTTTTCGCTTTAAAGGGTAATTGATTTTGCTGACCGGATGCATTTTGCTACCGACTATTATGTCGGCGTTATACCATCTTAAGTGTTCGAGAAGCATTACTATACCTTGCGGGTCGATATCCCCTCCTGAATCTATGAACATTATTATGTCGCCAATTGATTTTGACATTCCGTATCTCACGGCTTGCCCTTTGCCTTTGTTTGTCTTGTATCCGTAAACTTTGACCCCTTTTAGTTTTACTTCTTTGGCTTTTTCGTAAGATTTATCTAGTGAAGTTCCGTCTACGACGATTATTAATTCAAATGGGTAATGGGTGGTTTGTAAGGTATCGTGAATTTTTTCTATCTCCGTGATTATTGTTTTTTCTTTTTTATATACTGGCACGATTACTGAAAGTAAATTAATTTTCATTTTCGCCGTGTGCCTTATACAGGTTATAAACTATAAATAACATTGGTATTACAACAATCAGAATGGATATTGTGGATATATAAATCACGGTACTAGGAGAGTCCGCAAATAATTTAATTCCGAAATACTGAACGAGAACAGAAATCATTGGGAGCGAGCTTGCTTTGAATTTAGAAATTGAGATTAAAAATAAGGTTACTATATATAAAATAGTGTAGGTGAGTGTAAAAAAAGCATACTGTGGAAGAAGATCCCTCGCGGATAAGTATCTTGATCCGAAGAGAATGTTAATAACTGCTTCAGGGAAGAGCATATACCCTACAGTTATACATCCGCTTACAAACAAAGCAATCGCCAGTGCACTTGCAAATGGCTTGATAAAATTTTCACCTTTAATATATTTTTCAGAGCAGATAGGTAACATTACTATTCCCACAGGTGAAGCTGCGTAAAAAACAATTTTTCCGATAACCGAGGTTGATGCGTATATCCCGGCAGTCGCTTCATCAAAAAAATGTTTTACTTCTATTAAATCTATATTTTGTAGCATGTTCAGACCGATTAGACCTAGTGAGCTTGCAAGTGAATAGTATATTAATTTTCTAAAATCAGCTTTTGCAAATTCTCCGAACTTATTAACGATATTTTTCCTTAAGGCTAAGACTACGATTAGTCCCATGATTAGCGTTGTAACAGTTAGCCCTATAAAAATGCTTGCTACATCCAATTGGAGGTATATAACCACGACAGCTACGGCCAATTTTAATGCTGCCGTTAGAAATAGTGAGAAGGAGTAGGCTTTAAACCTTAATAGTCCTTGTAAGAACGGGTTTAGAAATGTTGTAAAGATCCCCGCGGCAACTGCTACTGAAAAAATTCTGATTAGATCTATGTTTGAAATGTTTAGATAATCACCAATGAAGCCCGAGAAAAGCAACATCACGCCTATTATGACCAGCGAGATTCCGGTTTCGAAGTAGAGTAACGTAAAAAAAAGTGCAGAAATTCTGTTGGGATAATCGTGATCTTTTATTTCGGCAACGACCTTAGGAGTTGCACTTATGAATATTCCAACTGCTAGTGGTATGATCCCGCTGAGAGAAAAAAGGGCGTTCAGTTGGCCGTATTCTTCCAAGCTAAAATATCTACCTGTCAGTAGCTGAAACAAATAGGCAAAAGCATTTGCCATTAGTGATACGAATACGACGAGAAAGGATTTGCTAAGAATGAAGCTGTTTCCTATCCAGATTTTTTTAAGTAATGCTTGCATAAATTGAAGAGATTCTACCTGAAAGATAAATCAAAGTGATGTTCTTGAAAAGTCTATCATTTTGAGGATCTTTGCATAAGGGAGCTTAGAACTCATCTAAAACCGTTCCAAAGTTCGAAACGATTTCGGCGGATGTCGTTGTCCTTTCGATATCTTTCCGCTCCTCAAGCTCCCTTTGGAAAGCTTTTTAGATCCGTTGTAATTATGAGGATTTTCGAGGTTTTCAGATAGCTTCTAGAAGCGTTGTGGTTTGTTATACTCGCATAAATGGACATATCTATAATAGTTTTAACCTATAATGCCCGAGAAGTTACGCTAAAAATGCTGGATAGTCTTCGCACTTGTTTGTCGTCTGCGAATTTCAATTGGGAAGTAATTGTCGTGGATAACGATTCGACGGATGGTATTCGTAGCGACCTTGAGAATATGTTGACGGTTGATCCGTGGTTCAGATTAGTTAAAAACGAGAACAACGGATTTGCGAAAGGTAACAACCTTGGTGTTAAAGAGTCAGATTCCAGCTCTAAATATGTACTGTTTCTCAACCCCGACATTATTCTTGAGAAAAACTCAATTACTATTCCATACGAATACATGGAGTTGCATTCGGATGTTGCTTTAACTACTTGCAAAGTTGACTTATGGTCGGGAGGAATTGATTGGGATTGTCACAGGGGGTTTCCTACGCCATGGAGAAGTTTCTGCTATTTTCTTGGCCTAGAAAAATATTTCGGTGCTATTTTCCCTAAATTATTAGGTGGGTATCATTTATTACACCTTGATTTAAGAACTATTCATGAAATTGATGCATGTATAGGTGCATATATGCTTATTAGAAGAGATGCCGGTAAAAAAATAAATTGGTGGTCTGAAGATTATTTCCTTAATGGCGAAGATATAGACCTGTGTTATCAATTAAAAGTATTAAATTCAGGAAAGATTATCTATAACCCTGAATCAAGAGTTATTCACTACAAGGGTGCATCTAAAGGAACAAAAAAAGTGTCCTCATCTATTTCCAAAGCATCAGGGACAACTAAGAAGAAGCAGATTGATGCCGGTATCAACTCTATGAAGATCTTTTATCGTAAATACTATGAACCGGTTTATCCAAAGTTTATAACTCAGTTTATTTATTGGGGGATTTCCGGACTTAAGCTTAAAAGGCGTTTAACAGGGAGGGAATAGAGCACCATGCTTATTGATATGATCAGTTTTCGCTTATTCTTAAGGTTAGATCTTAGGGGGTTTTTGGGCATTTCATATCCTTAAATCTAAGATAAGCTATAATTACAGACAATATGAAAATAGGAATTGATGCCAGACTATACGCGTCTTCCGGCATAGGAAGATATATTAGGAATCTTATTCGTGAGTTGGAAAATATTGACTCAACTAATGAATACATAATTTTTATCGGTAAACGCGATCATGATAAATATAGGCCTACTGTTCCGAATTTTAAAAAATGGATAGTAGATTCAGCTTGGTATACGTTTAGTGAACAGGTTGATATGTTAAAAGAGTTTTATCAGGCACGTTTGGATTTACTTCATGTTCCCCACTTTAATGTACCGGTTTTATATCCCAAAAAATTTGTGGTTACTGTTCACGATTTGACAATGGGGAAGTATCAGGAGCACCAGGGTGGAACTTCTATGATAAAGCAGTATGGATACGAGTTTGTTATAAAAACTGCGATGCATAGAGCACGAAAGATTATTGTTCCAAGTAATGCTGTTTCTGATGATATTGAAAAAACTTATTCGGCCGGGTTAGGTTCAAAGACAAAGGTTATTTACGAAGGTGTTGATCATGGATTACTTAAGCTCGCACCTACTGATATGGGGGTTCTAAGAACACGATTAGAAGAAATGAGGGTGATCAATAAATATTTCTTGTACGTTGGTAATGCATTTCCTCATAAGAATCTTAATATGCTTGTAATCGCATATAAAGAGCTTATGAAAGAATCGGACATATCAAATACGCAATTGGTAATAGCAGGAGGCAAAGATATCCATGCAGAGCGGGTTGCCGGTTTTTCACACGCACTTGGTTTAGATCGCAACCTTATTTATGCAACTAAATTTAGTGAAGGAAGATACGTTTCGGAAAAAGATTTAGCATATTTGTATAAAGGAGCATGGGCGTATGTATTCCCTTCACTCCAGGAAGGATTTAGTATTACGCCACTTGAAGCTCAATCATTTGGTGTGCCATGTTTAGTATCGGATATCCCTGTTCACCGAGAAGTTTTCGGACAAAGTGTTCATTATTTTAACCCTAAGAGCAACATAGATTTGTCAGATAAAATGATTCAGATCCATCGGGATTTTGAATTAAGGAGAGAGCTGACTGAAAAAGGATACGAAAATGTTAAAAGATATTCTTGGCGACGTATGGCAGAAGAAACTTTAGAAATCTACAAAGAGAATGCTTAATTAGTATGGAAACAAAAGCGGAAAACAATCAATTTTACTACTTTGTTAAGCGAATGATGGATATCGCGATTGCCTGTGCGTTTTTTATTCTTTTTTCGCCGCTATATATAGCTACTTCTTTTCTGATTTGGTTGGAAGACCGTCATTCACCGATTTATTCTCACAAGCGTATTGGGAAAGGCATGCACCCATTTGAGTTTTATAAGTTTAGATCTATGGTACATAATGCTGATCAGATATTGTTCACGGATGCTGAGTTATATAAACAAATCAGAAGCGGAAACAACAAAATAAAAAATGATCCACGTGTTACAAAAATTGGACGTTTTATTAGAAAATATTCAATCGATGAAACCCCTCAGATGTTCAATGTATTAAGAGGTGATATGAGTGTTATTGGCCCCAGACCATTAAGGCCGGATGAGCTTGAGATGTATATTACAAAGTCATCTGAAAACAAAGAAAAGCTGAATATTATTTATACCGTAAAGCCGGGCATTACCGGTTACTGGCAGGTAAGTGGTAGATCTGAAATAGATTTTGATAAACGAATCGACATGGAAGTTGAATATGCCAGACGAAAGTCTATCTTATTTGATATATGGATATTATTAATGACACCTTTAGCAATTATAAAAGCAAAAGGTGCAGAGGGATATTGACAGAAGAATGTTTATTTATAAATAATTAAGGGAGCAGTTTAGTTATAAATATCTGCTTTATCGCTTTAGGCTTTTGGCAATTACCATTGAAGTGTATTTCATTGGCCATTTCTGACCGGTTGATAAAATAGTTATTATTAGTAGAATAGTTGAAGCGTTTTGGCTGTTTGGCCATTCGTATCTCCGGCTTTTTTCGCAAATTAGTTTCGACTTGCCGGAAAATATAAAATTATGGATAGATTTGCATTTGGAAAAAATAAACCCGGTCAGTCGTCAAATAATTTCAAACCGTTAAAAACAAAAGCATCTTTCAGTTTCCCTAAAATCAAGGTAAACAAAAAAGTTCTCTTTATTGTTTTGGGGTCATTTCTAGCTTTGAGTGTTTTATTCTTGAGTATTAGCTACTTCTTCTTTGTACGACCGGCACTGGCAATTATGCAGCAAGGTAAAAAGCTAAAGGATTCTACATATACAGTTAGACAAGGTTTGGAAAATTTAGATCTGGAACAAATGAAGAGAGGTTTATCTGATATTGAGACCGGTTTGAGTGACTTCAAGATTGCTTACGAGGCGAATGCTTCAAATTTAAGAAAGCTCCCCAAAGCTGAAATTTACTACAATGATAGCCAGCATTTAATTAAGGTTGCAGAGGAAAGTGTCAGTTTAGGAAATCTAGTAATTGAAATACTTGAGCCTCACGCAGTGGATTTAGGATTTAAAACAGCGGAGTCAGAAGCATCACAACTGCCTGCACAGGATCGTGTAATAAAGCTTATGCGTCTTATGCCGCAATTTTCTCCGAAAGTCACTGAGATATCAGAACGAATGAAGAAGATTGATCAAGAGCTTACTGAAATTGATCCTTCGGATTATCCGACAAGTCTTCCATGGTATTTTTCGTATTTAGGAATTGATACTGACACAAATGCCAGAAAGTATGTTTTGGAAATACAATCGATATCCAAAGAGGTTGCGAATAAAGCTCCTCAGATGGAAGCATTCTTTAATGCTGTTCCTGAATTTATGGGTTTAAACACTCCAAAGAGATATTTAATATTGATGGCAAATAACTATGAGATGCGTATGTCCGGCGGTTTTAACACCTATATAGTTGGTGTCGAATTTAAAGAAGGTATACCTGAGATTTTTTATTCGATAGATACTTACTTTATAGATGAAGGAGATCGAACCGGTAACTCGCTATTGGTTAATAGAAACGTGCCTTATCACTTGAGAAATTATTTATATTTGTCGGGGAATACTTTTAGATGGTATGCCAGAGATGCTACGAGTAATAATGTTGATTTTCCACTAGCTGTTAATGATTTATTAACACAGTTCTGGAGAAAAGATCGTTCTCTTCCTCAAGATATCGATGGGGTTATGCAGATCAACAACGATTTAGCAGTTGATATCCTTAAGGCTGTCGGTCCGGTTAATACGCAAAAATATTCCATAAGAAGAGATGATGGCACATTCGTAACTATTCCTGTTACAGAATTTAGTGCTGATAATGTTATTAAAGAGCTTGAAGTTATCGCCGGAGGTAAATTGGCTCAAACAATCGGACGTAAGGAGATTATTAAGTATCTGGGTCAGAGTATTTTGACTAAGATGTACACCTCTGAAGCCACAAATTTATTGGCTGTAATTAGGGTCATATTAGACTCACTCAGTAACAAAGACATCATGATTTATGCTTTTGATGCAAATGTTGCGTTAGCATTTGATAATCTAGGCTATTCAGGAAAAATCCGCAAGATTCCCAACACTCAGGATTACTTGCACGTTAGCAGAAGTAACTATGGTGCAGGAAAAGCTGATTGGACTCTCCCCGGATTTGTAACTCAAGAAGTCGACAAGAAAATTGAAGTACAAGATGGAAAGAAAATTAGCACAGTTAGTGTAACAATTAAAAATCCTAAAAGACCCGATTGGTACAATATCGACCCATGCTGCTTTTATAACGCCTACATGAGGGTCTATGTGCCCTTAGGATCGAAGATGCTCTCTGTTACTGCTTCTGACGGCCAAGATCCGCGAGGAGCTTCTTTTGACGACCAGGCTGTGGATAAAACATATATCGAAAGTTTTACAAGACAACAGAAAGAGACCGATCTGGTTATTACATATGTGTATGAGTTACCTGATACCATTGATCTTGATAATTACCAGATCTTGGTTCAGAAACAGTCCGGTGTAACAAATGATCCATATCGAGTAAGTCTTGATGGAATTGGAACAGATTTTATCTTAAACTCCGACAGAGAAGTTACCCTCGAATAGTAACCGTCGGGATGTATAAAAATCTGCACAAAGAAAATCTTGTATTCACATGAGATTCTTGTGTGATTTTACTTCTCGCTCGAGTATTTCTTCGGTGTAATTTTTAAGCAGTAGAAGAGTTTGCTTGCGTGTATCTTCATCGCAATATAAGCTTCCTAAATCAGAATACCTAACCTTTACCAGATTCCTAGTGTAATTCACTAATTTAGGATCTACGGTTCTTAAATTTGACTCGGCATAATATCCTAGTATCTTTATAATTTTCACATTATACGCATTCAATAGATGAGGCGAATCTATTTCGTTTAGGGTCTCTATTGTTTTGACTAAAAAGTTGTATAGGACGGGATTTTGCTCATCTTCCGGTGAAAGCTTATCGAGTAATTCCAGAATATAGTAGGATTCGCTAATTTTTTCATATGATGATTTTATGTTTGCATATGTGGAAATAGTTTTCGCATGAGTAATGATATATCTTCCGTGTGATTCAATTAGCTCAACTCTTGATAAGTTAAGTAATTCAAGATGGCTGCGTGCTTTTGAATTCATCTTTCTCATGCCTTTGGCAATCGCAACGATTTTGCCTAATTCTTCGGTGTATAGGGTTACCAACTTATCAGAATCCCTGTAGTTTAATCTTTTTATTACAATTGCATTAGTTTTTACGCTTCCCGACCTCATTCCTTTTAAAATACCCTAAATTATAGGTTTTAGGTATAATTTCATCATGTCAAAATTCGAAAAAATTGTTTCCCTCTGTAAAAGGCGCGGTTTTATTTATCCTTCATCTGAAATTTATGGTGGATTGGCGAATGTCTATGATTATGGGCCATTAGGTGTGGAAATGCTAAAACTGCTTAGAGATCTATGGTGGAACAAATTTGTTAGAAGTCGATCCGATGTCGTAGGAATTGAAAGCCAAATTTTCATGCATCCCACAGTTTGGGAGGCGAGCGGACACGCAAAGGGATTCAGTGACCTCATGGTAGAAGATACTGTTAACAATCGACGGTGGAGAGCCGATCATCTTGTTGAAGATCATGCAAAAAAATCCGGAGTCGAACTGGACACTGATTTAATGAGTATCGAAGACATTCAAAAGTATCTTATAGACAATAAAGTTAAATCGCCCGATGGGAATCAACTTGGTGAAGTTCGTAAATTTAACTTAATGTTTCAAACTGAGCTCGGTTCAACCGAAACCAGTCGTTCGGACTTATTTTTACGAGCTGAAACTGCACAAGGAATGTACGTATTATTTAAAAATGTATTGGATTCAACTAGAGTTCAGGTTCCCTTTGGAATAGCTCAACATGGAAAGGTTTTCCGAAATGAAGTAACAAAAGGGAGGTTTATTTTCAGAACTATTGAATTTGAACAAATGGAAATCCAATATTTCATTAAGCCTCCTGCAAGTGAGTCAGAGTGGAAAAAGTATTGGGACGAATGGGCCAAGCATTTAGAAGATTGGTATATCAATGTTTTAGGTATTGATTCAGAAAAAATCCGTTGGAAGCCCCACGCGAAGCTAATCTTTTACGCTAAGGCCGCCTCTGATATTCAGTACGAATTTGATTGGGGATTCGATGAAGTAAGCGGGCTCCACTATCGAACTGACTATGACCTTTCGACTCACGCAAAGCATTCAGGTCAGAAGCTTGAGTATAGAGATCCCTTTACAGGCGAAGTTTATGTACCGCATGTAATGGAAAGTACCTGGGGGCTAAATCGAAATTTACTGATGTTGCTTGATAATGCTTATTATGAAGAAAAAGATCGTGTGGTTTTACGCTTGCCGGAATCTGTGACACCATATCAGGCGGCAGTTTTCCCATTGGTTAAGAACAAACCTGAACTTGTTGCAAAAGCCAGAGAAGTTTACAACTCTCTAATAACGAGAGGCCTACGAGTTATCTGGGACGATCGTGGAAATATAGGCCAGAGGTATTATTCACAGGATGAAATAGGTACTCCAAAATGTATTACTATTGACTATCAGACTTTAGAGGATGGTACGGTTACTGTTCGGGATCGGGATACCATGGAGCAGATCCGCACCCCGGGTCAGACCGTTTTGATGAATTCCAAATGAACTTTTCCCTGATAATGTTTATAGCTTGAGTACGGGTATTTCTTCACATCACTGCAAATATCTACCGGATTTTGATGTATGTAATTTCTGGTGACTGCATATTGTCGCTGATCCTTGATAATGGATGCTCGGTATGTGCCTTGGAATAAAGGGCCAAATCTGGCATATTTCCGATTAAAGTAATAGGTATACCTACAGCTTAAATCTCTCATAAATTTCATCATGCCGTATTTATCTTTTTGCTTAACTAGCAAGTGAAAGTGGTTGGGCATTAAACAAAATGCTAGGAGTTTAATATCTTTACTATGCTTTATTAAAAGATTTTCAATGAGATTGATGAAAAATTTATAGTCACTGGAGTTTTCATAGATGCATTTTCTTTCGACCCCGCGATTATAAACATGATAAATAGCATTAGGTAAGAGCTTTTTCTGTTTGTTCTTATAAGGCATACACCGATCATACTTCTTGAGTATGAAATTTTTTTTAAATCCCGCTTCACTTTCCATGTCATTTATGTGCTTACGGTACTTATTCGTATTGCTGACTTGTTGGTGCTGACTTATTATTACAAATAAGAGTGGTGACAAGTGGTGATGTGTGGCGGAATAGGTATGGAGATTTTGCACATTAAAATCCTGCCAACATTTTTCACGGCAGTTTATCAGTAGTTCATTAAAAGGGTCTACCCCGATGCCGATGGTTATAGGAGAGTATCACCAAAAAGTAGGTGAAAAAAACCGCATAGCTTTTCCCAAGAAGTTCCGAGAAGACATAGGTAGCAAGCTTATTGTCACAAAGGGATACGAGGGGTGTCTCGTGATAATGTCCCCTGCCCAATGGGAGGAAATGGTTCGGGATAGTATTTCCGGGCCTTTCGTCTCAGGACTTATTAGAGATACCAGTCGTTTCCTTTTGGGGAGTGCTTCCGAAGTCGAATTAGATTCTCAGGGTAGATTCGTGGTCCCACCATATCTTATGGGTTATTCAGCGTTAAAAGATGAGGGTGTTTTTGTCGGCCTAGGTCGGTGGGTTGAACTTTGGGATATGTCACGTTGGATAATAAAAATTGAGGAGATAGAAAAAAATAGTTCCATTATAGGTGAAAAACTGTCGAATCTTGTTCCCGGCAATAACGAAAGCGAGTAGGAGAATTATATGTACCAAAGTGAGCATCTAAGTGTTTTGCTTTACGAGGCGATTCATTTTCTCAACATTAAGCCTGAGGCTCGTTATATAGATTGCAATTTAGGTGGTGGTGGCCATACCGAAAAAATCCTGGGTATGGGTGGAAATGTTTTAGCATTCGAAGTTGACCAAAGTGCAATTGAGTTTGCAAGCAAGAGGCTTGCAACTTATCTGGATTTAGGTCAGTTGCGAATAGTAAAAGCTAACTTTAGGGAAATTGATACGAAAATACAAGAAAACGGTTGGAACAGTGTTGATGGGATCCTCTATGATTTGGGCTTAAGCACATTTCAACTAAAAGATTTAGACAAAGGTTTCAGCTATGAAGACGAGGGACCCCTTGATATGCGGATGGATGACAGTCTCCAAGTTAAAGCTGAAGATTTGATCAAGGGTCTGTCTGAAAATGAGCTCGCTGATTTGTTTTTGAATTTCGGCGAAGAGCCTCAGGCGAAAAATTTTGCCAGGGCAATTAAAAATTACGCAAGAATAAACTCATCCTTTACCTCGAAAAGCATTTCAGAAGTGATAAAAGCCGCTTCGAGATATAGGGAAAGTCGAGTGCATCCTGCTACAAGGGTTTTTCAAGCGTTGCGGATCGCAGTTAATAGTGAGCTAGAAAATTTACGGGAAAGTTTAAGTCGGGCTGTTCCGTTGTTAAACAAAAATGGTCGTTTGGTGATCATATCTTTTCATTCTTTAGAGGATCGTATAGCTAAGGAATTAAAGCGGAACCCCGAACTTAAACCGATTACAGATGAACCGGTTGTTCCGACGGAAGATGAAATTTTCAAGAATCCATCTTCGCGTAGTGCTAAGTTGAGGGCGTATGAAAAATAATAATAGTTATATATCAAAGCTTAATATCTTTCTAACTATCTTGTTCGTAATAACCGGAGTGGTTGGAATGTACTTCTCAAATGCTAATGTAGGTAAAGGTGAAGAATTAAGGATTGTTGAGAAAAAAATCGAAAGTCTTTCAAAGGAGAACGAGTACTTAATGGCGACATATTACACAATGTCATCTCTCAATACGGTTAGCAATAAGGCTCTTGAGGAAGGTTTTGCCAAAGGAAGAATCGATTTCTACACTACTCCTGAATTTGCCTCCAGATAATTTTTATGAAGAAAATATGGCCAAAAATCTTTATGGATAGAGATAAGCTCGTCCAGTTAGTAGTCTTCTTTTTATTTTTTCTTGTCGTCTCAAGGTTGTTTCAAATTCAAGTTATTAACGCCTCTAAGTACAAAGCTCAGGCTAGGGAGCAACATTGGTTTAGTAATAAAATTCCCGCAAAAAGAGGTACTATTTATACATCAGATCGCTACCCTGTAGTATTTTCTATAACCAGTTATTATCCTAGATTCCTGATGTCGGGGTATAAAGATTTATCCGAATTCAAAAAATATCTATCGAAGCATTATACCGATTCCCAAATGGAGATAATTAACGCTACTAATCTAGAGGGAGAAGTTGTGAAAATTCCGATTCCGGTTAACTGGGAAATCAAAGAGGCGATGCTTTCTGAGAATCCTGAGATACGCTTCGAGGAAGCATATTCCCGTTTTTATCCGGAGCACACAATGTTGTCGAACGCTTTAGGATTTATTGGAAGAGACAAGGCGGGTAACGAAGTTGGGTATTACGGACTGGAACAGTATTATGATGGATATCTAAAAGGTCATGATGGGTGGACCTTAACTGAAAAATCAGCGATAGGTGACCCAATTTTATGGGGTGGTGCCGAAAAGCTTCCCGAGGTAGATGGAAGTGACCTTGTTTTAACAATTGATAGGAATATTCAATTTATTGTTGAGAATCATCTAAAAGATGGAGTTGACCGATACAATGCATTAAGCGGGAATGTAGTAGTAATGGATCCTAAAACCGGTGAAGTTCTTGCAATGGCAAAGTATCCACCGTTTGACCCTTCCGCTGATAAACGAAATTTAAACCTAGATGATGTTCGAAACGATATTATTTCGTCAGTTTATGAACCTGGTTCAGTGATAAAAGCTATAACTATGGCGGCGGCAATTGATTTAGGTGCGGTTGATCTGGGGACTACTTATAATGACACAGGACCTAGAGAGTTTTCCGGATACAAAGTAAATAACTGGGATGGGAAAAACCATGGTGTTATTGATATGACTCAGGTACTACAGCTTTCCAATAATTTGGCGATTGCTTGGGTAGGTCAAAAGGTCGGCTCAGAAACCCTTTTCAAATATTTTAACAACTTTAGCTTAGGGCGATACACAAACATTGATCTTGAGGGTGAGGAATTAGGGCTTATGCACAAGAAGTTTCCACTCAAGGACATCGAGCTCGCCAATGCTTCATTTGGCCAAGGCATTTCGGTTACACCGATACAGGTACTTTCCTCATTTGCTTTGATTGCAAACGAAGGCAAGCTTATGCGACCTCATTTAGTTTCAGAGATTATATCCCCTGATAAGGTAATAAAAGTGGAGCCGGAAATACTCGATCGACCAATATCCGAAAACACAGCAAAAACTATGGTCGAGATGTTGACTCAAACGGTTTCCGGTGGAGAAGCAAAATATTTTGTGTCGAAAAAATATTTAATCGCCGGAAAAACCGGAACAGCACAGATTCCTGTGCGAGGTGGGTACGCCCCACATCGTACAAATGCAACCTTTGTAGGCTTTTTCCCAACTTATAAAAATTTCGTTATGATTGTAAGGTTGGAAGAACCCAGTAATCCTAGTGGATATGCTGCTGAAACTGCAGTACCGCTATGGATGCGGATTGCAGAAGATATCGCAGACTATTATGGTTTGCTACCGGATAGGCCGCAATCAAATTAAGGTATAATTCTACTTATATTTTATGGCGGAGTTACAAAAATCCCAATTAATGCACATAAAAGGCGGAAAGCCCGCCTACGGAGTAGTTGAAATTTCCGGTGACGTATATGCGGCTATATTGATAATTGCAGATTTTATCGCTTCCAAACGAACAGAATTACAACTCACCAATGTTCCTCGGTGTCAACTCATGCTCGATTTTCTTGATTTTATCGTCAATATTGGTGTGCAAGTGAAATGGCTTACTGTAAATCAAATAAATTTAAAAATTGATTCAGGAGTAAACACGGAGCTTAACTTTTTAGAGCATCAATATCCTTATTTAAATTTAGTTATTCCGGCTTTATTTCAGAGGGAAAAAGAAATAAGCATTAGTATTGAGACTGCGAATATTATCAGAGAGCAGATCAAATTTTATGTTTCGTTAGGAATTAAGCGAAATGTCTATAACGGAAGAGTTAACCTGATTGCACCCCTTGATACTGAATCGACCTCCGTCACATTAAGGGCTGACGCTGACGAAGATATCTACAAGGTCGCCGGTAAGCTATTACTGAAAAAATTATTCCCTAACATTAGAGTTACATATAATGAGCATAACCCCAATTTGGCACTATTGCTTAACGGTAGTACGTCGGTTCGACAGGATTGTCCATTATCACTTCTTGAATTCAATTTTTTTGCAGCATTGGGGATATTAACGGATGGAGATATCGAATTTGCGAATTTTGATCTAACGCGATACCTTAACTTTTTACTTAAACTTGTGGATGTTGGTGCGAACTATGAAATTATTGATAACCGTCTAAAGCTTTGGTATGAGAAAAAGGATCTGTCTAACATTTATGTGTATCCTCATATTGCACTTGATGAATTAGGCTATCTGATTTTAATTACATCGCTTTTATCAGAGAAGAACGTACGAATTTCCACCCCACCAAAAGATGAGTTGGATCTTCTGGGTAAAGAATTAAACATAATTAAATGTAGGAATGATCATTATCCGGCAAAGGATAAATCAGGCTATGTTGAAATTATGATTAAGCCCTCGAGAATCGGATTAGTTAGGAATAACTTCAGAGTTTCCGAATTCACGGGTATAAACCTCCCAATTTTGGTGTCTTCTTTTATTAATGATGGTAGAAGTTGGGTATCCGGGATAGATTATGTGGATTATTTCTCCCAAAACCTGCGTGATAATTTAATGAATCTTAATCTAGATATAACTTTGGAGTGATGAATCTTGTCTAAGTTTCAATATCGATCTGTGGACAATAGTCCCTACGTTTGACTCACTGATCCCCAATTTATCAGAAATTTCTTTGTTAGTGTATCCTTCATAAAACTTGAGCATTACTATTTCTTTCTCTCTCGTGTTCAATTTGTTGAGAAGACTTCGAATGCGTGATGCACTGTCAAATGTCGTGAGGCTTTCTTCTACATTGAGATTTGGGTCTTTAACATTTGCTTCGGAATTTTCATCGAGCTTTTTCGTGTTTTTATACGCACGATAATAGTCGATTAAAGTGTTGTTTGCAATTCTGTACAGCCAGGCAGAAAATGTGATTCCTTGCCATTTATAATTCTTTATATTCGAGACCATTTTCTCGAATATGCTTGAAGTTAAATCGTCAGCAATATATTTGTCATTGTTCACTTTGGAAAGGATGTAGTTGCGGATTTTACTATTGTAGGCCTCATATAGCTTACCGAGTGATTCAGGATCCTTCTGAGCTGCTTCTACTAATTTTTTTTCGTCGTCATTCTTTGTGGCGATCATTATATTTCCAAATCATTAACTGAGAGTTCCCGGATTTCATTGGAAAATTCGTTTTTTGAACCCCGAAAAATGAAAACCGAGTTGGAGGGGAATTTATCAATCTCGTCAATGTATTCGATATCTTTGTAATCGTCCGGAAAACGTTTACTATCGTCTTTTAATGAAGTTATAAGGTATTTGCTTGCTCCTAATGAATCTGCGATTTCCACGATGGTTTTTACCTTTGGGGGGAAGTAGTAGTGGCGTGCGTCGATAATATACGAATCTTTCTTCGCAGGAATAATACTAATTCTTGAGGTGGGAAAAAAGTTGCTTTTCAGTATTTCTTCAGATGTTGCGATATCTATGTCGAGGGCATTTAATATCGGTATAAATTCGTCAGGTATTTTACCTTCGAGGAGTTCTTCGATGTTTTCTTTTGTCCAGTTTGAAGTGTCTATTATGAATTGAGGCCTGATTCTAGTCAGCCAATAGTCATGGATCGGATTAGTAATATTTTTGATCTGAATAACCAGAAGGTGGTTATATGGTTTTAAATATGCTGTTCTCAATGTATTCTTAATGATCACATGGATCCATTGAGTATAGGTGTGCGGGTAAGATAATTCACCAAGAATTGTTAGTGGTATGCTGAATTCACTATCAGGGTTTTCCAGATTTCGTCGAGTATTGTAACGCAGAGAAGTAATCGCATAGATTGCCTCTTTTGCAAATGAAGCATAATTATTGCCTAATACAGCGATTATTATCGGCTTATGCTTGTTAATTGCCATCCTCGATAATATAGCGAGACCATTTTTAAGAATAACCCTAAAGAAGTTATTAATCATAAGATAGAATTATAATAAATGATAAGTAACAGAAAAACCATTCTAGCAGCTAAAGGCATTGGAGAAGTTGATAAATTCCTACTTGTGGTAATGCTGGTTCTATTAACTTTCGGCGTATTGATGGTCTTTGATGCCTCGGCTTTTTACGCGGAACAGAACTTCGGAACAAAATATAGATTCTTAATACTTCAAGCGTGTTGGATCTGTCTTGGCCTTATCGGATGTTTTGTGATGTCCGTAATTAATTTGGAGCTTGTAAAGAAATACGCAGGTTTTTTGATAGGATTAGCAATTTGTTTTTTGGCTTTTATTCTTCTCCCGACTCCATTTTCTCCTGAAATCTATGGAGCTAGGCGTTGGTTATATCTCAACCCTGATCCGCTTCCTCGAATTCCCATGATTGGGATAGTAGGCTTTCAGCCTAGCGAATTTACTAAGCTAGCGGGAATAATTTTCGGGGCAGCATTTTTTACCGGTCATGAGAAGCTTCCGTTTCAGTCGGTTTTATCCAGTATCTTTAATTTTAGAGGTAATAACAGACAAAGATTCTTTCGAGTGAATAGTTTTCAGGTTGTGAGTAAGTCGTTTGTCGGAGGAAAAGACATATCAATACTTACTAGAAATTATCTGGTTGCGATTTTAGCGATTGCGGGATTGATTGCAGTGGAGCCTGATTTCACCACAGCTTTCATTACCTTTGGAATCCTAATATCTGTAGCTTATTTTGCGTATGCTCCACTAAAAACTTTGTTTTTGTATCTATTCCCAATTGGAATTGCCACGACAATATATGCATTAAGCTCGCCGTATCGTATGGAAAGAATACAGACGCTATTGAATCCCGATGATATTGATAAGCTTGGTGCTGGATATCACATCAGACAGATAATGATTGCATTGGGATCCGGAGGTTTTTGGGGGCTTGGTTTTGGAAATTCTCGTCAAAAGTATGCGTATCTACCTGAAGTAATAGGAGACTCAATTTTTGCGGTTGTTGGCGAAGAACTAGGGTTCCTAGGGACATTGTTTTTAATTTCCCTATTTGTATTGCTTATCGGTAGGTGTTTTTATATAGCTAGGAAAACACAAGATAATTTTAGCTCATTATTAGTAAAAGGGATTACAATTTGGATTGCCATACAAGCGTTGATGAATCTCACTTCTATGGTGCGTATAATGCCATTAACAGGTGTACCGCTTCCCTTAGTATCATATGGGGGATCGTCTACTCTGTTTATGCTTCTGGGGCTCGGGCTTGTGCTAAATGTAAGTAGGAGTATTTCCGAGTCTCACAGAAGGTAAAGTTTATGAAAACTTATAAAGTATTATTTACCGGTGCTCATCACAATTCTGCACTAGCTGTACTTGATTGGCTGTCAGATAATTCATCAGATCTCTCATGTAAGTTCGATTATTATTGGATCGGGAAAAAATACGTGGATGGTTATTCACTTACACCTGAATTCCAAGAGGTTACGAAACGTAATGTGAAATTCTTGCATCTAAAAGCAGGAAAGTATTTTAGATTCCGAAGTATCAGGTATTTCCCCCAATTCCTTTATAATTTAGGCTTGATTCCTGTAGGGTTTGTAAGTGCTTTTATATATTTGTTGAATAACAGGCCGGATATTATTATTTCCTTTGGTGGGTATATCTCGGTTCCGGTTATCATTTCTGCCAAAATTCTTGGAATTCCTTCTGTGTCACATGAACAGACCATCGCAATTGGTTTAGCGAATAGGATTGTTCAGCCATTTGTTGAGAAAGTTTACACTGCTTGGCCGGTAGAAAATTACGCCGGGGTTAATCGAAGCAAGCTAATGTATTCGGGATTGCCTTTGAGAAAAAACCTTCTTCAGATACTAAAATCCGGGGAAAAGAATATAGTTTTCGAAAATAATCTCCCGATCTTATATGTGACAGGAGGAAAAGCAGGTTCGATGTTCATTAATAGTTTAGTGCTAAAGGCATTACCGGGATTATGCCGAGTTGTTAATATCATTTGGTCATGCGGGCACCGAAAGGGTCTGGCCGACTACAATGAAATTGTTGGCGTTGTCGACAAGTCAGGATTACAGAAGCAGGTTTTGATTAAAGAGTATTTTATGGAGGACGAAATCGGGGGGATTTATTCTTCCTGCGATATTGTGCTTTCGAGAAGCGGAGCACACAGCGTTTACGAGCTAGGGGTACTTGGTAAGCCTGCAATTTTAATCCCAA
Organism: Patescibacteria group bacterium; assembly: GCA_048499955.1. Taxonomy (GTDB): domain Bacteria; phylum Patescibacteriota; class WWE3; order 2-01-FULL-39-13; family 2-01-FULL-39-13; genus JASNYX01. The sequence continues at coordinate 24,441 of JASNYX010000002.1, read as the reverse complement.
TACCGTGGTCTTCGAACGATGAACAACGTAAGAACGCTAAGATGCTTCAAAAAACTGGCCAAGCTTATGTAATGGAGGAAGAATCCGCAAACCCCGAACATCTGTTACAAGTTATTACTGACATTCTTCAGGGATCATCGAGTCGAGTGAAGAATTCAAAAGATTTTGACTATATCTTAAATGGTAGTGAAATTTTAGGTCGGGATATCGTTCAGATATTAAAAAGAAAATCCTGATATCTTATCAAAAATAACTATGTTTTTTTCACCCGGGAATACCAGAGCATCAACAGTTACAAGTAGGAGGACTCGAAGAGTACCAGATTCAGTGAGCCGGAATAAATACGTTCATTCACCACGCCGCAGAATTAATCCAAGATTTATTGGTTTAATATGTTTTTTTTCTATATTTGTAATTCTCTATTATTTCATTTTTATAAGCACTTTTTTTAATATTAGGGAAATATCAATTTCAGGGGCTAGTGGTGATGAGTTAATTGGTTTGTCGAATACATTTAATGAGCATGTGAAGGATGTAAAGATTTTTTATGTTGATAAGGAAAGTTTGTCGGATTTAGTAGTTGGCACTTTTCCTGATTACAAGCTGGTCAGTACAGAAAAAATATGGCCTGGAATGTTAAATGTTGTTTTGGAAAAAAGAAATGCGGCATACATAATCCAAGCTCCGAATGGAACATTTATTTTGGATGATGAATATTTCGTGATGGACACCGTAGGGGCCTATTTGGGGTATGAAATACAGGTTAAATATGATCAGAATCTTGAGCTAGGGCAAAATATATCAGACCGTAACTTAATAGCTTCATTCGCATATGTTTCAGGTAAAACAATTATTAACGTTTCCGGTGGAGAAATCTCTGTTGATTTAGCAGAAGGGGGTAAAGTGTTGTTGCCCAAAGATAAATCTATCAGTAATTACGAAGAAGTTTCCAAAATATTGCAAAAAATTATGCAAAAGTATACGATTGAAAATAAAGACATCGATACTATAGATTTAAGGTTTTCGAAGCCATTAATTAAATATGCTGAATGAATCTCGTTGTGTCATAATTGTTCTGGAGCGAAATATCTCGTCGTCTAAACCGGTATTGGTTAACTGATTGCAGAGATTTCGCATCGGACAGCTACTCCTGCCGATAGTATTTGTAAATAATGGTTTATATCATTATAAGTAGGGGAAGCTGCTTTGTTTTGAATTACATATAAACATGCCAAAAGATCATTTCATAGTAGCTCTAGATGTAGGTTCTTCTAAAATTTCATGCGTAGTTGCTGGAGTAGAAAAGGGACGGGTTTCAGTAATCGGTGCTCACAACGTTAAATCTCAAGGGATTAAAGATGGTGTAGTAAACAATATTGATAAGGCAGTCGGAGCCATTTCAGAAGTGTTAAATAAGACGGAAATGATGTCCGGGCATCCTATTTCAAGAGTTGCCGTTACGATTAGTGGGACTCATATTGAATCCTTCAATTCACGAGGTGTGGTAGCTGTTTCAGGAATTGATTCTGAAATCACGGTTGACGATATTATCCGAGTTAATGAAGCCGCTCAAGCTACGTCTTTACCTTCTTCAAGGGAAATAGTTCATGTTCTTCCGAGAGAGTATGTTGTGGATAAGCAAAAAGGAATCTCGGATCCGACCGGTATGACCGGCGTGAGGTTAGAAGTTGAAGCAAACATCATACATGGTAGTGCTACAGCAATTAAGAACTTAACCAAATGTATAAAACAGGTTGGAGTTGAAGTTGACCAGTTGGTTTACAACGGATACGCCTCTGCAGAATCCGTTCTAACGGATACGGAGAAAGAGTTAGGGACAATACTCATAGATATTGGCGGCGGAACTATGGATTTAATAATTTATAATTCAGGACGCCCCATTTACTCAGCTGTTCTACCAATCGGCGGGCAAGATATTACGAATGATTTGGCTATCGGATTTTGAGGCTCTTCTTGAAGATGCCGAAAAGTTAAACTTAAGACAGTTCTGATTTTGATTCTGATCCTGGTATTGTGATTTAATAAAGGTGGATACGAATCTAAAGTTCCGAAAGGTGAGATGTATGTTGGTGATCTGAATATTGGTATGGAAACCGTTCCGGTAAACTTACTAAACGATATTATCAATAGAAGAATGGAAGAAGCATTTAAGTTTGTAAAACTATATATCAAGAAGTCAGGGTTTGCTGAAAAACTTCCGGCCGGAGTTGTGCTCACCGGAGGAACATCTTTAACTAAAGGAGTAGAGAAAATTGCTGAAGATATATTTAAACTTCCGGTTAGAGTCGCTAGACCTACAGGAATAGTCGGGCTAGCCGATCAGATTCAGGAGCCGTCACATTCTGCGGTTATCGGTGTGTTACAAATTTTAGCATCGGGTATGCATGAGGAATCGAGGACATATACAAAGAAAAATGCTAATATTGGCAAAGTTGGAAATAAATTTGTTAGCTTCATTAGATCTTTTCTGCCTTGAGGCTAAAATGAAGGCATTATGGCTTACATTGCACCCAAATCAACAAATCTTGCAAAAATCAAAGTAGTCGGAGTAGGAGGAGGCGGTCAAAACGCTGTTGATTCCATGATCGAGTATAACCAGATCGATGGTGTGGAATTCATTTCCATGAATACCGATCTGCAGGTTTTGAATAACTCGAAAGCTCAAATAAGACTACAACTTGGACCTGAAAGGACACACGGACTCGGTTCCGGGTCTGATCCTCAGATAGGATTTGAATCAGCAACAGAATCACTTGAAGAAGTAAAAACACATTTACAAGGTGCCGATATGGTGTTTATTGCTGCCGGACTAGGTGGCGGAACCGGTACCGGTGCTGCTCCTGTTATCGCCAAAGCCGCTAAGGAACTTGGTGCACTAACTGTTGGAGTTGTAACAAAACCTTTCGATTTTGAAGGTAAAAGAAGGATGAATCAGGCAGATCAGGGAGTAAGAGAACTTAAGGATAAGCTTGATGCATTGATTGTAATTCCAAATCAAAAGATACTTGATGTTGTTGATGACTCAATGCCTTTAAGAGATGCGTTTAAGATTGTAGATCAGGTTGTTGGACAAGCCGTTGAAGGTATTTCTGATCTTATTAACTCAGCCGGTCTAGTTAATGTTGATTTTGCCGATGTGAAATCCATTATGCACAATGCCGGATCAGCCTTGATGGGAATAGGGTTTGCCGAGGGAGAGAATAGGGCAGAGAAAGCTGCTAGAGGTGCCATCAACTCACCACTTCTTGATACTGATATTAAAGGCTACACAGGACTACTTATTAATATTGTCGGAGATGATTCACTATCAATGTATGAAGTTAATGCTGCCGCTTCCTTAATTTCAGCTTCTGCAAATGATAACGCTAATATCATTTTTGGAGCTAATATTAATAACGAAATACAAGGAGTAAAGGTTACTGTTATTGCGACCGGCTTCGATTCCGATTTTAAGCCGTCAGCACTTCCTTTAGAAGCACCAACTATAAAAAATGAAGATGTTATAGATCAGATAGATTCAAGATACGATACGATTCAGGAGGATAGCCAACAGCAAAGCAAGGTATTTGATGAGCGTTTGATTGAAGATAGAGAAGGTACCGAAGAATATGGAAGTTTTAATTACGAACAGATGCAGGCCGAATTAAGAAAAATGGAAGAAATCGAAAAGCCGGTTGAATCAAGAGATGCAGAGCCGGCAACTTACAATCAGATTGAAGATGAAGAAGAAAAACCGTCGGCAGGGGCTACATTCGGAGGTTTCTTCGGGAAAATGTCTTCCGGTGGTAGTTCGGCATCTGAAACAAAAACTGAGTCTGTGCAAGCGGATGATTCTGAAGAAGATGAGCGAAAGCGTAAAGAACAGGAAAGAAGTGAAGCACGTAAAAAGAAAGAAGCTCTTAATTCCAGTTGGCTTGGGCAGTTTTTAAAGAAAACCAGTGAGAAATAGGCACGTAGTTGTAATTTTCGATGACTTCTAAAAAAAGCCCACTGTTTAAGGAAATAGTTTTATTTGGACTTATTATATTTGTAACTCTGGTGGCCGTCGTATATTTGGTATATAAGGCGGCTTTTTGTTTTGATCCCTATTATACTTTCCGAACCGAACAAAGATGGCCGGAAAAAATTCTTCCTTGCCGTAACCTCAACATATTAGAAAATTTTTAATCATTACTGCTTACTATTTTTAACATTCACAAGATATGTTAACGGTGAAACAATCGCTAATAAAAGGAACACTAGCCTCCAATTTGCTGTTAATAGAATAATAAACATAAGTAGCACTATCGCCAGACATATTCCAAGATGGATCATAAACTCGCGATAAATCATGAAATCGGATTCGTTTTCATTGGTTTTTGCTCTCTCGTATGTGGCTGCAAGTAGTGGTACTGCTAAGAATGATCCGTTTATTTTGTCGAATACGTCAATCAGATAAAGTAACCAGCTTTGATTTAAGAAAACACGCGGTAGATAGAAAAATGAATTAAAAATCAATCCGACTTTGTGGATTTTCTTTGGCCCTTGTTTGTCTACGACTTTCCCGACAACTAGTGTGAATACTGCTGCGAGTGAAACTGAGATTGATGTTATATAACCAACGTTTGTGATGTCCGATGAAATAAGAAATAACAATAGCGGAGAGAAGATAGCGTAAAGTTCACCGTCAATACCCATACACATTTGTGCGATGGTGTTGTATTTGTGTTTTGCATCAAAGAAATATTTCTTCACAATTTGCATAACATTGTGCTTCCCGTGGTTATGCTCCGGAAGTCCAAAAAGTATAGGAAATCCCGATAATATGAGTGCGACAATTCCAAGCCAAAAGAGTGACTGAAAACCAAAATTTTTAACTACGATTCCTCCCAATGCCGGACCTGCAGCAGTCGCGATGCCTGCCAGAAATAGTCTAATACCTGTATTCGTTCCGAAATGGCCCGTAGCTGACTTAAAGTTTCTAACAAAGTAAGTATGAAATGGTATCCAGTAAAGCGTTGTGTTAAGTGCTAAAAGTATTGGGGCAAAGACCAGTGCCCAAATGTGTGTTTCCGCCAGAATCAGCAAGTAAATAGCGATTCCTAGTAATACATTTGCAATCATAATCGACCCATTAAATTTCAAATAACCAAAGATAACGTTTACTACCCTAGGCATAAAACCGATGGTTGCTGCTGATCTGATTAGATAAAAAAGCAGGACATAAAATATGCTGTTAATTACTGAGTTCTCAGTGATCGTAGGGAACTTCTCTGCTATTTGAAATATATATATTGGTATGAATAGACCTATCAGAGAAATTGAAAATGACCTAAGAGTGTTGGTCATATATAGCGGTAGAGAGTTTTTGAATCCTGAACTAAAACTCAGATGGAAGAGGCTAAAATGTTTAGGATGTGTTGAAAAATGAAACATTAATAACAATTAAAGCATATACACACATCTCTATAAACCGATATTAATGATTCTCAACCGTTTGAACTTGCTATATAATAGTCTTAATGCGTAGAGCGGAAATCAACCGCAAGAAGCTCAGCTTCACGTTAAAGGAAGATCCCATTTAGGGGGTAGAACCTTTCGGTCAGGCCCGTTATAGCCGTAATGAGTAGAATCCAAGGTGGTACCGTCTTGAACTCAAGGCCCTTGTGTTTTCATCAGTTTATTCTGGTGGGAAAACAAGGGCTTTTTTTATTGTCTATTGTCTAGAGTACCGGTTATTTAATTTATTATTTATCATGAGCCAAAAATTTAAGAATCCAAAGGAACAGAATATTCCGGATTTTGAGTCAGAAGTATTATCTTTCTGGAACGATAAGCGTATTTTTGAGAAATCCGTCAAACAAAGATCTCAAGATAATCTGTATGTTTTTTACGATGGCCCCCCGTTTATTTCCGGATTACCGCACTATGGACATTTACTTGGGTCAATCGCTAAAGATCTGATTCCCAGGTATTGGACGATGAAAGGCAAAAGAGTTGAACGTGTATGGGGATGGGATGCTCATGGCTTAACCGTAGAGAATAAAGTTCAAAAGGAACTTGGTATTCCAAATAGACGTGATATCGAAACATTCGGTCTCGAAAAATTTACGGAAGCTTGCTATGAATACACTTCGAGGATCTCAGCAGAATGGAAATGGTATATCGACAGAATCGGACGATGGGTTGACATGGATAACTCTTATAAAACGACAGATCAATCGTATATGGAATCAGTTATGTGGGCATTTAAATCTTTGTATGACAAAGATTTGATTTATGAAGGAACCAGAACTTCTTTATATTGCACAACCTGTGGAACCCCGGTTTCAAACTTTGAGATTGCCATGGATAACTCTTACAAAGAAGTTGAAGACCCTGCTGTCACTGTTAAATTTAAAGTCACGTCAGACGGTAAGTTTAAGGATGCTTTCATCTTAGCGTGGACCACTACTCCATGGACATTGCCATCTAATCGGGCACTAGTAGTAAATGAAGAGGAAAAGTATTCTCTCGTCGAATCAGAATCAGAAAAATATGTAGTCGGTACTGCCAGGATTGATTTTGTGTTTTCTGGTAAAGATCATAACGTTTTGGCTGAATTTACGGGTAAAGATTTACTAGGTTTGAAGTATGAGCCAATATATACCTTTTATGCTCATAAAGACGGTGAGTTTCAGGTGTATTCATACAATAACATGGCTACGATGGAAGAAGGAACGGGAATCGTACACTCTGCTCCGGGTTTTGGAGAAGTCGATACTGAGATGGGAAATCATTATGGATTAACGTTGATGCTTACGGTTGATGATGAAGGCAAATTTATTGCAGGTAACAATGGAGAAAATCCTTTTTCCGGAATGTTTTATAAAAAAGCCGATAAGTACATTTTAGAAGACCTTGAAACAAGAGGTCTATTATTCAAAAATGAGAGAATTTTGCATAGATTCCCCTATCACGACCGGTGTAATACTCCTCTAATTCAAAGAGCTCAAACTTCATGGTTTTTAAGAGTATCTGAACTAAAACCTCAGCTTTACGCAAATAATGAAGAAATTAATTGGATGCCTGAACATGTAAAAGAAGGCAGGTTCAAAAAAGGGATCGAGCAGGCGCCTGACTGGTGCGTTTCACGAACGAGGTTTTGGGCTACCCCTATGCCGGTTTGGGAATCTGAAGATGGGGATCGCATTGTTGTTTCATCTATAAATGAGATTGAAGAGTTATCAGGTCAGAAAGTCAAAGATTTACATAGACCTTATATCGATGAAATTGTTATCAAAAAAGAAGGAAAAGAATATCGCCGTAGACCTGAAGTCTTAGATTCATGGTTTGAAGCAGGTTCGATGCCTTATGCTCAGATACATTATCCGTTTGAGAATAAAGAAAAATTCCAGAAAAATTACCCCGGTGATTATATTGTGGAGTATATCGGGCAGGTAAGAGCCTGGTTTTATGTTATGCATGTGCTTTCTACAGCATTATTTGGTTCTGCTGCTTTCAATAATGTTATTTCTACCGGTGTAATTTCAGGAAATGACGGTCGTAAGATGAGTAAAACCTACGGCAATTATACTGACCCCAAAGATATACTTCAAAAAATAGGTGGAGATGCACTTAGGCTATATTTAATGGGTTCCCCATTAATGGTGGGCAATAATGCTAACTTTGATGAAACAGAACTACGAAATAAATCCAAGAATGTATTAAATCCGCTTTGGAACTCAGCTAAATTTTTCATCATTTATGCCAACCTGAATGAATGGGATCCGGCTAAAAAGATTGATAGCAAAAATGTGTTAGACAAATGGATACTCATGAGAGCTCATGAGGTGGTGAAGGCATTTGCAGTAAATATCGAAAAATACAACGTTCCCAAGGTGGTCGAGCCGGTAGAAACCTTTGTTGATGATCTTTCAAATTGGTATGTCAGAAGATCAAGAGACCGCATAAATTCAGGAGATCAAGAAGCTCTTTCTACTCTCTATGATGTTTTAATGATGTTTTCGAAGGCTGCTGCACCACTAGTGCCATTTATCTCTGAGACGATTTATCAACATTTAAAGGATGATAACGATTTAGAGTCGATTCACTTGCATATGTATCCTGAATACAGTGAGGATTTAATTGCAGGTGGTCAAGCCTTACATGAGGAAATGGTTCTGGTACGCAGAATCTGTTCCGTGGGCAGTTCGATCCGAAAAGAAAAAAATATACCTGTTAGGCAACCTTTGCTGAATTTGATGGTTTCAGAAGATGTATTAAGTAAGCTTTCTTCAGAGGTTCTTGAGGTAGTTAAAGACGAGTTAAACGTAAGGAATGTTTTTGGTTTTGAGGAATCTAAACTTAACGACATTTGGAGTGTAAAAACCGATAACTCTGTAACAGTAGCTCTAAGTCTTGAAGTTAGTGAAGAACTTGAAATAGAAGGCAACATGAGAGAATTAGTCAGAGAAATCCAAAAACTTCGCAAAGAATCCGGAGTCGAATGGAACCATGAAGTTAAAATCCAATATCCTAACGAGCCGAAGTTTTCTAAAGCCGTTGAAAAATATAGTGCAGAAATCAGAAAAAAGACTTACACCTCCGAACTGGTTCCCGGAGATTCATTTAAACTTAATTAAGCTAGTTTACTTAGTTAATTAAAAATATGTCGGATAATACTGCAAATACGCAGAGTAATAATACTCAAAATAACACACCCGAAAAACCGGGTTGGGAACTAAAATATTTATTGGATCAACTAAAGACCAATCCGATATTTGCGATCCCTTTAGCCGTAATCGTGATTATTATAATCATGGCTGTGGTTTTAGGAGATATGCTTTTTGGACAGTTTTAATTGCATTCTAAGAGCTGCCAGTGGCCATTCAAGGGGTTATAGGTAGTTGGTTGTAGTGTTGATATGCTGTGGGGTAGAAGCGTTGGTGTCTTTGGTATAATTTCACTTGTTTTATAGGTCAGTAGCTCATTCTTGGGCCTGTAGCTCACTTGGTTAGAGCGCTTCCATGGCATGGAAGAGGTAAGGGGTTCGAATCCCCTCAGGTCCACCAGATTTGATTTATCTAAGAAGTTTCAATTTATGTTATTACAATAGCGATGGATGGCTCAGAAAAACAAACCCCGCTAGATCGAATCAATTATTCCGGTGAGTTAGATATGGTCATTAGCAGTCTTGCTAGTGCTTATGAGATTGGGCATCCTATAAAATTTTCTGTAATAGGGATTGGATATGAGGATTGTAATGTCATTATTGATACTGCTAGCGAGAGGTATGTTGCGAAGATTTTCTCTAAAGAGAGAAGTCAAATAGGGATTGAGCGTTACACCACAATAATGGGAAAGGCAGTAGAGGCTGGTGTAAATCATCCACCATTAATAAAAACTAGCGGAGGTGAGATAACTTATTCATATGGAGAATCTAATGGAATTTCTATGGTGCTAATGAAGTTCATTGATGGCCAAACTTTTTTTGATCTTGATCGGGCTCCAAATTCGGAAGAGTTTCAATCGGTTATTGAACAAGCAGTAAAGATAAATGGCATCGATTATCACCCTCCGTACCTTTTTGATTCCTGGGCAATCCCAAATATTGAAAGAATGTTTCATAGAGTTAAGCAGTTTATTAAACCTGATGATTTGAATCTTGTTGAACAAACTATAGCCAAGTTCAAAGAAATTCCAGTAGCTAGCTTGCCACATGCTTTTGTTCACGGAGATTTTACGAAGGCCAATGTCATGAAAGGAACAGATGGCAAAATTTATATTTTAGATTTTTCTGTTGCTAATTGGTATCCACGAATACAAGAGCTTGCAGTTATCGCCGCTAATCTTTTGTATGTAGGAGCTGACTCAATCTCGCTTCGAGATAGAACAGAGCTTGCTGTCGCGGAATACGGCAAATTTAATCCACTTGAGGTCGAAGAAGTGCAGCATTTATACGCATATGCATTAGCAGGGGTCGCCATGGAATTTATGGGTGCACATCAAGAAAAATTTGTTAATGGGAATGCTACTCAAGAAACCGAGTATTGGCTAAACTTAGGTCGAAATGGATTGAGAAGCGAGCTTGCAAAATAATATGGGTTTATCCGCGGTGAGAAATTATACCAAGGCGACTTTTCATTGTATTTGATGGCGTAATGCTGTTATTTAGTCCTCGGTTATTTAAGTTATAATCAATCCGTGGAAGTAGATGATACTCAGGAAATTAAATTAAAACTAAGCATATCTTTTGTGCTCCACCATTGAAATCCTTTTTAAGATCTGAAACAATGTAGTTAATGTCTGCCATCAAAACTGTTTCAAAACCCTCAGCAAAATCGCCTAGACCCAAGTCAAAAAAAGTCGTATCGAAGCCGATGTCATATAAATCTAAAGCTTTGAATATGCCGGTTAAGCCTACAAAATCCTCTAAAAGTAGGGTGCCAGTGAGACCGGTTCAGGTAATTTACGCGAAAAATCATCTTGATTGGCACACTATTATTCCTTTTCTGATTATATCCGTATGTCTTGCTCTTACTTGGTTCATGACCAACTATTACAACATGATAATGGCTCAAACCCGCTATGATTATATGAGAAGCCCTTCCTGGGAGGTCGAGAATGAGATGGAGTTAGGTCCATATACTTTCCCCAAATAGTTGTGTTTTCAGGTAATTTTTGATAAGATTTTCTTCGTTATGTCTGAAAACTTTGCGGTTATCCGCCTAAATTCCAAACAATTTATTATTAAGAAGGGTGAAACACTTCAGGTTGATAGAGTTTCTCCCGACGCAACGTTGCAAGTGTTGCTTGCAGAGATGGATGGAAACGTATTGGTCGGTTCACCATTAGTCGAGAAATTTGGCGTAAAACTTGAAGTTACAAGCGATTTGAAAGATGAGAAAATCGAAGTTCGAAGATATAAATCCAAATCAAGATATAGAAAACATAAGGGACATAGACAGCCTATTTCAATAATTTCAGTAGTGGATTTTGGTGAGAAAGTTAAGAATGAGCTAGTTTGGAAGAAAGAAACTGAGGCTGTTGAAGCTTCAATTGAAACGGTTGAAAAACCTTCTAAAGTAAGAAAAGTCGCTAAAAAAGACGAAACTAAGGAAACTTAATTCACTAATCATTAATTATGGCACATACAAAAGCACAGGGAGCAACAAGACAACAGGGTAATAGACAGGGAAAGCATCGTGGTATTAAAAAATACGAAGGCGAGATGGTTACTGCAGGTACTATCTTAGTTAGACAGGTAGGAACCGTAGTCAAACCGGGCGAAAACGTAGGTATGGGGCGCGATTTCACACTTTTTGCAACAAAAACCGGTGTAGTTGAGTATTATAACCTCACAAAATCGAAAAAAGCGGTAAAAATCATTGAAGCCGCTTAACTTCAACTTTTAACAATTCACCTTCTAAAATAACTTAATTTGTATATTGAGGATTATGTATTAGTCCGGCTTCATTTGGGGGCCAGTATCTAAAGAAGCTTTTGCCGATAATATCGTTTTCGGGAACAAAGCCCCAGGTTCGTGAATCAGAGCTTTCGGGACGATTATCTCCCATGACGAAGTAGTGTCCTTCAGGTATCTTTATTTCTTCATTTTCTTCAGCAAACGATCTGCCTGTTGTCGGGACTTCGGATGCTAGATATTCATTCTCCTCTAGAATAAAGCCGTTAGGATTCTCATCATTTATGATAATGACTTGATTATCTTGAATTCGTATAGTTTCCCCGGGTAGGCCAATAACTCGTTTAATATAGTCGTATGAGGTGTTTAGAGGGTATTTGAACACTACAACCTCTCCACGTCGAGGTTCACGAAGTTTATAAGTGATTTTATCAGTCAGAATGTATTGCCCGTCATGGAAACTTCCGATACCATTCATGGATTCGCCGCTCACCTCGTGAGGTTGAAAAGCTAGCAAATAAACAACGGCTAATATAGCAAGTGCGACAACTATTGTCTCGACAACCTCTATAACCAGAGCCTTAAGAAAAGATAGTAATGAAAACATATAAGTATATTTTAACGCTAACAAACATTTAAAACCACATTTCGACGATTTGCAATGTTAACCATAAGCTCTTTAAGTGAATTGTACATAAAATTGGTGCTAGAATTTGGTAAATGAATATCCGAAGAAAAATAACACTAAATACTCTATATCAACTGATTAGTCGATATAGTCTTTCTATTTTCGCCTTTCTAGTCAGCATAATCATCATCAGATCCTTTGGACGTGAAGTCTGGGGGGAATATTCAATCGTATTAAATTATATTGCGTTATTTTATATTTTTGCCGACTTTGGTACTAACGTTTACTTTGCTAAATCTTTTGCCGAAGATCAACAGAACGCATATAAATATTTTTCCAAAATCGTCGGATACAAGTTAGTTCTTGGCTCGTTACTAACTGTGATGTCCGGCTTAATTCTAGTGTTTTTGCCATATTCAAACGAGGTTAAATCTGCTGCACTTTGGGGATTGCCGATTATTTTAGCGTTTTCATTGATAAACAGTACGAATCTTATATTTCAATCTAGGCTTACCTATAAGAATCAGCTATTAATAAACGGGGTTTGGGCCTTCAGCTCATTTATTTTAACCCTAATCTATGTCCTTAATGTTGAGGTGCCTACAATATCGGGTCTTGTTCAAATGTATCTGGTTTCTGCGATTCTTGCGCTTGGTGTTTCTATCTCGCTTGTCAGGGAATATTTCAAGTGGAATGAGATGTGGGATCCACAATATTTTAAGGTTATTTTAGGATCATCCTATATTATTGGCATCGCAATGTTATTTAACTCACTAATGTTTGGTGTAGATAAGTTTTTGCTATCTGTTTTATCTACGGGTGTTTCCGTAGGGATTTATAGCTTATCGTATAAGCTATTCGAAGTATTCCTAGTGTTCCCGACTTTTTTAATGAATGCTTTTTATCCCGTATTAGTGAATATTCGTAAAGATTCAGATGCTCGGTTTGGGGAATATCTGCGTAAATTGTTCGCGTATAATTTGGTGCTTTGGTTTATAAGTGTTCCAATATTGATGCTTGTCGTATATTGGGCAATTCCAGCCCTGTGGGGGAATGAAATGTCACCCAGTTGGCTGCCATTTGCTATTTTAATGGTAAGTTCGTTGCCTTTCTTTGCTACGGCACCACTAAATTGGGTTGCGGTGTTGGAAAATAGGAGCAAACTTATGCTGAAAGTCTATTTTATCGGCTTAGTTATTAACCTCGCTTTAAATTTTTATCTTATTCAGCAATATGATTATATTGGAGCTGCCGTATCTACGGGAATTACTGAGTTTGTGGTTTTGGTGGGATTTTACTTTGGACTCAGAGATATTATTAAGCAATGATGCGGATTTGTGATTATACAAATTAATCGATTTTCTCGTATTTCATGGTTAGCTCTTCTTCTTTTTCGTTTCCGGCTTTGTCGGTAGCTTTAATTTTGAGCTTATTGTTCCCCTCGTCTAATCGGATGTTTGCTGAAAAATCACCGGAAGGTTGTACCAAGGCGAATTGTTCGTTGATGGTTATGGTAATTCCCGGTTCGGTTTTCCCGACGACGGTGTAGGTTCTTCCGGTTGATCTGAATACTTCGTTTGCTTTAGGGTTTGTGATTTCGAATTCCGGTGGTGTTATATCTTTGACGAATTCATAAGAAGTTGATGGTTTACTTTCGTTTCCGGACTCATCAATTGCAATGATATAAAGATTTTGTGCCAGTTCTGAAGTTGCTATACCGGTAAAGTCGAAGTGGCCGTCTCCATCTGCAATGGTTTCCTGAGACTTTGAGCCATTGATAAATAGCATTACTTTTACACCTTCCTCGGATTGCCCAGAGATACTAATGAGGTCATCTTTGGTGGCTTCAGGTATCGGATTCAAATATGGGGTTACGGGAGGAATAGTGTCTGTATCAACATAAGCCTGCTTTCCTCTGAATATGTCCCAAAATGAGTTAGCGTTTGACAATAGGTATATTACCCATAAATAAGTGAGTCCAAGTATAACTAAGGTAAGAAAATTAGTAATAAGGATTCGCCTGACGAGATACACGGATTTAGACCTTGGAGTCTTCATTTTGGCGACCACCGGTTTGCTTTTTTTATTCGCACGTCTGGACATTAAGTTCTTCATACTTTGAATAGATTATCACACACTGGAGCCCACTATTGGAATCGAACCAATGACCTGATACTTACGAAATATCCGCTCTACCAACTGAGCTAAGTGGGCCGATTTGCTTTGATTTACATCATAATAAAAATACGGTTAAACATTTAGCAAATTATGATATGTTGTTATTATAGCTAAATTGGAACCAAATATAAATTTGTAGGGTAAAATAAATCGGTGTTTTCACTCAATTAAAAATCATGAGTGCAAGCATAAAATACACATATAGAAATGGAAAAACAAAAAAATCTGCCTAAGGTTGACCCGGATATTTTGAGGTCTTCAAAAGATCTCTTTATATCTATTGCAGCTCATAAACTTTTAGGCCCTATTACAATCATTAAGTGGAATCTTGAACTTATGTTGAAAGATTCCAAGCTGTCGGCAAAATCGAAAGAAAAGGCAAATGATATCGCTCTTACGGTAAAAAAATTAGAAGATTTTGCAAATGTGCTACTTAAGGTTGTGCAGGCAAATCTTGGAGAATCAATTGATTCACACGAATTGGTATCCATAAATCTTAATGAGGTTTCGAAGATGATACTAGCCGAGTTAGAGAATGAGATCATCGAGCAGAATTTAGAAGTCGAAATCAGTATCCCGGAAGGTTTTGAATTTGACTGCAAATATGATGATTACGTGATTCGTGAATTACTTAGAATTCTGATAGAAAATGCAGTTTACTATAATAAGCCGGGTGGCGGAGTCGTGATAAAAGCTGAAAAGCTCGACGGAAGTCTTTTATTCACTGTTGATGATACCGGTATTGGTATACCGGACAATGAGATATCGATGATAGGCGAAGCTTTTTACCGAACTACGAACTCGCAGAAGCTGAGCGTTAAGGGAAATGGTCTGGATTTATATTTGTGTAATTTAATGGTAAATAATATAGGTGGTAAAATGTGGTTTGAATCGAAGGAAAAAGAGGGAAGTACGTTTTATTTATTAGTTCCTGCGAGAATTACTGTTTAATAAATGCCAAATAAAAAATACATCATAATTGCAGATGACAATGAATTTTTCTGGAAAATTCTGCAAGGGGAGTTAACGGAAAGAGGCTACGATGTTGTTCCTGTAGCGAATGGGCAGGAAGTTATAGACAAATCAAGGGAGAACAAGCCGGATTTAGTGCTTTTGGATATTATAATGCCCGTAAAAGATGGCTTTGAAACTATAGCAGAGATAAAAAAAGATCCGCAATTGAAAGACATTAAGATCGTCATATTTTCAAACCTTGGTCAAAAGGAGGATATAGAAAAGGCTAAAGAAATGGGCGCTTTAGGTTATATCGTAAAAAAAGATTTTTCTGTTAAAGATCTGATAGATCAGGTCGAAAATTTTTTAAGTAAATAATCCCACTTGCATTGCTATTTGTCATTTCCGTTGAGTTCAGATATATTTTATACAGTAGTAAGTAGTTTTTTCGTTTCCTAGCTGAAACGGAAGTAATCATCCGAGTTTCGGATGGTTCTTCACTCTGAAAGGTAAAAAATGTTCAATTCCTCCCAGAGTAAACCCCGCGCTAAAGCAGGTTTTACTCTTATTGAGTTGCTAGTTGTTATCGCGATCATTGCGACCTTAGCTGTCGTCGTGTTTGTGGCTCTTGATCCCGTAAGACGATTCCAAGAAAGCCGAAACTCGAGAAGGTGGACAGATGTTAACAGCATATTAACTGCTGTACATCAGTATACTGTTGATAATGAAGGATCGCTTCCGACCGGATTAGTATCTGACGCGCTCACCTATCAGTTAGGTAGTTGCGGTTCAGGTGGTGCAACACTATGTCCGGGGGCACAAGCTGCTTGTGTAGATCTTGCTACGGATTTAACTCCATATCTAAAGACTATGCCAATAGATCCGCTAAGTGATTCAACGGCTACGACTACAGGTTATTCTGTTTCAGTTGATGCTAATAACCTTGTTACGGTTGCCGCATGTAGAGCTGAAAGAAGTGAAACTGTACAAGTTTCAAGATAAAAACTTGTTAAGTACAGTCTAGAAAAAAGCCCTCTCGTTGTAGAGGGCTTTTTGTTTTCCCAATATCGATAGTAGTGCTAAACTTTTAGTAATGCTCATAAACGATCAGCTGATAGAAAAAATCCTTCTTGATACTAAAATCATGACTCCGGATACGTTTGCACTGGCTCAAAAGAGTGCAAGAGCTGAGGGAGTTTCTCTTTATAAATACATCTCGGATGCAAATATTATTCCGGATAGCCAATTCGGACAACTTGTTGCTAATGCTTTGGGACTTCCATACATTGATTTGAAATTTATGCATATTCCGGACGAGATACTGCACTTGGTTCCGGAGGTTGTTGCCCGGAAACGGAAAGTAATCTCATTTTCAAAAGACGATAAAGGTTTGCATATTGCCATGTCAGATCCCGGAAATCTTGAAATAGTTAATTTTTTAAGAAAGAAAACCGGGCAAAATGTTGTAATTCATTTCGCTACTGAGAAAAACATCAGTGAAGCGGTTGATTTATATGCAAAAGATGTCATTCTCGCCTTCGAGGATATTCTTGCACAAAATATCAAACAGGTTAAAGGTGCCGGCGGAAAATCGGCAGAGCCTTCAATTATTAAAATTGTTGATACCATTATCGAATATGCATACAAAAATAAGTCGTCAGATGTTCATCTTGAACCGGAAGAATCATATTCACTTCTAAGATTTAGAATTGATGGAGTTCTACATGATATCGTTCGTCTTCCAATAAAAATTCATGATCAGATAATCACCAGAATAAAAGTTTTAAGTAGTTTGAGAACAGATGCAAGGCATATTCCTCAAGATGGCAAGCTTTCTAAGAAGATCTTCGATGAGGTATTGAATTTGCGTGTGTCGATCGTACCTATTACCGGCGGAGAGAAAGTCGTACTTCGGTTACTCTCGGAAAAATCTCATCAGCTGACATTAGAGGATCTCGGATTTAAAGGTGATTCGCTAGCCAAGATTGATAGTGCATATAAAAAACCCTATGGAATGATTCTGGCTACCGGACCAACCGGATCAGGTAAAACAACTACGTTGTACGCGATTCTGAAAGATTTAAACACTCGTGATGTAAATATTATGACGATCGAAGATCCTGTCGAATTTGATTTAGAAAATATAAGCCAGATTCAGGTTAATCCCAAGGCTGGCCTTACGTTTGCAAATGGACTTCGTTCGATTGTCAGACAAGATCCCGATATTATTCTTGTAGGCGAAATCCGAGACGAGGAAACGGCTAAAATAGCGGTCAATTCTGCTATGACCGGCCATCTTGTGTTATCGACCTTACACACTAATGATGCGGCAACCACGATTCCAAGATTATTTGACATGGGAGTAGAACCATTTCTAGTGGCATCTTCAGTAAATGTGATTGTTGGACAGAGGTTAGTTCGCAGGATTTGCGAAGAATGTAGAGTTTCGACTGATTTAAATCCGGGTGAAATAAAGAAATTCGCACAGGAAGTTCCCCCTGCATTAATCAAAAAGCACTTTGGGGCAAAATCCGCAGACAAAATCCGAGTTTATAAAGGCAAAGGATGTGATATTTGTGGCGGATCAGGGTATGCAGGTCGAATTGGCATTTACGAAGTTCTTGAAGTTGATGAGGATGTGCGTAAGGCCATTGTGCAAAAAGAAAACGCTTCAGTAATTGCTCAGATAGCAATTAAAAATGGGATGATAACAATGCTTGAAGATGGCTTAGATAAAGTGGCGTTGGGTTTAACCAGTTTAGAGGAATTAATTAGAGCTACAAACGAATAAAATATGTCTTTCACTATTTTTAAAAGTGTCAGTTTAATAGATAAGCTACTTTTTACTAAGCACTTGGCGATAATGATCAAATCTGGTGTTCCGATTTACGAGGCGTTAGATACTTTGGCTTCAAATGCAAAGTCGGACTATTTTAAGAGTGTACTCAGACAGGTAATACAGGAAGTTGAAAACGGTAAATCGTTATATCATGCATTGAAAAAATTCCCCAATGTTTTCGACAATTTTTACACTAGCTTGATTAGAGTAAGCGAAGAATCGGGTACGCTAGAGGAAACCCTAAAATATTTAAGTGAACAAATTTCTAAAGACTACGCATTACGGAAAAAAATACAGGGAGCTATGTTTTATCCGATGATGGTTTTCTTTGCGGGATCGGGTATCGGTGGTTTTATTTCTATATTCGTGTTGCCGAAGTTAACAGATTTTTTCGAAAATATTGATATTCCTTTGCCTTTGTCTACTCGCATTTTAATAGGTTTCTCGGGAATAATGAAAAGTTATGGTGTTGTTATTTTTATCGGATTTATAGCTCTTTCAATATTTTTCAGATGGTTAATTTCGACAAATACATTTAAGCCGATTTGGCAAAATTTTCTTGTAAGAGTCCCGTTGTTTGGGAAGATGATTATTTATAGTCAGTTATCCAGATTTACACGTAATTTAGGAACATTAATGCAAAGTGGAGTCCCTTTAGCTAGCGGGCTTGAAACATCTGCAAATACTTTGAATATCGTTACATTTAGACATCATTTATACAAGGTTAAGGAAGATCTAGTGAAAGGAAAGAACATTAGTGATTCCTTGGAGCGGCACAATTTCCACGAATTCCCTACCATGACTGTAAAAATGATTAAAGTTGGCGAAAAAACCGGAAATCTTGAAGACGTACTTTTATATTTAAGCGAATTTTACGAAGAAGAAATCGATAACATCACAAAAAACCTTAGCAATGTGTTGGAGCCGATAATGTTGGCAGCGATAGGTTTAGCTGTGGCATTTCTAGCGTTAGCAATAATTGGTCCCATATATGAAATCACCGGAAACATTAATCATTAGGATTTTTAAAGTATGAATTTAAAGGGGGGCTCTTACACAGAATTATTACTTGTTGTAGCACTATTATCCATTATCGGATTGCTTTCGTTACCTTTTTATACCGGATTTGTTTTAAGAAGTAACATGCAAACCACAAGAGATAAAGTTGTGAGCAGCATTAGAAAGGCCCAGATGTATTCAATTTCCGCCAGAGCAGGAGGTGCATGGGGGCTATGCCTTTATGAAAGTAAAGTGAGAATTTACAGAGGTACATGTGAATCTCCAACCCGGAAAGAGGATTATGATATACCCTCAAGTGTAAATGTGAGCGGGCTTTCTGATACTCAATTTTCGGTGCTTAGAGGCGAGCCTACGAATACGTTGAGTATTACTATTAGCTCTAGCATCGACAGCATTAATATTAATTTAAATCAGTCGGGGGGTATGGATATTCAATGAGATTTAAAAGGAACTTAAAAGGCTTGAGTATATTGGAAATCACCCTAGCCATAGCAATGTTTGCGTTAATCGGTGTTGCTGCATCAAACACTATTGTTTTTAATTTTTCTGCTAATAGAAGAGCAGAGGATAATCTTCAAGCATCACTATATCTACAAGAGGGTATTGAGGCCGTACGAAACATCAAAAAATCCGAATTCACAAATATGGTTAATGGAACATATGGATTAAGTTCTACTTCAGGTACATGGGAACTTTCAGGGAGTTCAGATACGTTTGATAAGTATTCACGTCAGGTAATTATTTCAGATGCACATAGGGATGCTTCGGGTAATTTAACATCTTCAGGTACAGTTGACCCCCTAACAAAGAGAATCACGGTTAGAGTTCAGTGGAGTTTTGCACCCGGACAACCTAAAGTATTAGAAAATCATCTCTACATTACCAATTACGAGCGTTCAATTGTGGCACCCGGGTCTGCCGGAATGTTAGTGTACGCAGATTATTCAGGTAGTGATGATGTCATTAAATATAAATTGTTGAATAGTGACGGCACGTGGAGTTCAGCCCAATCGGTGCCGGATATAAATGTTCCGGGTAATCAGAATACCAGGAGAGTAGAACTCTACGATTCTCCCACTAGAAACGAAAAAATCCTTGTGACTAAACATTCAGATGATGGACAATTTATGTATGCTCAGGTGTGGGATGGTGAATCTTGGGGGAATCTCGTTTTGCTAGCAGGTTATGGGGATAACACGAATCCTGAGACACGCAATTTTGATGGTTATTATAGAGGAAACGGTGATTTTGTTGTGGTTTATGATGACTTTACACATAGCCCTAAAACTAGAACGTGGAACGGTTCTAATTGGTCTTCACAGGCAAGTTTGCCTAGTGTTAGTGCATATCCGGTTTGGATCGTAGCTGGCAACCAACCCGGTTCTAACAATGCAATGATAGGTATAAGGGAAAGCTGGATTACAACCAAAACTAGTTTTAATAACAGTTCAAGCTGGTCGTCGTTTACCACGCATGGGAGCATTGCTCCGGGCTTTTCGATTGAAAATATATCACTTTCATTTAGTTCTACATCACCGCAGGTTGCGGGTTTAATGTACAACGACGGTTTTGATAACACTCCGAATATCAGGTTTTGGAATGGAAGCTCCTGGGGGCCTAGCTTGGAAAACCGAAATATCGGGCATACTCCGGGTGCTATGCAGCTTATTTCAAGACCGGCCGGAAATGAGTTTTTGGGCTGCGTTAAAGATAGCAACAGAGATATACATTGTATTAAGGCCGGGCACCACAGTTCCTGGCAAAATGTCACAAATGGAGACGTGGCATCACAAACTGATGACGGAAACCAGAGATCTTTTTCGTTCGAGTACGAAAGATCCGGAAACCTTGGAATAATTGTTTACTCCGAAGGTTCATCTGAGGGGGATAGAAGAATTCCGAAATATAGAACTTATGATCCGAACAGCCAGGCTTTTTCCAGCCAGATGAACATGACTGCCTTGGGTGCCGGGTCTTCGAATGCACTCGAGACAGTCAGAACCTTACAGAATCCAACGAACGACAATATCATGGTGGTTATGGGGGATACTTCTCAGTCTGTTTATACAATCCAGTGGGATGGGGACAGTAACAGCTTTGTTTCGAGTGGCGACCTTGGATTAGTAAGGCACGATCAGTATGGTTCAAACGATTTGGATTATTGGTTTGATTTTAAATGGACTCAATATAATGGTAACTAAATACAGAAACCTAAATGGATTTACATTTATCGAAGTCATTTTATACGTTGCAATAGTTAGCTTTTTTGTTGGAGGTGTAATTATTTTCGCATGGGATATGATTTTCGGAAGCATAAAGGCGGAAGTTCAGCGGGAAGTCATCTCAAATCTGAGATTGGCTTCAAAGAAGATACAATATGAAGTTCGAAACTCAACCGATGTAATTGTAAATAGTCCAACTTCCATTACAGTTAGTTCAGCTACTCCGGCAAGAAACCCGACTCTAATTGATTTGCATAATGGCAGGCTTCGCTTCGGATATGGTAATTCCGGTAATTGTACTTATTCGTCGCCCTGCTATCTGACCAGCAATAAAGTAGAAGTAACTTCATTGGCATTTAGCGATCTTTCTAATAGTGGCTCACTTTCAAAGATTATTAGATTTGAGTTCAATATAAGATACTTAAATCCCACAGGCAAAATAGAGTGGCAGTATGAAGAAAATTTTGCGTCCAGTGCTGAAATTAGAGGTCTTCAATGAAAAATATGACAACAGCTCACTTGAAGAACGGATATGTAGCTATCACCAGCGTGATTATTTTGTTGTTTATTATCATATCGTTGGCGGTGTTTTCGTCTTTAAGTTCTGTTTCCGAGTCACAAATTGCAGTAAACGAAAAATTAAGCATGCAGGCACTAAATAATGTGGAATCGTGTGCTGACGACGCATTATTACAACTTAACCAGAATGGAACCTTACCTGCCACTGTGAACATCAATTCTTATTCTTGTTCTGTTATTTTAGAGGACCAGTCAGGATCCGACTATACCTTTAGAGTGGTTTATATCTCCGGCAATTTTACAAAAACTTTAAGGATTGTTGCTTCAAGGACCGACAAAGTCTATATTTTAAGTTGGGAGGAAATATAAACTAGCGGAATCTGTTTATTTTAAGAAATATGTTTTACGACTTGTCTCACTACATAATAATCGGTAGAAACGAAATATATATTATTAATAACTCGGCGAATGCCAAAAGTCGTAAAACTCAGAAATTCCCCTTTGATTTGGGAAAGGAAGAAACTCATAAGCCAATATACGAAAATCTCAAAACAATTGTAGGCTCCGGAAAAGTCGGGGTGCTCTTATCGGAAGATATGGTGTATGTGTTTGCCTCCCGCATGAAGGTTGTTGATGATTACGGTGCTCAAGTAAGCGAGCATAATCTTGTGAGACAGAAGGTTAAGACTAAAGTTCCTGACGTTATTGACAACCTGAGGTGGGATTTCAGATCACAAACGATAGATAACGAAAACAAGTTATTTCAAATCGCAGTAATTGAAGATTTGTTGGCTAATTTTATTAACAAATTTACTTCGATAGGTATTTCAATCGCTTTTGTTGAACCATTGTCATATTCGATTGCTCGGCAGACGCAGAGTATCGATAATTTTCACATTGTTATCTTCGTTGATTCTTTACTTGGGTGCGTTGTACTCGCAAATCAAGGGTATGTCTATTATTCTTCATCATTTGAAGCCAATGGATTGGTAAATCTCCTCGAGGATCTTGAATCATATGTTAGGGGTAAGTATTCTATGGATCTGAGCATTAAGGTGCGTGTCATTGTCTCAGCTCAAAATGCGGAGCTTGAAAAATGCTTGGTTTCGCTAAAAATGGATCGGTTTACATTGGAATATGCTGCAATTGATCCGTTTCATGGTCTTGATAACAAAAAACTACATTACGGTAAAGATAATGAAGTTTTGAACATTCCGGTTGAAGATCTTGAGCCTGCGAGTTCTTCCAACTTTTTGAAAAAGATACTTGGCCGGTTTTCCGGAGATTCCGTTGAGGATAGCACTTCCTCTGATCCTGTTGTTGAAAATAAATCAGGTAAGGGAAGATTAGTGGCAATGATTTCGTTTTTGGTTGTTTTATTGGTAGCGGTTCCTTTGGCATTTTATTATCGAAATAGCAATGATGAGACAAGTAATACCCGCCCGGCTAATTTGGAAAACGTAAATGTGGCGGAATCGGAAAACCCTCAAGGTCAGGATTCTAAAAATGAGGCAACTGATGAATTAGTTCCACTCGAAGATGCACAGTTAGATGAAGGAGTTACGCAAGAAGCGATTCCCCCGATTGACTTTAGAACCTTAAAAATACAGGTATTGAACGGTTCGGGTATACCGGGTGAGGCTAGTAGGGCTTCCGGATTGCTCACTTCTTCCGGCTTTGGTGAACCCGAAACAGGGAATGCTTCGAGGTATGATTATGTCGAGACTGAAGTTAAAGTTAAGGAATCTGTTCCAAAGGATGCCATCTATAAGATTTCTACCTCTCTTTCGGTTTATACGGTTGCGGTGAGTTCCGACTATTTATCGGACGAATCTCTATACGATATTCAAATAATTATCGGTTCAGATATCAATGAATCTGCCGAGTAGTAATTTTTACTCAATTATAATATTCGTGTAAATTTTGTATCCCTAACCTTTTGCTTCGTTGTCATATTGGCGTAAAGGGCTATGCGGATCTAAGTGGTTCATTACATTTTTGTAGAGGTACTTTTTTCTGGTGTTTGAGAATTTTAAATAATCGCAAATTTTAAGTACAATTTCTGCCCCGACTAGCTCGTGTCCAATATAATTGCTGTATCCCTTATTGTTTTTAATCTTGGTAAATGGTTTGCCGACGTCGTGCAATAGTGCTAGCCATCTTAATTCCAGATCAGTTTGAGGCGTTAAGTCGACGGTTCTTTTGGTATGTTCCCATAGATTATGTTTGTGGTAAGGAGAATCTTGGTCAAAATTATACTGCAACGCGATTTCGGGTAATATCAGAGCCATTAGGTGTGTATTTTGTAGTATATCCAAGCCTATCGATGGTTTTTCGGAAATTAATATTTTATCCAGTTCTTTAACCCATCTTTCTTTGGAAACTTTCAGCAGTAATTTAAATCGATTTTTTGAAATTTCTATATATGTGTCGTCTTCGAGTGCAAAGTTTAGTGTAGCAGCAAATCTGGCAGCTCTAAGCATCCGTAAAGGGTCATTTTCGAAGCTTGTTTTAGGGTTTTCGACAGTTCTGATAATTTTCCTATTAAGATCTGATTTACCTCCAAAATAGTCATATAGTGTACCTGTTGAGTCGATTGCCATGGAGTTTATCGTAAAGTCTCGGCGTTGCAAATCTTTCTTAAGACTGTCTATGTAAGTGGTTTTTGGCTTTCTGG
>JASNYX010000001.1:0-141221 GCA_048499955.1 Patescibacteria group bacterium | reverse complement strand
GCACACTAATAATCATCGAAGAAGGATCAACCTGACCTTTTAGGAAGCTATCAACGACTTTCAACCGTTTTAGTAGTTTCTCGTTCTTAACAGCTTTTCCGGCATCGATATCTTTTCGGAGATCTACTCTGATCTTTTCTAAATCAAGAGTTTCTAAAATTTTCTGAACGGCTTCGGCACCAATTGCAACTTCACAGAATTCATCAAGGTATTCTTCCAATAGTAAGTATTCCCTATCAGTCATAACAGTGTGCATACTGACTTCCTGAAGTTTCTTCTCGATTTTCTTAATTTCGATTTCAGCTTTATCCATCTCGATCGATTCTCTTGATCTAACATTCAGAACCTTCTCTTGAGCCTTATGTCTAATTTCTTTGGCCTTCGCTTTTAGATCGTCAGCCCATTTGCTTTCGTCATCTTTTGAAAGCGACTTTACCTTTGTTTCGGCTTCTTCAAGGAGTTTAGCTGCATCTATTTCGATTGTATCTCTAGCAGTTTCTCTCGCCTCGGCGATTCTTTCTCCAAATCCTTCTAAAAGGGTTTTCTTTGCATCATAATCTATATCAATAACGATAAATGAAGAAAAATAAATCACAAGCTCTAAACTTCTTGGAGGTATATTTAAAAGAGTTGCTAATACCGAAGGTATATTTTTGAAGAACCACACATGTGCAACCGGGGATGATAAATTAATATGCCCCATACGTTCTCGTCTTACTTTAGAACTTGTAACCTCAACGCCACAACGGTCACAAACAACGCCTTTATAACGAATTCTCTTATATTTTCCACAAGCACATTCGTAGTCTTTTGCAGGTCCGAATATCTTCTGACAAAATAGACCATCATTTTCAGGTTTGAATGTTCTGTAATTTATGGTTTCAGGCTTAGTTACTTCCCCATACGACCAGTCAATGATTTCCTCGGGAGAAGCTAATTTTATCTGTAAAGCATCTATGTCCCTTAATAAATTTAGATTTTTCATAATTATGAATAAAACTTATCGCATGTTCTCTTCAAATTGAGAACCTATTGCGCAGACTCCAATTAATTAAACATCCTCTTTCACCTCTGCAGAAGCAGCAACGTCTGAAGATTCCTCTTCAGGAGCTGGAACATCTGCGATCTCAGCAACAACACTTGTCTGTGTCTCTGCTTCAACTTCAGGTAATGGAGTACCGATGATTTCACTGTAATCTTCATCAACAAGAGCTTTACGTCCTTGTTTAACGATCGGGTTAATAGCTAAGCACAAACCATTAAGCTGTCTTACCAATAGCTTGAATGATTCCGGAACATGAGATTCCGGGATTTTCAAACCTTTTATAATCGATTGGAAAGTCACATATCGACCTTTAATATCATCAGACTTTATCGTTAGCATCTCATTTAAAATGTTGGATGCCGCATATGCTTCTAGTGCCCAGACTTCCATTTCTCCAAATCTTTGGCCACCCTGCTGAGCTTTACCGCCCAATGGCTGCTGGGTGATTAACGAATAAGGACCAGTAGCCCTAGCATGAATCTTTTCTTCAGCCATGTGGTGCAATTTATAAATATAAACAGTACCGACAGTAACATCCTGGTCGAAATATTCTCCCGTACGGCCATCAATTAACCGAGCTTTACCAAATTCCGGAAGCCCTGCACTTTTCAATTCCTCACTAATACGTGTTCTTTCGACCTTAGCAAAAGGTGGGATTGCGTACTTATTTCCGGTCTTCATTCCTGCCCAACCTAAATGAGCCTCAAGCACATTACCGACATTCATACGTCCAAGAATTGAAACAGGAGAGATAATAACATCAACCGCAGTTCCGTCCTCGAGATGTGGCATGTCATATGCCGGAATAATCTTAGCGATAACCCCTTTTTGACCATGTCTGTTGGATAATTTATCTCCTACCGTAATCTGTCTGAATTCAGCAATCTTAACCGAAACTTCTCTGATAACACCTTTAGACATTTGTTCTTTGTCTTTCGGAGTCAGCACCTTAACATCGATAACAACACCGGTTCTACCATGTGGAAGTCTAAGGGAATTATCCTTAACATCCTGGACTCTTTCTCCGAAGACCGCTCTTAAAAGACGTTCTTCAGCAGACAACTCGGCTTGACCCTTTGGTGCAATTTTACCGACCAAGATATCCCCGGCCTTTACCTGAGCACCGATAATAACAATTCCATCGTGACCCAGATTCCTCAAACTATCTTCCGAAACATTAGGAATATCATTCGTTAACTCTTCAGGTCCAAGTTTTGTATCCATAACCTGCACAGTATAGTCAGTGATAGTAATGGAAGTCAGAAGGTTATCTTTAACCACTCTATCCGAAAGGATAAAAGCATCTTCAAAGTTGTAACCTTCGAAACTCATAAACGCTACTCTCAAGTTAATACCCAAAGCAAGCTCACCATTTCTCGCAGAAGGACCTTCGGCAAGAACATCGCCTTTTTTAACTTTCTGGCCTGTTGTTACCAAAGTATTTTGAGAAAATGACGAATCCATGTTCGACTGCTTGAATTTAGATACCTGATATTCATAAACCTCTTTCTTGCCCTGTAGAACAACCTTGTCTCCATCAGCATAAGTAATAGTTCCATCTTCATCTGCTTTTATTATCAAACCGGAGCTATCAGCTATATAAGATTCATTACCGGTTCCCACAATCGGTTCCTCTGCCAATACTAAAGGTACCGCTTGGGATGACTGCTGAGCAGTAATCAGTGACCTAGCAACGTCATTATTGGCAATGAAAGGAATCAATGCGGTAGAAACCCCTAGAATCTGTTGCGGGGAAATTTCGATATAATCAGCATCTTTGGTGAATCCGATAGTAAATTCTGTGCCCCTTCTCATAGGAACACGATCATTTGTAATATAACCATCATCGTCAATATCAACTGCACCGCCGACAATGTTATATTTTTCTTCATTATAAGCAGCCATGTACTCAAATTCTTCAGTAACCTTTACTTTTCCGTCATCAGTCTTTTTAAGCTTTGCATACGGGGTTTCTAAGAATCCATATTGATTCACTCTAGAATATAGAGCAAGGTAAGTAACCAAACCGATATTTTGTCCCTCAGGACTCCTAATAACATCGATTTTTCCATAGTGTGTCGGATGTGCATCTCGAACATCATAACTGGCTCTTTCTCTGGTCAATCCACCCTTACCCATAACGGAAAGCCTTCTTCTATGATCTAGTGCATCTAAAGGATTGTACTGATCGAGAAGCTGTGAAAGCTGTCCTGACGACAAAAATGAAATGATTCTTGCGGAAACCGGCCTAGGAGAAATCAATGCAGAAGGATCAGGAAGCTTTTCTCTTGGCTGTAGAGCCATTTTTTCCCGAGCTAATCTCTCTAGCTGGTAAAACCCATATCGGATTTCGGCCTGTATAAGCTCTCCAACGGATTTTATTCTACGATTGGAAAGACTATCAATATCATCCACCTTGTATACCTCGGGTTGGTCGTCCTGATATAGATGAATAAGGTATTTTACAATTTCGATAAGATCTTTCTTCTGGAGCACATGGTATTTCTCTTCATTAGGGATGTCCAATCCGAACTTCATGTTCATTTTGAACCTACCAATATCGCCCAAACTGTACCTCTTAACACTAAAGAACATGTTATCTGCTAAAGCCTTGGCTGCATCCATAACAACAGGTTCTCCCGGTCTTACCCTCTTATATATCTCCAAAATGGCCTCATTAAAGTTAGAACTCGGATCCTTTGAAAGAGTTTTAGTGATGACAGAGTTCATTTTATCCTCTACATCATCCTCAAAAGACCTAAGAATTTCCTCATTTGTCTCTAAGCCGAATATCCTTAAAAGAACGGTAACCGGAAATTTTCTCTTTTTATCAATCCTAACGGTCATCACGCCTTGTCTGGAAATCTCGAAATCAATCCACGCACCGACCCTAGGCAAAACCTTTGCACTAGGAAGCTCAACCCCATAAATAGGGTCAATTTCTCTGCTGAAGAAAACTCCTTGAGATCTGGTTAATTGATTGATAACAACCTTTGAAACACCATTTACGATAAAAACCCCATCTTTATTCATGATAGGAATATCGCCCATGTATATCTCTTTAATCTTTTCCTGCTTTGTGCCCATTTGGCTAATGGTCGCAGTCATGTACCAAGGGGCATCATAGGTCAAACCCATAGATTTGGCTTCGTCTACCGTTCTATTAGGCTTGTCTACCCTGGGATTACTAAACTTAAGTACCCATCCTCGTCCAGTGTTGTCGTATATCTCACCGACTTCATCCAAAGTCTCCTTAAGCCCTTTTTCAAGGAGCCAACTGAAGGAGTCTTTCTGAATCTTAATGGGGTCGGGCAAAGGAAAGGTGTTTTTATGGTTGGAGAAATTTATCCTCATTAATATTATTTAGAAAGTATTATAAATTTATTACTATTTTGAACAATGAAATGTGTAAAGATGGTTTAATCGCATTAAGCGATCTGTAAACAACCTGCGATGGCAAATATAACAAATACGAATTCACGCTGTCAATAACGAATATAGGAAATCCGCCCCTGGAAATAGGAAAACTCAACTAAAGTCATTCTATGACTCTTGCCTCTGAAATTCAAGAGCTATATAAGCTGGAAATTGCCAATGCACCAATAATGAACACCATGATCATTATAAACAACAATATTAAAAAGGTATTCTTTATATCCATATGACTAAATTATAGCAATGCAACTAAAATACCTACCAACCCGACTAATACATTTGCAAGCCAAAACCTCATAGTTACTTTAGTTTCAGGCCATCCCATTTTTTCGAAATGGTGGTGAATCGGTGCAACCAGAAAAACCTTCTTACCGCGTGTCTTTACAGACCATACCTGTATTAAACTGGAAAGAATCTCAATAAAATAAATCATCCCTATAAACAAAAGTGCAAACTCAACGTGCATCAGAAAAGCAACTAAAACCAATAGCATCCCAAGTGGGAGAGTTCCCACATCAGACATTTCCATTCGAGCAGGGTGAATATTAAAATACAGAAAAGCAAGTTCAGCACCCACAACGATAAAAGACAAAATTGCTAATTCTTCATAACCTTTAGAAAAAGCCAATATCCCCATGAATGTGAAAGATATCGCATGAAGCCCTGCGGAAAGTCCATCCATCCCATCTGTGACACCAAAAGCATTCGCTCCAAAAAGCATGGCGAAAAGCATTACGACGAAATATAGAGCACCAAGCCCGACATATATCCACGAAGTAAAATGGAAAACCGGTGCATGACCCGATAAGTAAACCATTACCACGACCGCAAGAGCTAGCAAGAAGTGGGAAAGTAATTTGTAGTGGCTCTTAAGACCTTTCTGCTCACTACCCAGCATTCTTAGGAGTTCCTCAAAAGCCTGCCAAGGCTTTAGTAACACACTTTTCAGTTTCAATGCTTCCGGCTTTCGCAGAGGAATAAAACTATATTTCTTCCCTCCACTTATTCTAAGTGCTTTGATAGTTCGTCCCAATGTATTCGTATATTCATCAATACCTCCCAATATCCCGCCTAAGACACATATCACAACGATTACCGGGAAATATTCCCAGTCACGCAAATAAACTAATGACCAAAATAAAATGGATAGCAAGATTACAGCTCCACCCATAATTGGGGTCCCAAGTTTAACCTGACG
Organism: Patescibacteria group bacterium; assembly: GCA_048499955.1. Lineage (GTDB taxonomy): Bacteria > Patescibacteriota > WWE3 > 2-01-FULL-39-13 > 2-01-FULL-39-13 > JASNYX01. The sequence goes on along the minus strand of JASNYX010000001.1, from coordinate 135,543 downwards.
GCCCGGCAAAATGCTATCAAGCTCCGCCTTAGACACCCGGCGAATATTGAAATCATATAGCAGTTTTATATAAGGTAAGGAAATCAAAAACGTGAAAACGAATGATAGTAGTATCAGAATAATAATTGTAATCATATATGAAAATTAATTAACTTTTCCATCTGGCATCCTGACGAACTAATAGATTCACAGCATCCTCAGGATTGAGCATTAAGGATTCGACCGTTATTTCAAGCCGAACACCTTGAGATCCTTTAAGTAGAATGATATCGCCTTTTTGAGGTTTAACCAATTCCTTCACAATTTCCCCCGCCTCAAATGAGTTTTCAGCATGAAATACTTTCATTCCTTTTGCCTCGAGATCTGCCAATTCACCAATCTTATTTCCCGGAGAACCAACAAGAACCACAATATCGAAACGATTGGATATTAATGCCTGTCCTATGAGTCTGTGACCTTCGTCTTCATATTCACCTAGCTCTAACATTCCACCTAGTACAGCGATTTTCCTCGATTCGGATTTCATGTCTTTAAAATATTCTTCTACTGATTCAATTGCAGATAAGCATGAGACCGGAGATGAATTGTAAGTGTCATCAATAAGAACCGAGCCGTTTACTCCATCAATCTTTTTCAACCTACCTTTTGGAGTGTCCAGCATTTTGAATCCTTCTAATATCTCAGTCTCGCTTAATCCTAATTCCAATGAAATGGAGGCAGCACCAATGGCATTCACAATATTATGCTTACCTAAGAAGGAAAACTCCGCTTTTTTCATCAGATCACTATTAAACCTCAACGCACTATACCAATGGATATTTATATGACCCGGAATCATTCCGAGCGTTTCTAACTCAAGAATATTGCTATCAGTTTCACATAAAAAGCCGACTCCCCCATCTTTCACAGTCTCGAGAATCTGCGATTTTGCCTTCTGAATAGAAGGTAAAGAACCTAGCTTTTCATAATGAGATTCGCTAATGTTTGTAATTACTGCGATATCCGGATGCAAAAACTCTCCGGTTTCCAGAAGCTCACCCATGTAATCCATACCGGTTTCGGCGATAAAAACCTGACAAGTATCTTTCATATCATTAACAATATTTACTGCCAACCCAAGCTTTGTGTTTAGAGATCCTTCACAAACATTATATTTTTGGCTTAGGAATGTAGTAAGGAAACTTCTCATCGTACTTTTACCGACGGAACCCGTAATTGCAATAATTTTAGGATTAATACGCGAAAGTTTTTCAGATGCTATCTTATATAATTCATCAACTTCAATTACTCCGGCCGCACCCAAAGAAACGGCGGCTTCTATAAATTTATGTCCATCGAAGTTCTCGCCTTTAACCGGCACAAAGTAATCACCGGGTTGAATTAAACGTGAATCTAAACAAACTTTCATATATTCTGAAATTCAAACATATCACTTTTAACGTTTACACATAAATACCATCACACTCAAAATTCTCCAACACACACGATCTCTTCCTTTAGCGAAAATCCCAATTCTTTTTTTGATTTTTCTTTAACTAATGTAATTAATTCCAACACATCAGAAGCACTAGCACCTCCCATATTAACAATAAAATTTGAATGGGAATCAGAAATCATTGCACCACCGACTCTCGTTCCTTTTAAATTTAGTATCTTATCGATAAGATATCCGGCCGATAAGTTTTCTAAATTATATTTTATTTTTTCTTCTTCGGATAAGTTTGAAAAAGTAGATCCCATAGAATTATAAGGTTGAAAATTTTTCCGGGAAACCCATTCTCTAAATATATATTTAGCTCGAGAGATGTTACCAAGGGGTAAGTTTAATTTTGCCGAAAGTATTACCGTCGGTCGCTCATGGAAAAATGAGTAGTTATATCTAAAATTCAGGTATTGATGCTCAGCTTCAATAATGTTTCCTGTAAGCTTATCTATATATTTTACGGAAGCAACGTAATCTCCAAAAAAGTGATCAGCACCATGTATATTATTCCAAATCGCTCCGCCAATGGTTCCCGGAATTCTCGCAAACCACTCCAAACCTGTTATGTTTTCATCCAAAGTTTTATTAATTAAGAATGCCAGACTAGTACCGGAATCAACTTCAACCTGCATACCCTCCTTTGTGATCTCGTTATATTTTAAATCTCTCCACTTCAAAAATTCTTGAGTGGAGGATTCTTGCTTTCGCACGATAAGAGATTCTTTAATCTTTAATTTTATCTTGTGATTAAGTTTAATTCCTGTAGCTGAATTTCTAATTACAAAACCTCGGATGCCTTTGTCTCCGATTAATAAATTAGAACCGCCACCCAAAATAAATATAGGTTGATTTTCTTGAATTAAAAGTTGAGATAAATTTTTAAGATCATCGGAATTTGAAACTTCTGCAAAATAATCTGCAACACCTCCAACTCCAATTGTTGTGTACGGTTTCAAAGTCTCATTTTTCTTGACTGAAATTCCAAGGCTACTTTCGATGAAGTTAAGAATAGATTCATCTATCATCGCTTAATCTAAATTCTCAATATTGGCACCTAGTTTTCTATATACAGTAAATACGTCCGGATACCGGCGACTTAAAACATCGACACCATTCAAGGTTATTTCAACCGGATCACAAAGTGACGCCAAAAAAACAGCCTTACAAGCTTGTATCACATCCGGAGTCTGGACCTCCCCGGATTTAAAATTAATCGGACCCTGAACAATGATTGACTGAGGATTAGATATAAAAATTTTAGCTCCTAGATAATTTAGCTCCCGCACAAAATCCAAACCGTTTTCATACATCCAATTATTTATAAGCAATTTGCCACGCGTTTTTAATGCCAAGGTAACGACCGGAGGCAAAGCATCAACAGGAAAACCCGGCCAAGGCCTAGGATAAAATTTCGGAAGATCATCAGCGGCCAAAGGAAATCCGGAACGCTCAGAGTCAATTTTCAACTCACCGTTTCTTTTTACAACTAAATCAGATTCGTTTATCTCAATGCTAATATTAAATTTTCTAAACCACTGCACAATACCACCGACTACTTCGATATCAGCCGAATTTTTTATTGTAATCTCGCCGTCGGTAACAGCTGCTGCAACTATGTAACCAACAATATCAATTGGATCAGGCCTTGCGTTAAAAGTTCCCCCTCCTAAATTTTCTTTTCCTTGAATTTGTAATTTGTTTGAACCTACGCCACTAATACTTGAACCAATGCTTTGTAGAAATCCTAATAAGTCCACTACATGAGGCTCACACGCGGCATCTATTATCGTTGCGTTCGAATTTGTGCCCGAAACATACATTGCGATATTCTCAGTAGCTGTAACGCTAGCTTCCGTTTGCCAAACAAAAAAATCATTTGTTTTTTCTTTTACTGTGAAGATTGCGTAACCTTGATCGTACTCACACTTAATCCCACATTTTTGAAAAGCATCTATATGTGCAGCAATCGAACGATGTCCTAAAGTGCATCCGCCCGGCAACGGAATTTCCGCTCGACCTGTTCGCGCTAACAATGGTCCGGCAAAAAGAATCGATGCCCTAATTTTATTTCCTAACTCATGATTTAATCTGGAAGTCTTTATTTCTTTGCAGGTTATTTGTAAATTACCATAATCGGAATCATCAACTTCAGCACCTAATTCTCTTAGCATTTGAATTACTTTTAGTACGTCCGTGCTCTTCGGCACGTTCGTGTAAGTTACAGTTTCCTTAGTTAATATCGATGCAGGTAAACCTGCAAGTATTGAATTTTTATTTGAAACCGGAATCACTTCACCACGCAAAGGGACTCCACCTTTAACTTTTATTTTTCCATCCATAGTTACTTAAACGTCTTTGCAAATAATATGTCACACCAATTATTTACAACTCTAACCGTTCTTGCTTTTTTCTTACTAAATCTTGGCTTATCCATGAAACGCAAGAACTATTTTAGTAGAGGATTCGTTATCAATTAATTAATTTTAACTTCGTTAAGGAGGGGGTGAAAAAGATGACAATTACAAAAAAACCAAAAACCTTTTTCCAGTCTGACGACAGCAGGTCAGGAAATAGCCGGAACAAAAACCCAACACAAGGTGGCAAGAGAGCCAAGAGCTCACGAAACCGTGATAAAAAGGGGTTCGCTAGAATGGTTGAAACTCCTGAAGGTGCCGAAAGACAAAGAGAGATCGCATCACAAGGAGGAACAGCTGCTCACGAATACGGAAATGCCCATGAATGGGATGCTAATGAAGCCAGAGAAGCCGGACGAAAAGGTGGAAAAGCCCGAAGCAAAAATAGAAGAAAGAACAGAAACAATAATAACCAATGATATTGGTTGGGTATAATACCCTTCTGAATTTGAAAACTATATTAGTTTCGGATGGATCTGGATAGAGAGGCACTTGTTAACCCCAGGTGCCTTTCTACATTTTGGAAATTATCTTCTGATTCGACTTACCTTTACTTATCCTATCCTAGACTTGCAAAATTTTTTCTATCAATACTAACGAATTGCTTAAGGCAACTTCGACCAGCGAATGTTCAGTATTTTTCGTCCCAATATAAATGTGGAATACTCCACGTCTGTCTATTTTCCAATTCCAATCAGTGTGCCCCGAAAAGATTGCCCTTGTCGAACCCGCGTTTACTACTTCAATACAAAGGTTCTCCAATAAAATGTGTTCAAATAAATGGCCGACTTCTGTTTGCACAACTTCTTTTCGGAATGGAACATTTCGATAGTTATAACATTTAGTTCGTAATACTGTGGGGAGTTCCTTTTTTAATATATTAAGAGTTTTAGGTAAATCTCTAGTGTTCACGACCCGATTTTTAACGTCCATCTTAAGATAAGTTTCCTCTGCACCATAAAACACGTTCATTTCAAATAATTCGGAATCATAACATTTCTCCGCACCGGGAATAGCAATGATCCCTTGCTCTAATACTTCAATACTTGTAACAGGTGAAATTTTGTTGGTGCGCATATGATGTGATTTTAGAGAAACCTTAACACTTCTTTTACCAAACTCTTACAATAAGTATAGGAGGCGAATAATTTATTGCAAGCTAAGCAGTTTCTTTCTATTTTCTTACTCTATTTTCTACGCATCTTAATTCAACAGCAATAATATAAACACAAGTTGGAAGATAAAAATACTAAAACTTTATCTTCGCTTGTGTCAAAAACATTTGATTATGACACAGGTTAAATTTTAAATTTATTGGAGGTGAAAAAAATGAAAACAGTACTCGGAATATTTACAGAAAGAGAAGATGCGGAGAAAGCAATTGACCATCTTGAAAAAAATGGTTACTCCGCTAAAGACATATCGGTAATAGTAAAAGACGATGAAACCGTCAAAACTATTAACGAAGGTCGATCCGAAAACGTAGCTGCAGGTGCCGTTAGCGGTGCAACAACAGGTGGCGTGATCGGAGGACTCGCAGGTTTACTTATAGGTATCGGTGCAATAACAATACCGGGTATCGGAGCCTTCTTAATAGGAGGACCGCTAGTAGCTGCATTAGGATTGACAGGAGCAGCAGCTAGTACCGTATCCGGTGCAGCGACAGGAGCACTTGCCGGTGGACTCGTAGGTGCCTTAACCGGCCTAGGAGTGCCCGAAGAAACAGCAAAGATCTATGAATCAAGAATACGAGAAGGTGCGATTCTGCTTGCAGTTCCCGTAACCGGTCGTATGGAAGACATGCAAGTTAGAGATATGTTTGAAAAATGTAATGCGACACAGGTGCAAATGGTAGAGGGCAGAAACGCAAATTAAAGTTGTGTGTGATTTTCAGAACAAGCTAATTGCTTCCTGAAAATTATGCCAGTAAATTAATTTTTATGAGGAGGTGAATTAAAATGTCAATACTAGGAATGGTAGTTTTAGGTGCAGTTGCAGGTTGGCTAACCTCACTGCTGATGGGAACTAACAGTCAACAAAATCTTATCGGGGATGTGCTTCTCGGAATTGTAGGTGCTATTCTCGGAGGGTTCCTAATGAACCTGTTTGGTTTCGAAGGAGTAAGTGGATTCAATATATATAGTATACTAGTTTCCATCTTTGGTGCTGTAGTTTTAATATACATCGGAAGATTTTTATCTAGCTTAAGATAAAGAATTTCGAATAATCACAAGGGCACTTAGTATGTGCCCTTGTTTTATAACTTTATGTCTTTAAAAAACTTTTCCGACGAATACTTAGGCAACCTAAATCACGCACTTCGATCTCCCCTCTCTCGTTTAAAAATTTCTTTAATGTCTTTAAGAGTCCAACTGAAAAACAATCACAACAAAATTCTTGAAATGGAAAAGCAAACCGACAATGCACTAAGCAGAATTGATCTTCTGTGGTTGTTTCTAAAGGTAAAAAGCCAGAAGTTGAGTTACTCCTACGAATTCTTATTTGCAGAAGATCTCATCGAGTTGATTTCGAGCACTTATAGCGAAAAAGTTTCAGTAAAAGCAGCACCTACAAAAAGAATCGAAATTCTTGCTGATAGAAAAATTCTGGAAAAAGGACTAAACCTCTGCTTTGAAACACTCCTTTACCAGTACGACAATGTAAGCTTACAAACTAAATCAGAAAACCGGAAATTTAAACTTAACCTAACAGGTAGTAACCCTGCCATAAAAACAATTGATAAAGATGTAGAAGCTGAGAATATTCTAAAGTTGGCTGTAGCCGAAGAAATATTTAAGGCACATGCAGGTGTTCTGAAAAAGAAAGATCATGAAAATGAAACTTCAATTGATATCACTATCGGGAGAAAACCAAAAATGCCACAAGAAAATCTTTAAGATTCCTCTTTAATTGTATATCCGAAACCGCGAACAGAACTAATCAATTTCTTTTTATAACCACGGTCAATTTTCTTTCGCAGGTACCCTACGTACACATCGACAACTCTACTTTCCACATCAAGAGGATAATCCCAGATTCTATTTAAAATCATATCTCTTGTTAATACTGATCCTTTATTCTGAACCAAGTATTCAAGTAATCTGAATTCGTGAGGGGTTAAACTGATATTCTTTCCGGCTCGTTTTACTTCAATTTTTTTCGTATCGACTTCAAGATCTGCGACTTTTAAAATATCTTCAGACGGCATCTGTGATCTTAAGCGAGCTTTCACTCTTGCCAGTAACTCTTCTGAAGCAAATGGTTTCGTAATATAATCATCAGCACCAAGATTTAAGCCCTGAACCTTTTCGCTTAAGCTATCTTTAGAAGTAAGTATTACCACCGGTAGCGAAGAATTAGATTTTTTGATTTCAACACATAAACTCTCTCCTTGCATATCGGGAAGCACTAGATCTAGAACAACAAGATCCGGTGCTTGCTCATTAAGCAAATTCATTGCTGCAACTCCGGTTGAAGCTGTCTTAACTGAATAACCACTCTGTATCAATAAATCTTTGAGATAAGATAAGAGTTCTTTGTCGTCTTCCACTATCAATATTGAGGGAGTCATATTTTTCCTACTTTGAAGATACCATAGCCATTAAACATGAGCTAAGTATCCATACTATATACAAATTTAGGCAGAAAACTATAAATCAAAGACTTCGCAAATTACTTCGTTTTTTTAAATACTGATAGCAATGGTGCTGCTATGAAGGGTGAGGAATAAGTTCCACTAATGGTTCCAATTAATAAAGCAACAGCAAACCACTTAATTGTAACTCCACCTAATAAAGCCAAAGCCATTAACATGAAAATGATGGTCATAGAATTATTCAACGACCTAACCATTGTTTGTGATAATGATTCATTTATGGTCTTATTGAAATCCTCATTAGGAAGTAAGTGTGACCTTTCCCTTATTCTATCAAACACAACAATAGTATCGTGCACACTAAAGCTTAAGGTTGTTAACATTGCCGTTACAAAAAGTGTATCAACCTCTACGCCATAAACTTTCCCAAAAACTGCGAAGAAGCCAAGTAAAATAATTGTGTCATGAAACATAGCCAGAATCGCCGCAAGTCCGTACTTTCTATCTTTAAATTGCCTTGCAACGTACAACAAAATGAAAGCAGTGGCTCCAAGTGCTGCCAAGACCGTTTTGAAAAGTAACTCTCTTCCTAAAACCGGACCAACCGTCTCAAACTTCAACAGCTCAACTTCTCCAATGTCTGTCAAAACTTTTTCCATAACTTCGTTCTTCTTGCTCTCGTCAATCTGCTGAGTTCTTATGGAAAAAGAACTAGACGACGGAACCGGTTGAACATTGTAAACAGAAACATCCGAGACGCTACTCATAACCTCCTCGATCCGTTCTGAATTCAACTGATTGTAAACCTCTTGATCAAATCTGATTTCCAGTAAGGAACCTCCAACAAAGTCGATAGAGGGACGTAATCCCCAAACAAGCAGGGCTACCAAAGAAAATAAAACTAACATGCCCGAGAAAATAAAATATATTTTGCTGAATTTTAAAAAATTAATCATTTGTTCCCCCTTATTGCTTGAATTCTAGACTTCCACTCCTGAATATTCCCGGGTTTTCTGTAAAAAACTCGTATTAGGTTTCTAGTAATGAATATACCGGTGAAGAGGCTAATAAATATTCCGATAGCTAAAGTTAATGCAAAACCTCTAACCAGCCCTGAGGTAGGGAAAAACGACCAATCAAACGGATTAAACAATATAAAAGCAGTTACCAGCGTTGCGGTATTGGCATCTCGGATTGAATCCCAAGATCGCCCAAATCCATTTTCCATGGCTAACCGCAGAGGCTTTCCGGCTCGAAGTTCCTCTTTAATTCTCTCAAAAATTAAAATGTTCGCGTCGACCGCCATACCTATCGATAACAAAAATCCCGTTAATCCCGGAAGAGTAAGTACGATCGGAACTAATTTATAAACAGCCAATGAAACCAAGGCATAAATTACCAACGCTATACCTGCAAATATGCCTAATCTGCCGTAATAAAAGACCATGAAACCGATAACCAACGCCAAGCCGATTAATCCGGCGTAAATGCTTTGATTCACTGATTCCTGGCCCAAAGTAGCACCAATACTTTTCTGCTCAGCTACGCTAACCGGTACGGGCAAGGCTCCACCGTTTAGTTGTGCAGCTAAGAATTTAGCTTGTTCGGCGTTAAAACCTCCTGTAATAACAGCTGTTCCATCAGTGATTGCGGTTTGTACAACAGGGTCGATTAATATCTGGTCATCTAAAAAGATTGCCACACGTTTTCCAATATTCTGCTCAGTGAGTTCTCTGAACTTTCGAGTTCCTTCTGCATTAAATTGTAGCTGTATTAATGGCTGATTTGTATTTACTGAAGTTCCACCTTGATCAAAAACAATTGATGCACGACGTAGATCAGCTCCGCTTAAATCAGTGTCCTCATATTCCGGGAATGCATATGGATCAATTTCAACATCTTCAACTACCTCAATCGGTCGCTCTTTTTTAAAGCTTAACTGAGCAACCTGACCTATCACATCTATAGCTTGAGTGGTATCTGTGATCCCTGCTAATTCCACGAGCACCCGATGGTTCCCGCCACTTTTTGTCGTTTGCACATTTGCTTCTGAAATTCCTAATAAATTAACCCTTCGCTCAATAACATTCTTCAAAGATTCAAGAGCGGTATCCCTTTCAGATTCAGGGATTTTTGACATGTCAGCATTAAGTAACACGCTAACACCTCCCGAGATATCCAAACCCTTCTTGATTTCAAGATCTCGCACAAAGAATCCGTTAAACAGATTAAGACTGTATCCTCCAATTACCTCATCAATCACAAGGTTTTTATCTTTAGAAATCCAATCAGGTATGAATCTGCTCCAGGAATATTTTGAAAAATCGTGCTGATAATTAAGATGCAATCGAGGCATATCGATCAAAATCGAAATTACAGTAATAAGCAACACAACGAGTAATATGTAGCGAGGGTTCTTTAAATATTTCGTCATCTTAATTTATCCGTTTGAATTGAAAGTAACAAGGTTTCTGACAACCTAAACATCTGAATAATAAACTCTAGGAAATTGTTAAATACTTATCAGTTTCACCTACTAGCAGGATATTAGGAGCAATCAAAAAAGACAATAGGAAAACATCTCTTCGATTCTTTAAATATTCAAATTCTTCGTCACCAAGAATCGTATAGTTTACGTCTTTATCTGTTCTGGATTTTATATCTTTTATGATTTCCTCTAAAACCTCACGGTTAATATTGCCAACCAGCAATAGATCAAGCTCATTCTGTTGAGACTTCCGACCCTCAGCGAAAGGTGCGGATAGAAGCGCCAATTTGATTTTTCCTAATCTACTTTGATTTTCAAGAACAGCTTTCCCGATACCCGCCTCCTTGGCAACCATGGAAACCAGTTCATAATAAAAAGGATAATCTTTTTTGATTAAATAGTAGAGCCGGTTACCTCTTTTTTCTTTTTTGATTAATCCGGCCTGAGTAAGCCTTTTAAGCTCCCGTCTTACTGCGTTGATCTCGGTACCAACTCTTCGAGTTAACTCTCTTACATATAGATGCTTATTTGTTTCGGAAAATAATTCGATGAGAATTTTAACCCGAGCTTCTGATGTGATGATGTCTTCCAAGAACATATACACATATTATACTCGATTTCCACGAATAGACTACCCTTTTTGAGAAAAAACCGTGTTTATTGAGACACAGGGGCAGGCGAAACCGTAGGTGTGGAATTTGTGGTAACCGCAGAGTAGTTTACTTTATTTTCCGGAGGTAGAAGCTGTACCCACATTTGTCCTCTTGTAAATATAAGCTCTTCACCTGTTAGATCTTTATACACATCCATAGCATCATGCGTGCTTCTGGTCCAAGTTCCTTCAATGAATTTTCCGTCTTGGAAGACTAAAGCCTTACCGGTGCCAACAATATCAAATAATAAATGTGCCTTTTTATCGTTAGCCGGTTTTTGAACTGTGTATCTAATGATTATAGTCTTAGCACGAAGCTCTGCTCCATCAAGCTGATCAACCTGTTTAACGCCTCCTTGATATCGAATATATTCATTCTTTGATTTATCGTATTCCCATTTCACATCAAAAGCAGGTTGAGTATCCCAATATTTATATGTAATAGGAGAAAGCTCTCCGATATTACCTCGCTCTGATTCCGGAGCATCATCTTTGAACTTCCAAGATGCGAGAGGCTGAAACTGATGCCAAGTATCCTGCGGGCGAACATCTTTTGCCAATTTATAAATAAGCGGCAATCGGCTAAAAGCAGTGTGCTCTGATGGGACTTTGCCGACTTTAAGCGGGTCACGTCCGAAAGGACAATTATCTCCGTTGCAAGAGTAATTTCCCCCGTCTAAATTCGGCAAACCCAGTTTAACAATTCGATCGTATGCATCGGTTTCAGGAAGCGTTTCGACTTTTTCTCCCGGACCTACCGGACAAGTTCCGGCTTTCTGACACGGTGGCATGTGAGCAGCTCCCCAATGTATATAATGCGGATCGTAAGAAGAAGCAAGTTCAACAAAATAATATCTGGCAGATCTTATCGAGCTGACACTTTCAGGAATTCTGGAATGGAAAATCGGCATTAATCTTGTAATCCCTGCCTCAGCAACAGCTTCATATATAATATCGGCCTTACTCAACCCTGAACTCGGCCGTGCAATTTCATAGTTATTAACCATTACTGCAATCGGTTTTAAATCTTTGAATTTTGCCGCATCTGCGGGGCTAAAATACATCCCATTGATAGGGCTTTCGAAATTTCCGGAATTATCAACAATTCCATCACTATCAACAACTGAACCATCATTCAAAGGATTAACAAATGACCCACCTGCTGAAAACCAATAAAAGTAAGAAAATATTCCACCAAGAGCCAACAACAGAAAAACTATGAGGGCAACTGATCTCTTTCGATTTGAGTTCCCTTTTGAAGTAGCACTTTCGTTCATAGAAACAGTCATAAAGCTAGGCATATTTGTAAATGAATTATTTTTATCATCCGCACTTGAGGCATCTTTGTTGACAATAATTGGTTCTTCAACCGATTCATCACCCGAAACCTGCCTACCGTCGGAAACAGTATTTTGTGGAACACTCAAAGGCACAGACTTCACATCTACAGGATCTGCGGATTTATTAAACGAAGTAAAGAACTCATTAGAATTAGAATCATCAACGGCTCCCATTGAAGAAACCTCTTCCTTCTCATTTCCCGAAACCTCCGACTTTTCCTTTTCACCCAAAAAATCCAATACATTCTTTGATGGATTTTTCTTATCCGACTTCACATCGGACTCTAAAGACACATCATCTTGTATGAGATTCTCTTCATTTCCATTATTCAAATCTTCGCTCAGCGACATCAAAGATGATACCGGACGAGTAGCTTTAGCGGTAACCTTGGAATTAGTCTTAGACTCTTTATGTTCAGCTTCGTGAGAAGAGGTTGCTTTGCGGACTTTTGAAACAGGCATTGTATTCATTTTATACATTAGTAGGCTAGCTAGTCAAAGGATGTTAAAAAACTCCGCAATGACGAAGTAATTACAGTGGATTCCTTCATTGAAAAATGTATAATCCCCATATATGGCAAATCGTAAAAACAAGAAAACCCGCGAACTTAGGCGACAACTTGAAGCATTAAAGGCTCAAATCAAAATAGAAAATAGAGATAACGAACCAAAACGTTCACAAATTAGTTCTACAAACATAAGCCCAATTCAGGACTCCCCGGTAAAACCCAAGACAGCCATTAGTAATCAGCCCATCGAGCACAAAGACGCACATAAGAGCGCATCAATTCTGCAGTTGGCGAATGATGTATATCTAAAAAAAGACATTTTCAAAACACTTATCTTGAGCTCAATCGCATTTTCTATCATTCTGGTTCTCTGGATCCAGTCCAATTAAACCTATACCTTATCGCCTCAGATAAATGATGCGTTTTAATGAATTCGGAATTTCCCAGATCCGCGATAGTCCTCCCTATTTTAAGAATTTTGTGAGTAGACCTCTGATTTAACCTGTAATTAATTCTTATTTTACTCAGCATTTCTTCTGCCTGATTATCCAAAGTTATATATTTTCTTATATTTTGATAATCAAGCTGAGAATTCAGATTCAGACGTGCATCATCTTTATATCGCTTCAGTTGGGTTTGGTATGCTCGTTCCACCTTAAACACAACCTCGTCGTAGGTATCGCTACTACTCTCGTCTATATTCTGGTCTTCAGAACTTGGTGAGCATATAACTTGTAAATCAATTCGATCTAGCATCGACTGACTCAGTTTTCCTCTGTAGGCCATAATCTGAGTTTCACTGCAATAACAGATTTTTTTAGGTTCTCCCAAATTACCGCATGGGCATGCATTGCTGGCTAAAACCAGAATAAACTTACACAACAGTTCGGTTTCTTTTCCATGCAAGCTTCTACTGATTCGCCCCTTCTCCAAATAGATCTTTAACATCTCTAAAATAGACTTCTTGCATTCGAGGCATTCATCTAAAAATAAAATGCCTAAGTTAGCTAATATCATCTCTTTTAAGAGTTTATTACTTGCCACTCCCGTATCTATATTCTGTAAAACAGGCTCTCGAAAAGGTCTTTCTATGGTTAGCGAGCCAATACTAGAATGCACCGCATTCACCTCTAATAGCTCAGGGATAGACATTTTGGGAAGCAAACCATGCAAGGCACGGCTCAAAATACTTTTCCCGACACCCGTTGGGCCCATCAGATAAATGTGGTGCCCTCCTGAAGCAGCAATCTGAAGACCACGCTTGGCAAAAAACTGACCTTGAATTTGCGTATATTGATCTGTATAACCCTGCTGTAGAGTAAGCTCAGACTGACCCATGTGGGTAAAATCATTCCTATTTAGACTCCAAACCATTTCCGATAATTTTTCCGCACCTATAAATTGCAATCCTTTGAAAAATCTCAGGACCGAAACAGACTCTTTAGGTATTAATAATCTAAAATCTTGTTCCAAACACATTCGACCTGAAAGGAAAACTTCTTTAACCGCTCGTATATGCGAGTCTAAAGACAATTCTCCAATAGCCAAAATGTTCGAGGTTTCACATGTTAATTGGCCGGAGGCTTTTAATATCCCAAGAGCGATTGGTAAATCATATGAAGATCCCTTTTTCGGTAAATCTGCAGGAGAAAGATTTACGACTATCTTCTTATTGGGAAACTTTAGCCCGCAATTCTTTATTGCCGACTTGACGCGTTCTTTTGCCTCACTAACTTCTTTTGATGCTAAACCAATAATATAAAATCCGGGAAAACCCCGTTCGTCTATTAGCACCTCAACCTCAACAAGACGATACAACGGTGGATCAATAATTATGGATTTAATCTTGCTAAATACCATAAACGAATAATATCTACCCGGCATTTCATAACACGAAAAAATTGGTGAACAGGTACGTAATTTAGCTAGATAAAAACGTAAACAGTTTTTTACATGCAGGAGGAATCAAAGAAAAATAAGGCATTAGGTCATTATATTTTGCCGGACGGATTTCCAATAAGTCTAAAGATATTTAGCAACATTTTGGTTATGCTGTTCTAGGGTTTCCGCATAGTAAGTCTTGCCGTCTTTCCCTGAGATATAGAACCAATATGGAGTTTCAACGTAATCTAAAACTGCTTCAATAGAATCCTTGCTTGGGTTACAAATCGGCCCGGGAGGCAACCCTTTATTCAAATACGTATTATAAGGAGAATTAATCGACCGCAAGTCATCTCTAGTCACTCGTGGCCACCAATTTCCGTTTCCGGCTTTTGCATATTGAACAGTTGCATCTGCTTGAATCGGCCAGGCATTTTGCCAACGCTTTAATAATATTCCGGCAATTTTCGGGCGTTCAGATGAAAAATGCATTTCTCGTTCAACAATTGACGCAAGAATAAGAACCTCATCCATTTGTAAGCCTCTTTCAAGTGCTCGTTTTTCCCACTCACCTGAAGATGCTTTAGTCTCATAATTTTTCCTCATCCAATTCGCCAGATTTTCAGGCTTATAATCCATTTCGATAATGTAGGTATCCGGAAAGAGATAACCTTCTTTGACATCTTTTGAGGCGGCAAATCGATCAGCGAATTCTTCGCCTATCTCTTCTTTCAAATAGTCGATATATTCTTCAGTTCTCCAACCTTCGATAAAAGTTAGCCTACGTTTAAAGCTCCCATTCTGAAAAGTATCAACCAACTGGGACAGATTCACTTTTCCTTCAGGAATTTCGTAGTAACCGGCCTGGATTGTTTTTGTCGGATTCAAAAAAAGATATACTTTCAAAATTAATGGATAATCGATAAGATTATTTTCTTTTAGATATTCAGCGATTTCGCCGACACTTGAACCGGTTTTTATTGTAAGCTTCAATTCCTTTTCGGATATTGAGTATTCCTTATTTATTTGGCGATCATAAAACCACATTGCCCCTGCGGCGACAAAAAAAGTGACGATAAACAAAAATAGTAATACAAATAGAGTCGTTTTAATAAAATAATTCATAACAGGTTTGAAATTCGGTTAGGATGTTTTTAAAAATACACATCAACTACCTGCTTATATTCATTTGAATGAAGCATCCATATAATATACTAAAATTAATTACTAGAATCTATCTAAAAACCTAGAGAATCCTCATGATTACAGCGGATCTAAAAAGCTTTCCAAAGTGAGCTTGAGGCGCGGAAAAGTATCGAGAGGATAACGACATCCGCCGAAACCGTTTCG
Source organism: Patescibacteria group bacterium (assembly GCA_048499955.1). GTDB lineage: Bacteria > Patescibacteriota > WWE3 > 2-01-FULL-39-13 > 2-01-FULL-39-13 > JASNYX01. Next base: position 119,831 of record JASNYX010000001.1, on the reverse strand, counting down.
AACTTTGGAAAGGTTTTAGATGAGTTCTAGAGCATATTACCAGAATGAACATCGATAACGAGCTAAGATTTCTATTAAAGGAAAAATATAAAGTTTCAGGAACCAGACTTGAAGAACTTATCAATGAGCCTCAAAAGCGACACGAAATTCCCGGATTAAACAAAGACATCGAGCAACTTCAAAACTACTATCCCGTTGATTACCTAATCGGAAACAAACCTTTCTTAAACATAAATATCGACCTTAGATATAAGCCGTTAATCCCAAGAACCGAAACAGAACATTGGGTTGAAAAAGCACTTCAAACTATTCCCCAAACCAATAAATTAAAATGCCTGGATATATTTTGCGGTTCAGGTTGCATTGGCATCGCAATCATGGCGAATAACCCAAAGCTGACTATGGATTTTTCCGATTACTACGATAATGCTGTTAAACAAACTAAGCTAAATCTGGAACTAAACCAAATCGCTACCAACAGATACCATGTTTTTCAAAGTGATGTCTTTAAGAATATACCGATTTCACAATATGATTATATTTTTGCCAATCCCCCCTATGTCGGCCATCAGGAAAAAGTAGGCAAAGAAATCGAGCATGAACCATCTGAAGCAATCTTTTCGGGAATAAACGGAACAGAAATCATTTCAGAGTTCCTTACAGAGGCTCATAACTATCTAACCCCAAAAACAGGGCTCATATACATGGAATTCGGATGGGGACAAAAAGAAAAAATCGAAGCATTAATTAAAAATTTTCCACTGTATGAAACCGAGTTTCATCAAGATCAGTATTCAAGATGGAGATATGTGAAAATCTTTCTAAATTGAGATCATTTATGACCTACACGCGACTTCCGCTCTAAATCATCAATTCTGCTTTCTAAATCTTCAACCCTGGTTCTAACTTCATATAGATCCGCTCTGGTTGGGTGTAGTTGATAAACTTCCTCAATAATATTACGATAAGTTCGATCCTGAAATTCCTGCTGTTCTTTAAACTTTATGTTAAATCTGCGTTCAAGTTTTTCGAATTTCATGTTAAATCTCCGCTCAAATTTTTCAAACTTTGCATCCATTTTTACATCCAGCATTCGATCCATAAGCGTTTTAATTTCCGGTAATAAAGCCTCTTTTATTTTCGTTATGTCGGATGAATCCAAAACCATAAACACATCCTAGCATCTAGTATTAAAATCGCAAATTCAATTAGGTTAAAGCCCTATTAACGTTATTAGATAGGATGATTAATAAAAACTAAAAAGCCCCGATTTTCATCGGGGCTCTTCAAGTTCGCTACGACCCTTTGTATCGGGTCACTAAAGGAGTTTAATCTCCGCCAGCAGGCTTAAGCTCTCTTAGTGAGTTTTCTCAAACCAAAACCAACAAAGACCAATCCCATAGCTAAAGCTCCAGGTATAAGATCTATACCGGTTTTAGGAAGTGCTTTAGGGGCTTCCTTGCCTTTTACTTTAGGCAGTTCGATACAAAAGTTTGCGTAATCAATAGCATCTTCCTTTTTGTCGTTATCAGCTCTTTTTCCTTCAGCTTTAGCAACATTAGTCAGACAAATATTGTCATCCTTAGGAAGGATTCCATCGTCAGCAACTTTTGCTGTAAATTCGAATTCCTTGCTTTCGCCGGGTTTAAGATCGAATTTATCAAATTCCACTCGGGTATCATCTTTTTTACCCTCGCCATCTCCATCTTTGTATTTCACAAAAGAAGGAAGATGATCTTCCAGGTTAATGTCTTTTATCTCGACATCACCAGTGTTCTTAACTCTGATCCTGAACTTAATTTTATTGTTGGCATCAAATTTGTGCTCCTTGGAGCCAATATGATCCTGCCAATCTTTCTTTTCAGGATTCCAGACGCTTTTCTCTACTTTAAGTTTGGCGTCTTCGCTTACACAAATTTTGCCACCCCCATACTGGGTTACGCACTTCTCTGCTCTCGCATTTTGGGCAAAAAGCATTGTAGTAGCTATGGCAACAAAAACGGCTAAGCTAGCAGTTATGTTTTTGTTCATAAATACACTTTCTTTGGCAGGGGATATTGAGCGGTTTGAAGGCAGGTTCGTATCGAAATGCTTCCAAAAGCAGTCAATACGCAGATACTTCAATGCCTTATGCTCAAACTAATTATAATCAACCCTATTGGGCTTAATTATAGTAATTAAACTGGCTTGCTATCAAGCCTGAATAACGCCCTATAGGCAATAATTCATGGGCGCATTATACATCCTATAGGATACTCTGTCAACGCAGATATCCTCGTAAACGTTGGAATATCCCTAATTCACCAACAGGCTTTTTTAGCTGATTAATTCCAAAAAAGGTAGGTAAAACCCAATATAAATACAACCCGATCGCATATAGTAATATCAGTAAATACCCGACAAATTGTAAATATTGTGGCCAAAAGACTATATAGTAACGGCCTTCTTCTGTGGGTACCATCCAACCATTAGCCCAATTCTTCACCAAGACATGCTCATATCCGACCGGTTGACAGGTAAAGGGCGTATATATACCCATAGGACAACTAGAAGCCCTGTAAATAGTCCACCCCTTATCAAACGATTGGTTCAAAACCAACAACCCATTCTGGGAACTCTGGGTCACTATATTTTGATTGGGAGCGACCTCCACGGAATAAATAAAAGAGTTTATTTTATTCGACGAGCTAATCGCTATAGGATTACCTTTATATTTTTCTTCTTCAACAGATTCTAGTGCAATTCCTTTTAGCCAGTTATATGGAATATATCTAACGTTTAGAGAATAAAATAAATTTTCGGTATCGACTTCACCTATTGAATGGTTTCCGACACCTACTTTTACTCTTCTGGCATCGGGATATGGTGGCAATACCAATGAAGCACCATCTTTACCGTCAAGCCTCTCTTCGATAAGACATTTCGGAATATTATTTGATGATAGACAAATATCCAGTCCTTTTCCTGAGATATTTTTAGTTTTGAAAGTTAAGAGGTAGCTTAAACCTGTTTGGATGCTTCTCGTATCGATATCATCACAGGCGATTGCGTCTTTAGCATAGTAGCGATAGTAATCTCCGGTGTTATCAGCTTCCAAGGTTCGATTAAAAGCAACCTGATTATAAGAATCACAGTTCTTTATTACAGGATTAAAATATCCTGAGGTAGGGAAATATATTTCCTGTAAAACACCTTGTGTATCCTGTTCCGGAAGCATGATCTTTAACGGGAAATCTTCCTTTTTTACAATCACACTTTCTTTCTGAGGTATAACTTCACGGTCAAGCCCAAATCTGCTCTCATATAGACCTTCGTATGCTTCGATTTTCAAATTAATGAATTCGGATTTTAACTCTTTGCTTTTATCATCTGTTTCTAAAATGAGCGTGAACTTTAAAGATTTTGAGTCCCGAACGATTACAAAATCTTCATATTTCGAGAAATTAAGCTTGGAGTTTACTTTTGGGGCGTCCTCATATTTATAGTTAAGACACGTATCAAGAGAACCCTCGGTCAAACAATACAACGGCCTGGCTCCATTTTCGGCTGTATATTCAAAAGACACTTTATAAACAACCGGAGATTGGTTAACAATTTCTTCATCGAAATCTAAACACAAATTTTTATCGACTGCTTTAAGAATCACACCGCCGGGATACCTCCCGAAATCTTTACCAAAACTTCCAATCCCGCCTGAACAATCCTGCACTTGGGCAGAGTAAACCTTTGAGCTTAAATCATAAACGACTGAAGGCTCGCTGTTATAAACAAATGATTCATTATCCAGTCTGTTTAGAAAAACCACACGAGAGGTCGATCCTATAGCTTTTCGATTGATTATCATCGACTGATTAGGCTCTAGCGGCAAGTTCGTCTCGTACTGTGGATTAAAGATAGCTTCACCAGATGATTTCAAAATTTTGGGATATAAATACTTGATGCTGACATTCTTGCCGAACGAATCGACAGAGTTGTTTATTTCAGCCGGAATATAGTCCTCTACAGATAGGTCAGGTAGATATAGAAAAAAGCCGTCGTTATCAGAATTAAGAAGTGGAATTTCACCGGTAGATAAAGAGTCTGCGAGATAATTATCATCTTTAAATATCGAACCAACAACTTTGCTGGAAACTTCGTCCGAGGTGTAATAGGCAAAACTTGATGAAGACGAAATTCCGCCCAAAGAGTTATCTTTATGTTGCCAGAATTCAGAGTCAACGTTTATATTGCTATAAGCCCCGCTTACATATCTAATTTGTTCGGGAGTTTCAGAATAATTACTTACTCTTGGTTCAGATCCATCGCTAGTAAATGCTCCGGCAATCTTATAGATATTTAGAGAACCAAAGGTTTGGTCTACTCTAAAAACAGATTTATCTGCAAATAGTTTCTCAATGCCTTCAGAATATAGGGCATTTTTATTCCACGGCACATCAATACTCGTATCATAAATAAGAAATTTAACATCATATTTATTAAAGATATATTTTAACAATTCGGTATTTCCGGAATAAACAGCATAGTGAAACTCATTATAAAAGTCTTCGTTAGTAGGATACCAACGATCAAACTCACGGTCTAAGATCGGGTTTTTAGATAAAAACCATACAAACCCTGCGCCTTGATAATCCGCATTAATACGGTCGTTTTCCTGCCAATCGTAGTAAACCCAACCATACATACTGTGCAAAGGCAATGTAGCAATACGACTGTTTTCATGTTTGTTTAAATAATCGTATGCCTCAAAGTAATAATCCGGAATTTTGACTTGTTGAATATCTCCAAAAAGCTTTCCATTGAAAGCAGGCCAACAGTATATAACAAGCATAAACGAAAAGATTACTCCCACGTACTTGTTTATATTGACGTTCTTCGGATACGCCTTTACGAATATTTTAGAAATCGCATAAGCACCAAAAGCAAAAAATACAGCGTAGGTCATTATTAAGGGAATCGAAAATTTCGTATAAGGAAATCTGAGCGCCTCTTTAATAATCGGGAAATTATTCCGCAAATACACATATGCAAATCCGATTACCGAATTTTCCATTAATAAAAAGAACAAGCTCAAAAGAAAAACTACAGCAAGAGAAGTAAGCCCACGGTAATAACGTGTTCTGATAGCCGTAAAAATAATACCGATTACGATTATTCCGAAAAACAAATAGCCCCAATGTTGCACGTAGAAATTGCCTAATCGATAGAAATGCATTTCCCAATCTATAAAAATTGGTGTAAATTGCCCGTCTCCCCTGTGAACTTTCCAGTTAAAAAGGTAGCCTTTTAGCAACGCCAGATTTTCAATATTGGCATACTCAAGATTGTTTAGAATTCCCTCTTCGCTTACGAATCGAGTGATCTTTGCAGAAGAAACGTCTTTTGCGTGTGTTAACGTAAAATACGCAGTCGGCAAAATCCAAAAAGAATTCATCAAAAACGCGGTGCCAAGTAAAATTACGCACCTTCGAAAATACGCAAATGAAAAGCGACTAAACTGCACAGTAGTAATAGAAAGGGCAAAAGCCGTAAGCAGAATAAAATAGACCACCCACAGGGTCGGGGTATGAGCCATTGGTGCTGAAAAAAACGACAACACTGCAAAAATGAGCACAAATCGCTTTTCGCCGCTATCGAGGAACTTCAATGTATACAAAAACAGAAATCCGATAAATCCATATAGCGTCGCAAACATTTCAAGTGGGGCATAAAAATTCTGCAATGTTCCCAAATTAAGCAGATAAAACAACCCGCCTAAAAAAGAATAAATTTTCTTATGGTCTTTATGGTGAAATAAATGCTGACAAAGATAGTAAATACCTAAAGGGCCAATCATCAGCATTGCAAAAAAATACATCCATCTTACAAAATGCGTGGGCAAAAACAGGTCAAAAAACCATAACAACATAACTCTGGGGATCTCAGAAGCATGTGCCTGAGTTGCAACGGCACCTAAACCCTGGTGTTCCTGCCATACGCTATTCGTAATTCGGTTCCAGTAAATTGAATAATTGAATTCGGGATGTAGTGTGTCCCAACCGCTAAACCAGTAACCGGGCTTGTAGTTAACAAGGCAAATAAATGCAACGATAATAAATAAAGCAATTTCCGGCCAATGAGTTATCAGGGTTTCTTTTGTGATTTTAATACCTTTCAGGCGGGACATAATCATGTGCGAATCTTTTCCGGCAGATCCCATGGGATTTGTTAATTAACGATTCCTGAATCCAGCATTCCAGCGTCTTCAACGACTCCGACATCTTCTTCAGTAGTGAAATCGCCTCTGTAGTATATGGTTTCGACAGGTTCAGCATCTCCGACTACCCACTTGATGTGTACAACTTTCTCGCAGTCAACGGCACAGTGATTTGGCTCGATTAATGGCCGTCTAATGGCGTCAGTTAGATCAATATCAATAGTGTCGAAAATACACATTCCGGTTCCAACGTGAGGTAAATTGTAGACATCTAAATTGCTCTCGTGTGGGATATTTTCAATCTGCACGATGTAAATGGTTCCTTCTTCGAAAGCTTTAACTGTACGGTCTAAGCCGTAGTGTCCGGTATAGAACACATAGGTATGATTTCTTCTTAGCTGTATAGTTTCAATACCGTCGTCGAGTCCTGCGTCAGATTTACATTGAGCGCTTACGGTGTAATCAAGTTTCTGACCTGGGGGCAATCTCTTGAAAACCTTCAAAGTGTAACCGTCAGGTAATTCAAAAGTTTTGACCTGTTCATAATATGCATTCCTTCTTGATAAGAAATACTTGGTCATTTGATCTAAAACAGCATAGTTCCTTAAACCTATTGGTCCTGGGTCTTCAGTTACTAGAACATATTTCACATTATTTTCATTCAGGTAATCAAGTATTTCGGTTTCAGATCCAAAAGGTTCAAACTGAAAGTAAGGAACAGGAACATAGGCTTTCGTATAACCATTTTCACGTCTCATTAATTCAAAGGTAGCCAATGAAAGATTTCTCTTATCAAAGAGCGGAGTTACTCCAAAAACCTCCTGAAAGTTTCCTGAATCAAGAGCAATAAAATCCCAAATTTCATCTATCGGCCAGTAATCACGGTTATATGAATAAAGCTGTGGCTCGTATACCCAAACATTGTAATAATTCGCCGAAAACAACATTCCGATCGGCTTAAGTATTTCGGATTGGGCTTTTATCTGATTAAAAGATGTAAAGAAAAACGCAAATGCTAAATAACCGACAAGTGCAGCTTTTAATGGCCTCGACACAGAATTCCACGTATGTGGCAGATTGTATAGAAAATCAGTAATCAGATAAGCAAATACCGGCGTTAATGGGAACACATACCTTAGATTTTTATTACCTACGACTGTGAAAACAAACATAGGCACAATAATCGAAGCTAATATTATCCAAAACTTATTTTTATTTCTTTTATACAGAAAACCCAGGGACGCCAAAACTATCAACGAGGGTAGTAAAAACAACTGGTGGGACAATATTCTTGTCGGGTAGTAAAAGAAGTTGTAAAACGACCAAAAAAACTGAGGATCATCAATTTCTCCGGTAGAAAATATGCTCGAATACTCTACGAGCCGATTGTAATTAGCTATGTACCAAGGGAGTGCTACAACAGCAACTATTCCGGCTGAAATTAAAGCATTCTTAACAAGCTCTTTGGTGTTAATTCCCTGTTTTTGGAAATATACAAAATAAGCCAAACAAGGGATAGCCAAGTATATAAACCCGTACCATTTGGTTAATTGAGCAAAAGCAAAAAACAAAGCAAACCACACTGTATATCTGGTGATCTGCAAACCTTTGCTTTTTACAAAGAAGTAAAAGGCGATTAACAATAAAGCAACCAACGGTAAATCTAAATGAAAAACACGTGATTGTTCAAAAACCTGAGGAAATAACGAAAATACGAATGAGGCAAAGAAAGCTTTTCTGGAGCTTCCCCCAATGAGTTTAATATCAACGTATAAAAATATAATTGCCAGCAGGTAAAAGAATAAGGTTAGTGAAAGAATCAGATTACTACCATACCCAAATATCATTACCAATACAGCACCAAGAGCCTGAACAAAAGGAGGATAATAATCAGAGGTTCTCAATAAATCAATGGTTCCAATATCTCCTCTTGCCCATAATTTAAGTTGTTCAACAATGTTATAGCTCATACCGATATGACCGGCGCTATCCCAAGTTTGATTCGAACGATCGATTATTTGAAATATTACAAAAATGCCTATATGGAAAAGTAAAAGGCCAAGAAGTGCCAGGTTAAAATCATCTGATTTGAATTTATTAACGTATCGGGAAATGATTCCGGTGTCTGCTCCCATGCTTCTAGATTTAGTGCTTATTTCGTTAAGTTGCAGGGTTTTACGGTTGATTGAGCCGGATATATTATTTTTCGCAACAGTTGTAGTTTGATTAATTTCTTGCATATTTATGTTTTTATTCTCCAACAAAACTCAACTCTTTGCAAAAATGCAGAAAAACCTCATCAGCATACGAAACACTCATTAATTCATTTTCAAATATTCAGAATTTCATCTCGGCATTTAGAAACCTCAATGATCTGCTTATTTGAAAAAGAACTAAAACTTCTAGACCGGACAGAAAGAAAACATCGAATTGGGTGAATGGTTCGCGATGAACCAAAAACAATTCGAACAATCTGTCCGGTCTTCGCCCTACGGGCCGATGTAGAGCATTAGCCCTACATCTCTGACGAGCCTAAGCTCGGCACGCCCGGTGGGGATGTGACCTGCGCTTTCTGCAGGGCTGTGGAAAGCGTAGATGCCCACGACCGCAGTACGGTCTGCATCGGCGGCGTTGGTGTCTAGCACGAAATTTACCCGATGGGGGATGCCTGGGAAAAACATCGCCAGTAAAAACACAAGGGTGACAAATCCCCATGCCAAAGCACTCAAAACTGCCAGCAAGGATCTCATCTTGACCTCCTAAGCTCAGACTTCTAGAAACACGAAAGTAATTCATACTTCTATGTATCTCGCCTAAAAGGTCGATTTTAGTGTGCAAAACAAAGCCTATTGAAAGGCAACCTTTTTTATATCAAATGGAAACACTTTTCGAATCTTTGAAGAAAACTTCCAAGACTCAAAAAGTGTGTAGGTCGGGTCGAATGGATTCGAAAATGTTCACATGGCAAAAATCGCCAAGGAAAATTCTCGAGCATTCGCCCGACCCCTGCTAACCCTATAGGTTAGCAACCCAACACACTAGCCTTTGGCTCGGAGATCAAGAAGAACGGCGCCCGGCATGCTCTGCATCAATTGGTCGATCTTCTCCTTAGTGATCTGCCCTTTGACCAAACAACCGAAGCTGTTGGCGTGACCTTGGTCACCAATGGCAACCTCGGAAAGGTTGAGAGACAAATCGGATAAGATGACGAGCCTCGTTGCAGATTTCTGTTTTCCATCTACAGAAGCAGGGTCTGTGGTGATCCACAACTGGTAGCCATCCCGAACAGGGAATTTGGGTGAGCTCGAACGCCAATCTTGAATGAACGCTTCGCCGCAGATTTCCGCAGGAGACTCCTCCAGATTACTGCTATCTACAGCAGGCGTACTCACAGCAGTTGGCTGAGAGGACGTCACAACCATAGAGGCTGGGCCTGTTGCTGCTGGCTTGTTAACCATGCCGGTGAGGTTGAACTCGTAGTCTTGGCGGACGTCACCATTATTGGTGTGAACAATATGCGTCACGACAACGCTGTCGCAACGGATACCACAGTGGAAATTACGCCCATCCAACAAAGGAAGTCCGGCCAGTGCTTCGATATTCACATGCTCATAGCTGTTGTACTCAACTGCCGAGGTTCCACCAACCGGAATATTTCGGGCCCGGAACTGCAAAGGCTCCTCAGTCTGATTCTCGAAAAGCGCAACGTACAACGTACCCCTGCGATATTGCCAACCAAACCGGACAGTCCCGTACTCGAAGTCACCATGGCCGGTGAAAATTCCCCAAATCGAATAAGGGGTCACCGCAGGTGCGTCATTTTGGCCTACTTCAGAGGTTTCTACCAACGGGACTGCTGGACCTTTCAGCTTCGACCACTCATTCACACGAGCCATTTCCGCCATCAGTGCAGTCCACTCCTGGAACTTGGTGTTTTCCCAGGTTTGCATGATCACAGTGGATGCACTTTGAGCTGTAGTCACAGGCGCAGTGGGCTGAACATGAACAGCCGGTGTTGAGGTCGGGTTTGATTGTGCAATTGCCGAGTCTCCAACTTGCGGCATCTGCTCCGAAGGTGCGGGTGCTTCATTCCCAAGAGTGAACTCTGGAAGCTGTGCAGCTGCTCTGCTTTGAGCAAGAGTGCCAACCGGAGCTGAAAACTGTGGGAACGGAGCTCTCGCAAGAGCGAGTCCTGCAAAAACAAAAACCAACACAAACGAGACGGCCGCAGCAATTGCGAACACGGGTGTTCGACCACTGCGATAAGGCCATGCACGACCTTGCCGAAACCACATAATGCCCTTGGCAGTAAGTGCAACCAGTGCAACGCCAAAGGCGATCCAAGCCAATACCATCAATAACCACCACATGATATGTCTCCTGTTGAATTGAAAAACGAACGTTGATTTGTACTACATCGAAATAACGTCGAGAACCTTACCTCAACGCAGTACCAATCACATCGTCTATTCGTTCACTTTCCTAGAAAGGAAATCTTAAAATTTAGTGTGTTGGGGTATGTCTATAACTGGGAAACTGTTCTGCAAATAGAATAGCTTCTTCCCTTAAGACATACTATTTAAATGTACTTTTGAAGACCTTGGCAAATGCTGTATCTTCCATCGCTCGAAAATTCAAGCGAAGTACAAGTCAACGAAGAAAACTTCCTTGACTTATTCTGAAAGTCGAAACTTAACTTCCAAAATAAAAATTCATACTCTGAGCGCAACAAAGGCACTACAATTGCTTGACGATTCTAGCATTTAGCATGCAAAACGTCAATACTATGGGTCTTCGTGTTTGACTGTACAAATCCATGAAGGCATCCTTCAAAGACTTTGGCAAAGGAGTTTCCTTCTTTGCTCATTAAGATCCACTTTGGGGAAATTGGACCTAAATGATTTATTTAATGTGCGTGAGCTTAGCTCGTCTTAAAGATCAAACTCCGGGGAGCTTCATCTTTAGAAAGAGCTAGACTAGATTCTTACTTGGGATTTGTTTTTTGCGACATGCGAGATGCATATCAAAACATTTCCGTTTCGGAATCTAGTCGAGCGCGCTAGTTGAAGATGAGGGGGAGGTGAAGCGGACCAATAACCACTCCATCGGTGATAACAAAGCGATAGTATGCTTTCAAGCCATGGTTATCATCCGGGTCCACCCAGATTTCCATCAAGGTCAAACCCGTAAAAGGAAACACAACGTTGTTACCATCCGTAATGAAATGGTGAAACTCAGAGTCGTTCCCTTCCCACGAATACACGTGAACTACCACTCCAGAGTCACCACTGATAGACGCCTGAATTCGTTCGTTGACGACCTTAACTTCGGATGGATCCGGCTGGATCGTCTCCGTCGGGCTAGGGACTGGCGTTGCCGTTTCTTCCGGCTGGATCGTCTCCGTCGGGCTAGGGACTGGCGTTGCCGTTTCTTCCGGCTGGGTCGTCTCCGTCGGGCTAGGGACTGGCGTTGCCGTTTCTTCCGGCTGGATCGTCTCCGTCGGACTGGGGACTGGCGTTGCTACCAAACTCTCCTTTGTCAGGTAGAGTTTTTTCGCACCACTATCTGGCGCAGACACCACCTCAATCGAGGTTTCGAAGTCACCCAAACTCACAACCAAAACCTGGTCATTGCCGTATGAATGGAAAACACCATCATAGTACAAATGCCACAGGACAAGACAGCCAAAGGAGAAATGAACATTATTATCCTGCACAACATACTGGATAGCAGGCGGATTTTGGCACACATCTTGGCTGGTGGGTGTCACCTCCGGGATATCAGTTGCAGTCGGCTCTGGCGTGGATGTCTCCATCGGCTCTGGCGTAGGCGTTTCACAACCCAAGCATACGTACTTCGAGTTGTTCGTCTCGTCCGTCTCTTCTACAAGGCCGTCTGGATCCACCACCGCTTCCAAGGCGTACCTTGAATTAGTAGCAGTGATCGTAGCACTTGCAACTCCGTTTGCGGGAATCATCAATTCATATTCATGAAACACCGGGGGATTGCCCTCAGTAATCCACTCATACAAATGCACTTTTGTCACCACCGAATCGGTAAAGCTACTGGACACAGTAACAGAATCGATGCTGACATCAACAATCATCAGATCGTTATGGGACCCATCATCCTGAGCCTTAACAGCCAACAACGGAAGAGTGAGTAACCCCATACCAAGAGAAAACGCCAAGATCAACAGAACTTTTCGCAATTTCATCTTTCTTCTCCTTGTCTATATTCAAACTTCACGTACTTCACCACACCAGAAAACCATCGTTATGATTCTCTAATGCGGTGAAGCACAGAATTTGATTCGAAAAGGAGATTTCCTTTTAATCTTCGCTAGCGCGCATATAAGCAGTCAGAGATACAGATTATTCAACAAATGAATAACTGAAACATCTTTTGCTCATACTATTTAAATGTACTTGGCAAAAATGCCAAATTCGAACCAACAAGAAATTCTTCTTGGCTCATTTGGATCCAATTTATCCTGCCCTAAAATTGGACCCAAATGATTTCATTACTATTTTTATTCTCAAACCATCTCCACAACCTGCTCAACTCTCATCGTTGCTCCTTCTACTGCTTCAAATTCGTTCGCGGTTTTATATTTGTAAGCTGATAACCCTACCATGGCTCTTTTGTCTTCAGCCATTTCTTTAACTGAAACTATTTGTGCGATTTCACGGTATCGGTCTGTGATTCTAAAAAACATAGTGTTGTCGTGTTGGTCTGAGCTTTCGTCATTAGCTGAACTTCGGCTCATTCGGACTTCAAGATAATTTCTAGGATCCCAGATCAATAAAAGATCACGAGTATCTTCACTCATAACACCTAAAACAGGCCAGTGAGGATCATTATAACCTTCAACCAATTCTTTCCAGGTATGTATATCAGGAACCTGTCTAACTAACGGTGCAAATCGTTCTTTCGCAATATTGAGATATGCCGATAAGTGATTAACCAAAGTGGCAACACGGTCGTAAGTATCCGAGTGTATATCAAACGGAGACTCAAGTTCGTTTTGTATTTCCAGCTCTGGAACATCGAGATCAGGAGCTACGGCTCTAGCATAGTTAGACCAGCTATCGGCCATTTGTTTTGCGAAGGATCCCACTTCGAGGGGAATGCTTTCGCTTGTGAATGTGCTTAACGTATTAACGTCAAAAACCTCAGACTCCATTACATTGCTCATAGCATTAATTTATGATCTATCTCAGCTCTTACATGAACTATCGACAGAACAGACGAGTATACTATGGGTCGAGCAGGATGTCAACCTAATGAACAGACAGGGTACACAGGTAGCACTGTTAGGGCAAAGCTAACACCGCCATCAATAAGCAAATTTGAGATAGAGATAAAGGTGGATTTTAAAAAACCTCGTCGAGCAAAGCTAAGACGAGGCTTTTATGCCCTCATTCTGACATAAACATGATAGGCGTCATAACCTTCAACACTCTCAAGCTTCAGATCACGAATGCGAGAAAATTTTGAAATGCCACAGGTTAAGAAAAATTAACTATTGCAACAATAATCGGTTGAATTCTTTTGAAGAGAATCTAACATAAACTGGCTTTCTCAAATGAGGCTAGCCAACACAAGGTCTAGCGAATCATCATTATTTAAGTTGCTGGCAATTATAACCCATCAACATTTCCTATAGCCCGATTCACAGTAAAATATCTAGAATAATCTTCGTTATCACCTACTCCGACACCTAGAGTTGCAAGGAAATCACCGGTCGACCGACCTTCACTGTCCGGCTCTCCGGCAATAGATATCTCATAGCGTGCATTATTGCGATAATCGGTGACCTTGAAATAGTAAGAAAGATGATCCATTGGTTGATCATGATATTCTTCGATTATTGCGGGATCACCCGGTCTAAGCGAGCTCTGGTTATAAACATAAACAGCTATCCCAGTTGTATCGTCTTCGATCCTAAATGATGCTCCAAATCGATCATAGAATATTTTTAGCCTCGGTACTATTACATCGACCACATCTGATGGGTTGTTTTTAACATCTACATCTTGAAGCATTTTTCGCAAATTGGAATCTTCACTAGATTCGAGAGAAATGGCCGATCTAGTCTCCGGTTTGCTTGCTATGTTTGCAGTATGTGAAAGCATCCAATGTACCTGACAAGCATAATCAACACTATCAGCAAATACTTTATCTCCACGGTTAGTTCCGTTCATAATTTCGGCACCTTTTAGTACCTGCCCGCTGTAGTTTGCAAGCTCAGGAAATACCATAATAACTCGAGTTTGCCATGCCTCAGGTGCATTTTGAGAAACGAAAAGCATTTCTGCAAGATCTTTTTCGGGAAGTTCAGAAGCATTAGTAATTTGAAATATAGGTGGAAATTGATCGCTCATAATTGCCGGAATTCTATCAAAACCTCATATTTCCGGCAAATGCGTAACACTTATTTGAATTGAAACTTGCCTATTCAATCTGAAACGGGCAGAATAACTGTATGCCTGCCTCTATTTCCTCAATTCTTGAGAATGAGCCTCCACATGATAATACTGAGGAGTCAATGGAAATCCCATACAACCCAATTCAACATCCTGACATGCAATCGCTTACCAACCACTATCATTCATCACAGGAAATAACTGGGAACCCGATTGAAGTTTCTGGTCAACAAAGAAATCCCAACTGGGCACTTGTTACCGAGGAACTTTTTGCCAAAGCCTTAACTTTGGCCAAGAAGTACTCAAACAACGCATACCTTCTTCCGGAAGAAGAGACCATACCGGCGGCAATTGATGCCCTAGTTCAAGCAACTGAACGATACGACCCAACTCAAGGCGTTGAGTTTGAAACATGGGTAACAACACGAGTGTGGCAAAGGCTTATTGATAAAGGTCGCAGGGAAAGACACCGACAACTTAACGAAGTTCAATTACAGGATACTGATGATTTTCTATCCGATGAATCACTGGACCCTGCAGCGATTTTCGAAAAGAAAACGCGTTACGATGACCTGCACGCATTCCTCGCGACAATTGAAGATAAGAACCCTAGAGAGGCTAAAATTGCCAGATTATATTACGGATTAAATGAAAACGGTCCAATACCTGTTAAACAAATTGCAGAAGAGTTGGGCGTATCATATAAGGCAGTAGAATCAACACTCTCAAGATTTAGAGAGCACATAAGAAATGGTTATACCCCACCAACAGAGTATTAATTCTTACATCAACTACAAGAATTTAGTTTACCCACTCCTTTAACCCAGAAGTTATATAATATCTAAATGAGCCTTCGTGAAAGCTTGATCGATACTATTTTTTTAACGTTCATTCATAATCAGGATGCAATCGGATATTTTCTAGGGATTCTCTTTGCAATTTTTTTGTTGATTTATAAACCAAGCCGCTCCGGATTGCTTTTGCTCATAGGGTTTTCGTTTTTGCTCTTCGGCTTCGAATACAACAAACACATAATAGAACCGCTTCAAGATCAGACCCTTAGCTCACTGGGGCTAGATGAATCAGGAGGATCAGCTTCAGTAGCCATCATTAGGGTATTTAAGAAAATACTACCGATAGGTTTTTTTATAGTAGGTTGGGGGTCATTATTTTTATCAATTTTTCTTGGTTATAGCTCACGCAAAAAGATTTCTTCAGAGGCAGCTTAGCAAACAATCAAAATAAGGGTTAATCAAAAGGGAACCACAATATCCAGTCCGGTAATATTTTCAAAATGAACAAGGTCTCTAGTCGCTAAAGAGTAACCTTTTGATAAGCATGTTGCGGCAATCAAGGCATCTCCAATCGCAAAATTATTCTTCAGATGATAAATCTTAACTAAAGATTCTGCCGCAATAGAAATAGTCGAATCTAGAGGTTCAACGTTGTAACCGTCAATCAACTCAGATAAATAATTAAGCTCTGCTTTGTTCTTTGATCCCTTAATCAACTCCATCGCAGTAATTATTGAAATATTTACTTCCTCATATTTCTCAACATACTCGACCGCAGGCTTATAAGCTCGCAAAGCATCGACCAGTACACATGTGTCAAACAATATCTTATTTGGCATAGGTTTCGTTAACTTCGGATTCTCTTAAATTCCTTACCCATGCAACTGAATCTTTCATCTCATTTTTATCGGCGAAAATACCAAACGCATTGCTTTGTGATATTGGTTTAAGCTTTTTTAGAACTCTGCTTTTTCTTTCAACAAGAGAAATTGGAACTAATGCAACTTTTTCATAACCTCTGTCTGATACGTAGTAAACCTGGCCTTTCTCAACATCTGAAACAATTGATGCAAGATTATCCCTTAAATATGATTTTTTAACTTTTTTAGTGTAAGTCATAAACTGATTGTACGATCGTACAGTTGAATGTCAAATCAACTAGATAAACAACCTCAACAGCCTGGTACCACAGAGATATATCTCACGACATCATATAACCAAAGCCATGAACGGTTTCAATAAACTTTTCGTTATAGGGTTTTTCGATTTTATCTCGTAACCGTTTAAGATGAACCTCAACCGTATTGGTAAATGGATTAGCAGATGAATCCCAAACTCTTTCCAGTATTTCGCCCCTTGTAACTACTCTGCCCTGATTTTCGAGCAAATATTCAAGTAACTGCATTTCTTTTTTGCGTAATTTTAATCTTTCGTTCTTGTAAAAACTCATTCGTTTTGCACGATCCAGCACTAGATCTCTAAGTTCTAAGATTTCTTTTAGACTTCTTTCTCGATTGGGTTTTCTATTAAGTAGAGCCTTGATTCGTGCTTTTAGTTCTATGGTATTTAAAGGCTTAATCATGTAATCGTCGGCTCCTTTTTCAAAAGCGAAATCTCTATCTGAAACTGCCATTTTTCCTGAAAGAACCATAATAGGAAGCTCCTTGATATTTGTTCTAATTAAATTTACGAAGTCTTCTCCATTAATATCAGGAAGGTTTAGATTGGTAATCATTAAATCATAATGAGTAGTATAAAGTAACTCCTCTGCATCTTTCGCGTTCATAGCGAAATCAACTATATAATCTTCTTTTAAAACACGAAGCAAGCGTTGGCCGGTTCGTGGGTCGGGATCTATGATTAATATTTTCATGCTTTTAATTTAATACTCGGATATTAAATATTTATTAACTTATTATTAAACATACTGCAATTACTAGTTAAATTATCACGAAATATTTTGCAAATTACGCGACAGATGAGCTAAAGTATTTAACTCAAGTCAAAAAAACTGGCCCGACAGAAGTGCAAAAATCACTTTCAAAAATAGGGAATTTATATTATGCGGGTTCACAATAATCTTATATGTTAGTCTGAAATAATGAATAAATACCGATGGGATTTTTTAAGCCAAAACCGGGCAACCTCATATGACGAAGTTTTTGATATTTTAGTAAAAAATCGCAAGTTCACTGCAAAATACAATCTGGATATAACCCCATGGGAATATGTTACAACCGACGGAAATTTCATAGAGTTAGT
Source organism: Patescibacteria group bacterium (assembly GCA_048499955.1). Taxonomy (GTDB): domain Bacteria; phylum Patescibacteriota; class WWE3; order 2-01-FULL-39-13; family 2-01-FULL-39-13; genus JASNYX01. The sequence continues at coordinate 102,153 of JASNYX010000001.1, read as the reverse complement.
AAACAATAATATTATTCCGGCGTTAGAAGAAATTTCACAAGCTATACGCGACAAGAAACCAATCGTCATTTATGGTGATTACGATGTAGACGGTCAAACGGCCACGGCAATTCTCTGGCGAACTATATATAAGGACTTGGAATACGAAAATGTTTTTCCATATATTCCTAACAGATTTGACGAAGGTTATGGATTAAGTACTGAAAGCATTAACGGTGTTAGTAAGCTACTTGAGACTAAAGGATTCGCACTTAGCAATTCATTACTGATAACAGTAGACTGCGGAATTGTTTCAGTTGCTGAGATCGAAGCACTGAAAAACTTAGGCACAAGGGTTATACTTACCGATCATCACCATAAAGGGTCAGAAGAACCTTCACCCCATCATCTAATCTGGACTGAGCAAGCAACAGGAGCCGGTATTGCCTGGTTAATCGCACATAAACTGCTGGGAAAATATAATAAGCCTGATGAGAGTTATCTTGATCTTGCCGCACTGGGAACTATTTGCGACCTACAACCGCTAACAGGATTCAACCGATCAATTGCCAAACATGGCATTAATCAGCTTAATAATGGAACCATTCTTGGTATCGAAGTTTTAAAAAAAGTAATATCACTCGAAGATAAAATAGACACATATCATATAGGATGGGTAATAGGTCCTCATTTGAATGCCAGCGGGAGACTCGAAAGCGCAATGGATTCGCTCAGGTTACTTTCTACAGAATCAGAAGATCAGGCAAAAACAATCGGCGAATCATTAAAAGATCTTAATAGAAAACGTCAAGATAAAACCCAATCAGATCTGGAATACGCCATTAACCAACTAGATATTGACCCAAAAACAACCACAAAAACCGAGATCCCTAAATTCCTTGTGTCATTCAGCCCCACATATCATGAGGGAATCATTGGATTAATTGCAGGAAAACTTGTTCAAACCTACTACCGGCCATCAATTGCAATCGCCGTTGACCAGTCAACAGGAAAAGCCAAAGGCTCCGCACGCTCAATTGAGGGAATTTCTATAATCGAGGCATTACATAAATTTGATCCATTATTTGAAAAACTCGGTGGACATGATATGGCTGCGGGATTTTCACTTCCTGCAGAGAATATTTCCAAACTAATAGAATCCCTAAACACTCTCAATGAATGGGATGAGAACACCTTTACACCTAAAATAAAGGTAGACATGGAAATCCCTGCAGAACTTATACACACTAACACAGTAGAAAAAATTCAAACTTTAAAACCGTTTGGCGTAGGAAACTCCGAACCATTATTCGTGACCAGAAGCCTGAAGGTCTTTAATTCTTCATTTTTCGGAAAAGAAAACCAACACTTGAGGTTGTTTATGTCAGACGATCAAAATAACAAAATCACCGGAATAATGTTTAATGCCGATAACAGTCTAAAACTGGGACTTGGCGATAAAGTAGACGTTGCCTATAACCTATCAATAAATGAGTGGAACGGGAACCGCTCACTCGAATTAAAGCTCAAAGATCTCAAAGTTGCATAAATTTCAGGTATAATATCAGCAATGAAACGCACATACATAAAAGACATACAAAAACACATCGGAGAAACGGTTGAACTTGCCGGGTTTGTCCAGGCAATTCGTAACCAAGGAAGCATTAAGTTCCTGATACTTCGAGATACTACCGGAACAATTCAATGCGTTGTACTAAAAAATAATGAAAACGCATTTAAAACCGTCGAAGATCTTACTCTTGAGTCTGTAGTTAAAATTTCAGGAACCGCAAAAGAAGAAAAACAAGCACCAAGTGGATTCGAGGTAGAAGCACAGGAAATTCATATCCTTTCAAAATCTGAAGCTATTCTTCCGATTCCTGTTGTAGTTGAAAAAAGCGGGGGAGAAACCGAGCAACCTACAAGACTGGATTATAGATGGATTGATCTTAGAAAACCCGACAAGCTTAAAATTTTCAAAACATGGGGAGCTCTAGAACAAGGATTCCGAAAATACTGGAACGACAATGAGTATATGCAATTTTATTCTCCTTCATTAATGAATGCACCAAGCGAAGGCGGTTCTGAATTTTTTCAAGTAGACTATTTCGAAAGAAAAGCCTATCTTGCACAATCTCCACAGTTCTATAAACAAATGGCAATGGCAGCAGGCTTTGAAAAAGTTTTCGCCGTCGGACCCGTTTTTAGAGCGGAACCTTCTTTCACAACCAGACACTTAACCGAGTTTACCGGATGGGACTTTGAAATTTCATACATAGAATCACACCACGAAATCATGGACGAAGAAGAAGGCCTAGTAATCGAAGGTATCAAACAGGTTAACAATAATTTAGGCTTGAGCATAGAAATACCGTCGAGACCTTTCCCCAAAATATCTATGAGAGAAGCTAAGGAAAAACTGAAATCAGCAGGAATAACCGGAGAAAAAGAACACGACCTTAGTCCGGTTGAAGAAAAAGAAATCTCAAAAATCATGAAAAACGAAACAGGATCTGATTTTGTTTTCATAACCGATTATCACATCAGTGTTCGTCCCTTTTACCATATGAGGCATACGGATAATCCTGAATTAACCAAGAGCTTCGATCTAATTTATAAAGGTCTCGAAATCACAACCGGAGCACAAAGAGAACACCGGCCGGAAATATTGACAAAACAAATAGAAGAAAAAGGGATCGAGGTCTCCACTCTTAAAGATTATATTGATTTTTTCAAGTACGGATGCCCACCTCATGGAGGTGCAGGAATCGGTCCGAGCAGGATCATCATGCAACTGTTGGATTTGCCTAACATTAGAGAAGCAACATTTTTGCCAAGAGATGTAAAAAGGCTTATGCCTTAAGTATTAGGGAATTATTGCAAGATCAACAGCTGTCAGCTACATAAACCGGGTCAAAGGCGATTAAAAGTCGGGTCCTTTTTTTAGAAGTTCCAGAAATACCGCAGGAACCACAATATGGGTGCTTTCGTATTTCTTGAGTTCTAGAAGGTGAGGGTCGTATGTAACAATAAAATCTGCATTGACCTCAACAGAACACTCCACAAATTTATTATCATCCGGATCTTGATCCACAACTTCAAGTTTCCTTTTGGGGATTACAACCTCACCGAATGTTTCGAACAGCTCTAAGATCACTTCATCAATTTCCTCAGGAGACGATTTAAGATACTTTTTAATTTTGGGATACCGCATTACCTCTGAATATTCTTCTAGAATTTCCGGTGAGGCAAAAATTTTTAACTCTTCTTTAAAAAGATGTTTAAGGATTTCTGCGTTGGGACCACTCGGAGAAAGAAAAGCACTTACAATAATGTTTGTGTCTAATACAGCTTTCACCTAATTTTTTGCGAACGAACAAACTTAACGGCCTCTTTTGCTAAATCTTCAGCAACCTCAGGCGTTAAATTGGCTATATTCTGAATCCTACTAATTTTATTAACTAGAGTTTCTCTACTCTGCTTCCATTGCTCATAGAGGTTAACAGGAACTAGAGCAGCTACAGGCTCTCCGTTTTTCTCAATGATATATTTAGATTTATTCGCTTCGACGCCCTTTAAAACTTTTCCAAAGTTGCGCCTAGCTTCAAAAGCTCCTACAGTTTTCTCACCCGCAAGAACCTCATTCCTCCAAGGACTAGTTTGTTTGCTCATATTCATGATTATCGCAGATTGCGTAGTTAGCGTCAATTACGTAGTTAGATTAACCCACTCCTATATTGCAAAGTAACTTATACTTAGCCCGGAATTCATACCATACCTATTATATTGGCGGTCTCGCCTGCGTAAGATAAATATGATACTTTAGGCAAGATATGGAAACTTCGAACCTTCAAAACAAAAATCTGTTAGGCATAGACCATGGAGAGAAATTTATCGGATTGGCAATTGCCAGAGGTAAATTTGTAGGCCCTCTTGAAACACTTCAAATTAAGATTGACCACCTACTAGAGAATCAGGCAATCGAAAAAATACTGAAAATTGCTAAACAGGAAAATATTAGCGAGATTGTCATCGGTCTGCCCTTAGTTGCGGGACAAGAAAACCGGACTTCCAAACGCATAAGAAGCTTTGGGAATAAAATAAAACGTTACTTCAGATCCCTAAATATTAATCACATTAATGTCGAGTATATTGATGAAAGTTATACTTCGATCGAGTCACAAGAAAGCCTAATAAATTTAGGGGTTCCACAAGAAAAAAGATCTGATGAACATGCAATGGCCGCCTGCAAAATTTTAAATCGTTACATTGAAAGCCGAAATAATTTTTAGTTTTGGTTGGCCGCTTCTATTTCTGAAACGCTCCACTTAAGCAGTTGTGAGGTGTCGGCAAATCTGTTCTGTGATCCAAGAATAATGATTAATATTTCGTTCCCCTTATTTTCATATAAATAAGTGAGGCATTGCCCCGCTTCAAATGTGGTACCGGTTTTTATGCCTACAGTTCCGGGAATCGTGAACAGCAAGTCATTGGTATTAACTAATGAATAAACGTTTTTAGTATTTAATGCATTGATATCCACTTTTTTGGTTCCGACAATTTTACGAAATATAGAAGAGCGTAATGCATACTTAGACAATTTCTCGAGGTCATTAATCGTCGTTAATTGCTCAGATCTGGCATCAAAACCTATTTCATTTTGGTACTTTGTGTTTACCATTCCGATATCAATGGCTTTGTTGTTCATTGTTGCAACATAATCAGCCTCATTATTATAAATATTCGCAATTGTACACGCTGCATCAGCTCCTGATCTAACTAACAAACCGTAAATCAGATCCTCTAACGTAAACATTTCGTTCGCCTGAAAACCTACATTTGCACCGTTTATCCCAACACATTGAGAGGGGACAATAACAGGCTTACTTAGATCAAAGTTTTCCAAAGCGATTACTGCAGTCATTATTTTAGTCACAGAAGCGGGAGGCAACTGCATATCTTCACCTTTTCCATAAATCTTCTTATCGTTTTTTAGGTCATACACCAAATATGCTTTAGCAGAAACGGCAGGTGGCGTTGATGAAATTTTATATGAATCAACTTTTAGAGTTGTGATAGAAGTATCCGGAATACTGGTTTCTTTATTTTGAAAATCTTCCTGCCGTAGAATGTCTTTTAGTATCTCGGCTTTCAGTTCAAGATTGCGTCCGGCCATGCCCACAATAACAAGTATAATTGAGCCTAAAATTCCAACACCGATTAAAGAAATTCTTGTGACAGTCCAAAGGTTCTTCGATGGTTCAATATCTGAATGTGGTTTATTTTTGAAGTAATATTTAAGAAGTTCAATAACAGACCTCTGTTTTATAGGCAATTCTTTTTTCCCGCTTTCCATAATAATTGAAAATGAAGTATACCGTAATTACGTACGGGGTATCTTCTCTTGCGACACGCAAAGTATTCACAAAACAGCTCACTTAAGAATCTCGATTTTTATTTTTTCAGGGTTTCGTGGCATTGTAAGCAGAAATTCGGGGAGCTGCGGCGAAACCTCTATCACGATTTCATTAACGTTAGGCAGTTTCTGAAGGTATTCCTGTGCATCAGAGATCTTCCTTCCTGAAACCTGATTTCTTATATCCTCTATATTGAGCTTAGGGAGTATATAGCTTCTCAACATTATTTGCACGTTTAGTGTATTCGGATTTGCGAGATCCTTCAAACCAACGGCATCATATTCAGGTGCAAAATCATCATTCAAATCAAATGTTTCAGGAACGACTTTTTTGGCAAGTTCTTTGACTACCTGATCCATATCGCTCTTATTATAGGCTAAGCCTGTTCCCTCGTAAGTCATAGTCAAAGAAAGCTCATTTGCCACGTCATCAAGTTTTCCATTGAACTCAGCCTTATTTTGCTTGTAATCTATGGATGTTTCGGGAAGTGATTGTGTTTCGAGAATTTTCTTATTTAAGGAATCCTTAACCTTATTTTTCATAAACTCATCAGTCGTCTTCAATAGATTATCCATATCTGCCTGCGTGATTATTTGAACCTCTTCTTTTGTTCCTCCTGAAATATTTTCTTCATTTTCTGCAGATAGTTGATCTGTTTTATGTTTATCGGTTTTGAATTTTTTCCTTTCCAAGGTTGTATTCAGCTCCAAAGGTTTCAGTTTGACTTTACTTCTTTTTACCGAAACTTTTTCGTAACCTCACCATCTTCAGTTGGAGTAACCTTTCTTCATATTTTGAAATCTTTACGTCTTGAGTTGTTAGGAATTTCAAAGTGGAATCTTTTTCATCCAAAGAAAACACTGTGCCCTTTTTGAGTTCAATATCTTTGTCTGTTTTGTTTGTTAATACTATTGATCCTGTTGCTTTTTCACCCACATCTTTCTTACCTGAGGTGGGAACAGTTTGCGAATCGGTTTCAATCACACTTACGCTAAAGGCCGGAATCGTCGCGTTATCGATTGAAACTTCCTGAGTATCGGTAGTGGCTTTAACATCTAAAATTTTCACTAGAACCTCGGAGTTAACTTTCACTTTTACATTCGCACTGGGAACATAATAAACAAACCCATAAGCACTCGATGCTAGAAAAGCCATCAGAACTAATACAATAACAATCCATTTAACTAATCCGCCACCTAGTGAAAAATATTTCAACGGATTATCTAAAGACCGCAGTGCACCAACCCCAAAAGTCGGCATCTTGAAAGCTTTTTTATTAGGATTATGTAAATTTAATCTAGGAGAGTTATTTAACGAATCGTCACCAAGTTCAATTTCCCCTCCAAAATCTAGGGTTCCTGAATTAACACTCTGAATATAATCACGATGGGTAGGGTTTTGCACATCCAACAGTAAGCTTTTTCCGTTCTCGAAAGCAATTTTCTTGAGAGCCATTAAATTGGAAGAGTTTCGGTATACAGGAGAACTTTCCTCAAAGAAAAACAATACATCCGCATCGTCTGATTTTTTAAGGATATTTATTAATTTGTATAAGTCGTAGTTGTGATCGATTTCGTATTTAGTCATTTTCCTTTTCTAGTTCATTATAAATTGAAATCAGACTTGCGGTAACAAACATTCGAGGATCCTTTAATAGCTTTAGATCATCTACCATATAATTATCCAAAATATCGGAATCCGCAGTAGTAATCTCCAACTCCCCGGAAAAAGGTAAAGAATCTTTCCAACCATCTTCATATAAAAGCTCCTGTAAAACATTCAAGTTTGCGGTTCCCCCGGTAATATAGATTTTTTTGGGAAAACTTTTGATTCCTGTCAAAGATTCCAAAACACCGATAAGTCCGGTTCTCCAGCTCTTACCTGCTTCATATAGAAGGTCACCTACTGTGTCTGATGATTCAGGTGGCAAGGTACCTTCAGAGTAGGCCTCTTTTCGTCCATTTGCTTCTTTCGGAGGGAGTCCTAACTTATCAATCAAATGACTTGTAAAGTAATCTCCGCCGATTTCAAAAGCTCGAGTTTGCACGATGTTTTTTCCAAAAACGACGGCTACATCGGTGTAGCTTTTTCCTATATCAATCAATAAAAAGTTTTTTGAGTCCTGAGATAATAATTTGGACTGTGAATACAAGGTCGTTGTCACCGCAATTGGGTTAACACCCATCGATTTAAGTTCTTTTTGTAAGGAGTTATAAAATTCAGCATCGGCATATGAGCTAAATGCACTAACTTGAATAACTGCACCTGTCTGATCTACAGGATCTTCAACAACCTGCTCGTCCACTGAAAAGGCAGTGGCAACAAGATCAAGTGTTTCGAGTGGTGCATCATCTGCGAATAACATGCTTCTGTAATTCTGTGCCTGTTGAAGCGATATATCTTTGATTTTTGAATAAACATCCTCCATTTCCTTTTCTGTAATCCGTTTTTCAGGAGTTTTTCGCTTTATTTTAATAATAAGTAAAAACCCGAATACATCAGGGCCACCAATCCCGACTACGGCTCTGGTAGTTTTAGTCCCTGCTTGTTGAAAAACCTCATTGAGGGAACTTTCCAATATATTTTCATCAGAATTGGGTTTATGTTCGTTACAGGAAACACCTTTTATTATCAATTTCTTTTCACCGGGGACTGCATACAGAGATTTTACTGATTTAGGGGTGACATCTAGAAAGAGGATGTCGTTATCGTTAGTCGCAGATTCTTTTTTAAATTTGGGCAGCATTCTTTAGATTTTATCATAGAACACACCATTAACTTTCATTAAAAGGCCTATAAGCACAAGCCGAATTTATAAAAGTTTGACGGTTCTATCATTACAATAACAATCGATATTCTACTTAATTTTCAAAAGTAGAAACTGAAGCGAGATAACTGTATATTTATCTCGAGATTTAATCAAGAACCGCTTTTATACGTCTCACGCCTTTTCCAACAGATTCCTCTTTTGCGATTTTTATATGTCCGATTTCAGAAGTATTGGAAACATGTGGTCCGCCACAAAATTCTTTGGACCATGCCGACTGCAAACTATCTCCGATATAATAAACGGTTACCTGGTCTGCATATTTTTCTTTGAAAAAATGAAGTGCCCCTGTTTTTTCGGCTTCCTCTTTAGAAAGTTGAACTTTATTTACAGGCAAAGACTGCATAACTTTTTCATTAATAATTTCCTCGACGTTAGAAATCTGATCTTGTGTAAGTTTTTCTTCATGCGAAAAATCGAATCTTAATCTTTCCGGAGTGATATTGCTTCCCATTTGTCTAACATGAGAACCTAGAACATCTCTTAATGCCTGATGCAATAAGTGTGTCGCTGTGTGCAGTTTTGTCGTTTCTTCTGTGTTTTCCCCCAGTCCACCTTTAAACCTCTGGCCGACATTCGCCTTGGATTTTTCCTGGTGTTCATGCAGCTGTTCATCAAACTTTGAGAAATCAGCTGTCAAATTTTGCTCTTTTGTTAAATTCTCGATAAGTTCTTTTGACGATCCTAACGACTGATAAAGATCGAACGGATTTTCAACAATATTCAAACCTTTATTTATATAATTCTTTATCAAAAAATTTCTGGTTTCATCGGCGATCTTTTTATATGTGTTAATTTCGTCTTGGATTACCTGCTTAATTCGCAGTGCATCATTGACCTCCGGATACCTATCTTTATTGAGATCAATAATTACATCAATAACTTCAATTATTCTGTCAGAATCTATGTCTATGTTCCAAACGCAATCATCAAATGATCTGCGAATTAAACGCCTTAAAACATAACCCTGATCTTTATTCGAAGGAAAAAGCCCTTCACCAATTAAAAAAGTGGCGTTCCTCAAATGATCTGAAACTCTTTGCAATGATGACTTAACATGCTCATGAACATCAGTTGATGCGTTCTCGTACGATTCGCGAGCGAGATCGGATTTTTTACTTAAATCTATTAGCTTTCTAATAACAGGTTCAAAAATATCTGTGTAATACACGGAATCCACTTTCTGGAGCAAAACGGCAAAACGCTCAAGACCTGCACCGGTATCTACGCTCATCGCATCCAGTTTATTAAGCTTCCCTGAGCTGTCTCTGTTGTACTGCATAAATACTCCGGCATTCCAAATTTCAAGATATCTTGGATTATCGGTTAAACCCGGGCGTGATTCTTCGGAACCAAACTCCTCGCCTCGGTCATATAAAACTTCCGTACACGGGCCACAAGGGCCAATCGGACCGGGAGCCCACCAGTTTTCCGAAGCAGGCAATTTTGAAATTCGATCTTCCGGAATCCCTACTGAAACCCAAGCATCGTAGGTTTCCTGATCAAAAGGAACTTCTGCATCGCCTTCAAAAACCGTAGGATAAAACTTTTTCGGATCAAGACCAAAACCGTATTCTCTATTAGTTAATAAATCGAAGGCTAACTCAACAGCAGTTTTTTTCCCGTAATCGCCAACCGACCAACTTCCCAACATTTCAAAAAATGTCAGATGATATTTACTCTTGCCGACAATATCAAGATCACCAGTACGAATACATTTTTGTACGGAACACAGTCGTTTGGAACCAAAATCTTCTACGGGATCTTTTTGGCCTAAAAAGTACGGCGTAAATTGCACCATTCCAGAATTAGTAAAAAGCAGTGTCGGGTGATTTTCAGGTATTAGCGGACTAGAGGGAACTTCAATATGTGCTAAATTCTGAGACTTAGCAACGCTAACGAAATAATCAATGAATCTTTTACGAATTTCGGCTGATTTCATGCCCATATTATAGGGTCACCCCTTTTTAATTACAAACTGATAATCTTTGAAATATTTTTGATCGACTCCGGAATCGCATTAATATCTGCAGAAGTAATAATTGTTTGTTGTTTTGTAATTAAATTTTCAATAGCCCGACGATAATTTTGATCCAGTTCACTAAAAATATCATCGATTAGTAGAATAGGTTTCGATTTTGAAGTTTCTTCAATAAATCCTATCTCTAGATATTTCAGACAAAAAACAGCAGTTCGTTGTTGGCCACGAGATCCGAAATTTTTTAGATCTAACCTTCCGCCATTTATTAACAAAAATGAATAATCATCTCTGTGGGGCCCGATATGGGTATTACCGGTCAAAATATCTCTAGATAGGTTTTGACGTAGTTTTTCTTCATTTAGCACCGAAGGGTGATAGTCGATTTGCAAACTAAACTTGTTACTATAAAGCTCGCTACTTAATGCTGCAATATTACGAGAAAGATACTCAAAGAAAGCAGTTCTTTGAGACTGGATGTACATTCCTGTTTCTAAAAGGTTTTCATTCCATACTTCAAGTTGTTCATGAAAAGTTCCTGAAAAAGGGGAGACCCCTAGATGATCATGCTGGGTTTCCAACAAATGGTTTCGTTGCTTGAGAACCCGGCTATATTTGTGCACTTTCCTGGAGTAGTCACTCACCGACTGTGAAAGAATTGCATCGACATAGTCCCGACGCCTTGAAGGTGACCCTGCCACTAAGCGGATATCTTCGGGGGCAAACATTACGGATTTGGAGTTTCCGGCGAATATGGCTCCTGTTTTATTAACATTATTGACCTTGTACGATTTTGTAACCCGAGTTGAATCCGGTTTTCGCTGAACCGCTAATTCAAGCGGAATTTGAGAACTGTCTATATCAAACATTCCTACGATACGAGCGAATGGGCTGGAAACGTTTACCAAGTCGGCCTCAACAATAGCTCGGGGAGACCTACCTAAAGACAACACGTGAATTGACTCAAGTATGTTGGTTTTTCCCGCACCGTTTTCTCCAACAATCAAATTACATTTTGGAGAAAACTCAACCTCGTAGTTTTTATGGTTTCTGAAGTTTGTTAATCGTAAATTATTTATTTTCATTAATGCTTTTAATACTTGTCATATCATATCCATTAAACCAGTGGATTAACAAGCCGGGTTAGGTTTACATCCGTATATATCTTAGTGGCTATAGGATATAATTCCGTTGCAATTCAGATTCCGGCAATGCGCCGGAAATTTACAGGAGGCAGAAATGAAAAACAGGCTTGAGCAAGAGGGATGTTTTTTAAAATCTTTCCTGATCATCGCCCTTCTGGCGATGATTGTCACACTTGTCATGGGCATCACGGCAGGAGGCCTATTCGTACGGCTCCTGTTCTGTACTTGCCCATAAACTCTAACCTGCTGAAGGTTAAACTAGTCATATAACTAAGTTTACTTTCAGAAGGTTGCATTTTCTAAAATAGAACCACGAACTACACTAATAGACAGATCTACCACCAGGAATTAGAATCGCTATGAATGGTATCTTCTGAAAAAGCACAAAAATTAGCATTAATCGCAGATCAGGTTAAAGCTTGTCAAAAATGTCCCCTTTATAAAACAGCAACACATGGAGTTCCCGGAGACGGAAACCCGGACTCAGAAATAGTATTTATCGGAGAAGCACCCGGTTTTCATGAAGATCAACAAGGATTGCCGTTTGTCGGGCGTGCGGGTAAATTGCTTGATTTCTTGCTGCATCAGATCAGACTTGACCGAAAAGATGTCTGGATCGGGAACATCATTAAGCACAGACCACCCGATAACCGTGATCCAACTGAAGAAGAAATTTCTGCTTGCAAGCCGTATTTAACTCAACAACTCGAAATCTTAAGACCGACGTTGGTGGTAACATTAGGTAGATTTTCTATGAATTATTTTCTGCCCAATGCAAAAATTTCACAATCACACGGGCAGATCACCAAGGCAGGATGGTATAATATGTATCCGGTATACCACCCGGCAGCAGCGCTTCGTAATTCACAGATGAAAAATGCTTTGATTATCGATTTTTTGAAAATACCGGATCTATTGAATGAGCTGAGACAGAGTCCATCCCCCTCAAGCAATGTACATCCCACAACAACTGACAACAGTAGTGAAAATGCCGATCCGGCACAATTTGGACTTTTTTAGTAAACGAGGACTCCAGTAGAGTCTTCGCTTGTGCTATGCGAGAATCTAGCAGTAGTTCGAGCTTCGTTTTGAACCTTACTGTCGGGATCTCTTTCATACACAAGACAAGTTAATTACCGCAAAGTTAAATTAGTTAACTTTACGGCAAACAAATATTTATATTATGAGTGAAAACAACTCGGCTTCAGATCAAAATCCAAGAACAAACAGGAATGATCGGAAACCACAAAACAGAAATAACAGGTTTACGAATAGAATGCGTGAACCGACACAAAACAACGTAGAGCAAAGAGACTTTCCGCGAACCGGAAACGCTCCTCTAAAAATAATCCCCATTGGGGGTACCACAACGGTACAGAAAAACATGTATATTTACGAATCAGGAAACGACATCATGGTCATAGACTGCGGTATCGGATTTCCGGATTCAGAAACACCCGGAGTAGACGTAATTCTTCCTGACTTTACTTACATACTCGAGCGAAGAGAAAGAGTGAAAGGCGTAGTGATTTCACATGGACATAATGACCATATAAGCTCACTTCCCTACCTATTGAAAGAATATCCGTTTGATGTGTACGCAGTGCCTTTTGTAAAAGATTTAATAGAGCAGTCATTACTTGAGCATAAAGATCTCAAACACATAAAAGTAAAGGCATTTGACCCAAATCATCATCTGCAATTGGGCGTATTTAAATTAACACCGTTTAAAGTAAATCACTCGATACCGGATACGTTAGGATTTGCCATCGACACACCACAAGGACGAGTTTTCCACTGTGCCGATTTCAAATTCGACTGGTCACCTTACATCGGAAAAACTTTCGATATACAAAAAGCAGCTACCTTAGCAAGCGAACCAAAAGAAGGAGTTCTTTGTCTTCTATCTGACTGTCTTGGAGCCACAAGTGAAGGTTTCACAAGATCAGAGAAATATATCCAATCCATTTTTGAAGACATTATTTCGAAAAATGTAGGACGACAAATTTTTATAACCACGATTTCATCAAACGTATCCAGAATTCAACAAGCAATCAATGCTTCTATTAAATATGGGAGAAAAATCGTTTTAAGCGGAAGATCTATCAACACAAGTGTAGAAATCGCAATAAGACACGGTTACATTAAAGCACCTGAAAACATGTTTGTTTCCGAGTACGATGCACATAGGCATCATCAGGATAAACTTACATACATAATTACCGGTAGCTATGGGCAAGAAAATTCCAGCCTATATCGTCTTATCAGAGGAGAGCATAAAAGTATAACTTTTAAAAAAGAACCTCTTGTTGTTTTTTCGGCAGATCCTATTCCTAGCTCACTGAATGCCATTAATAGCATGATCGATGAATTGTTCCTCGAAGGCGTAGAAGTTTATTACTCACAAATACAGGATAACCTTCACGTATCCGGCCACGGAGCTAAAGGCGACCTTACTTTGCTTGTAAATATTGTTAACCCGAAATTTTTCATTCCTATCGGAGGAAATATCAAGCACATGAGAGCCTACAGCAAAATGATAAAGGATATCGATAGGGACGATAAAAACGTATTACAACTTCTGGACGGGCAAACGGTGATTTTCGAGAACGGTAACGCAAGGCTCGGAGAAAAACTCAAACTGAAAGAGGTCTACGTTGACGGAACCCTAGTCGGAGATGTCGGGACATCAGTTATTGAAGATCGACTTCAAATGGCTAACGACGGAATAATCGTGATAATACCGGGGAAAACTGAAGTGGATATTGTCACAAGGGGATTTATTTTCCCTAAAGCATCGTCTGAACTTATTAAGGCCACTAAGGACATCGTAAAGACGCAGATCAAAAAGAAGATTAATGCGAGAAACCTTGAACACGATCTTGAACGTTTCTTCTATAAACAAACCGGAAGAAACCCGATTGTGATCGTACACGAAAAATAATCGGAACCGATAGCGATCAGGTACTAACTACAATTTTGGAAATCTATAAACAAAAGGTTTTCGAGAAGTATCTGATCGCGTAATCCGATCTCTTACCTTTCCATAACTTTCCAAAACACATCCTGGGGGATCTCAACCTTACCGAAGCGTTTCATACGAGCTTTACCTTTTTTTTGCTTCTCTAATAGCTTCTTTTTTCTAGTTACATCTCCACCATACAAGTGACCGATCATATCTTTTCTGGTAGCAGAAATATCTTCCCGGGCTACAACTTTTCCGTTGATAGCTGCTTGCAAAGAAACCTTGAACTGTTGTTGTGGAATCAGTTCCTTTAATTTACCTACGATGCGTAAACCTTCATCATGGGCATCATCTCGCTGTACCAGCTGAGCCAAAGGTGAAACTAACTCACCGGCAACAAGTATGTCCATTTTCGCTACATCTGTGGTGCGGTAACCTATCAGGCTGTAGTCTATTGAAGCGTATCCTGAAGAAATCGACTTAAGCTTGTCAAAGAAATCTATAATTAATTCAATTAAGGGAATTTCGTAGCTAATTCTGATACTACCTGCCTCAAGAATATCTGTTCTGATATATATCGCACGTCGTGCCTTACATAGATCCATGATAGTGCTCATATGTTCGGATCGAGTGTATATATCTAGAGACGTCCAAGGTTCTCGAACTTCCTTAATCGAAGTCGGATCCGGATATTCTGATGGCGATTTTATATCTATCAAAACATCTGAAGTGGTGAGTAACTCATAACGAACCGACGGTGAAGTTGTAATGATACCAACATCGAATTCCCTTTCGACACGTTCTTTAACAATATCAGCATGAAGCAAGCCTAGAAATCCACATCTGAATCCTTTACCAATAGAACCAATGCTTTCGGGCTCAAAAGAAAATGCCGCATCATTTAAACTTAGGCGTTCCATTGCTTCACGAAGTTCCAGATAGTCAGAAGAATCAATCGGATAAAAACTCAAGAAAACTACAGGCATAGGCTCACGGTATCCCGGAATAGGTAACGGAGACTGGCCGGATAAGGTCATAGTATCTCCAACTCTCACTTCGGAAATATTTTTCAATCCTGTAGCAATGAACCCTACCTCACCTTCAGTAAGTTGCTTAACAGTCTTCTCTTCCGGTGATAAACAACCAATCTGAACAATTCTCGATTCAGAACCTGTCGCAGACAACCGAATGGTGTCTCCTTCAGAAAAGGTACCTTCGTACACTCTTATGAAAGCAACTATTCCTCGATAATCATCGAAAAAAGAATCGAATACCATAGCCTTCGAAACGCTCCCTTCATACACGATGCCTTTCCCTTCCAAAACATTAGGAGTTGGAGCCACCCCCAGTGTGATAATTTTTTCGATCAAGTCTTTGACGCCATTGCCTGTTTTCCCTGAGGTATAGGATATTTCATCTTCTTTAAAACCCAAATCGATAAGCTGTAACGCTGTAGCTTCAAGCTGTGCGGAAGGAAGGTCTATTTTATTTACGACAGGTAAAACTCTTAAGTTTTCCTGTTTTGCTTTTTCAAAATTCGCAATAGTTTGTGCTTGAACTCCCTGAGTTGCATCCACCAAAAGAACGGCAATTTCACACGCCGCCAATGATCTTGAAACTTCATATCCGAAATCAACATGACCGGGAGTATCTATAAGATTTAGTTCATATTCAACTTCGTTATATGTGTAAGGCAACCGGATTGCCTTCAGTTTTATTGTAATTCCGCGTTCTTTTTCGAGTTCCATGTCATCCAGAAGTTGTGCTTCATGCCTGTGGGTGGATACGATGCCACTTATCTCCATCATACGGTCAGCCAAAGTAGACTTTCCATGATCAACATGAGCTATTATGCAAAAATTTCTTATATTACTGGGATTCATGTGAAACATTATATCAAGGCTTACCACAAAAAACGCCTTAAATGTTAGAATCGTACTAATGCCGGACAGCCCATCCACACTAAATAGCCTAAAAATAAACTTTGCTACAGGCACCGACTCTTCTAAGAAAAACGAGGATGTTGTGAAGCAACTTTTTGTTTTCACCACACTAGGAAGGCACATTCTGATAGTGACCGAAGCTATTCTACTTGCCGGACTTGCTATAGAATTCTATTTCCATACACAATCTAATTCTCTTGATAAGCAAATTAAGAACTCAACAGAAATACTCGCCCTACAAGAAAACCAAGAACTACTTAAGGAACATCGTCGCATTCAGGGCGAACTTACGAAAATCAGTGAAATTACTAATAAACAAGTAAACTGGGGCGAACGACTAGATAAAATAAATGCCATTGTGCCCGAAGACATGACTTTGGAGTCCTATAAATACGAAGCAGATAAATTAAATTTAAAAGCCAGCGTTAAATCTACCCAAGGCTTTGCACTATTCCTTGACAGCCTTATAAGGGATGAATCGATCAAATCTATCATCATGAATAAAAGTACATTTGATCGCATACAGCAATCATTCAGTTTTGATTTCACTATGGAAGTAAAATGAGCAAAAATTTATTTAGAGACGAAAAAAAACAGAAATACATAACACTTTCCATAATGTTGCTATTAGCTGTGGGACTAGCGATATTTGCGATACGCCCGTTGGTGGTAAGGGTGTCTACAAATAGTAAATACGCTAAGGAAGCTAAAATTATTAACGAACAACTTAACCAGAATCTTGCTGACTTAGAAACAATCAGACAGCTTCACGCTGACTATCAGGAAGAAATCAAGTTAATTGATCAATCAATTCCAAGCGAACCCAACGAGGGAGAATTCATTCAAATGTTTCAAGAACTAACCTATAAATATAATCTAAATATTGCGAATACTAATTTTTCGTACTCGAAAAACACGCTAACCTATAAAATAGGCGTAGAAGGTAGATACGACCAATTTACTGAATTCATCGATGAACTAACAAAACTAATACGAATAACTGCAATAGACAGCATAGATATTCGTGCTCCTAAAACTTTTGCACCGGGGGTCATACGGGCAGATATTGACGGAAGAGCGTTTTACACATCCAAGAATGGGAATGGGAGTGGAAAAGAAAACGAAGAAGAATCACAATCTTTACTACAAGAGGAGGTTTCCCGACAATGAGCTTAAACGTTTTTCAAAAGATCAACATTATTACGATAATAACGGTTCTAGCCTGGCTGGCATTTGAAGCTTATAGAGCAAATAGTGCAGTACCCGGAAAACTTGAAAATATTGTCGTTGAAGAAATTGACCCCACATTAGACTTGCATACACTTGAAGATCTAAAGGGCCGAATTCAATTAGCTCCGGAAGAAACCCCTACTTTCAATTGGTAGAAGAATATTTGAAATTCTTTTTAAAAAAGGAATTAATATTCTTGAAAATATAGTAGGTGTAATCAAGCTCTTTTAGTTTGAAAAACTTTACTAAAGCAACATAGGTTACCAATCCGATAACTGACACAACCCCTGTAAGAAGAAACAGATCAAATGTTCTGGTCGTATCAAAAACAAACTTATCAAAAATCTTCAAAGGAACATAAAGCATGATGCCCATAATATATGATGCCAAAGCGATTCGATTTACTTTATACAGGAAATCGTAAAGGTCAAACCCTTTAATCTTCTTTACTAGTGATCTGAACATAAAAGCCGTACTAATAAGGTTCGAAATTGCAAATGCGAATGCCAGACTCCACACGCCAAGCTCCAGATACTTCACAAAGGTGATAGCAAGAATTGCATTGATCACAATCGTTACCGTCGTAATCTTGAAGGGAGTTTTTGTATCACACAATGTGTAAAACCCTCTAGCGAGAATTAAAATGAGTGCCTGAGTAACTATCGCGATACTAAAAAACGCTAAGGTATAGGCCGTCATGACAGTGGCATCCCAGGAAAACTTTCTGGCTCCAAACGCCAAACGTACCAGAGGAACTCTTAGAATAAAGACCAAAACACTCATTGGTAGAACAAAAAATATGACCTGATACAGTGTCTTAGATAATAGTTTTCTGAAAGCACTCGGATCTTTCTCATTATATGACCCTGAGAATATAGGCAACGCAGCCTGGCCGATAGACATTCCAAAAATTCTAACCGGAACACTCTGCAAATCATCCGCAAAAGTTAATATAACGTTAGATGCCCCGGAGATATAAAGAGCCAGATTCGTATAAAGCGGAATTATAAGCTTCTGAGCAGTCTGACCAAGTGTCCGAGGGACCATCATCTTGTAGAAGTCCGAAACTCCTTTATGCTTCAAATTCCAAGTTAACTTATATTTAAAGCCCAACGCCTTAGCCATAGGCATCTGTATCACCATATGAAGAAAAGCCCCAAAAACAGTACCCCAAGCCGGAGCATAAATACCCCAAGAGGAATAGAAAAGAACCAAGAAGATAATAACTCCCACATTAAGCATGACCGGTGCCATAGCAGGAACAATAAAATGGTTAAACGACTGCAGAATGCTAGTGTAAAAACTACTAAGAATAAACCCAAGTTGAGCTATCATTAATATTTCAAGGAGCGAGGCATATAAACGTAACTCGTCTGGAGATAGCTGACTATTTCTAGCCATGATCTGACCTACAATGAAGTCAGAAAATAGAAATATAATCACAAAAAAGAGGAGAAAAGCCACAAGGGAGATGTTTACAATGGTGGTGGTTACCTTCCACGATTCCTCTTGATTTTCCTTGTAATACTTATTAAAAACGGGAATAAAAGAGGTAGATAGTGCTCCCGAAACTATAAAAGAAAAAATCAGATTGGGAATATCGTCTGCCGCAAAATATAAACCTAATTCAGTAGAATCACCAAAATATCCCGAAAGTAATCGATTTCTTACGAACCCCAAAGCCGCGGAAATACAGTAAATAAAGCCAATAACCGTTGCGGCAGCTAATATTGTCTCCTGCTTAGATCTGGAGGCTCTATTGATTGAGTTAAAAAAAGCTCTCACCATAAGTGGGTTATCTTAACATAAGTATTAGAATGACAGCAATTATCCATAATTATAGCCATAAGCCGGGTCATGTTATTCTGTATTCTCAAAAATCCTTTATACTTTGCCGTAATATTGCAGACGAGTCGATAAACTGTTACAATTCCAACGTATTTATTTAGTGCAAATATCTTTGAGTTACTATGATTATATAGCTAAGATATAATCGCATTAAAGAAGCAATACCTGAGCAAAGTGAGGCAAAGGGGCTTCAATACTGAAAACATACTATATTTATGGCTAACACAAAACAAGCGCAAAAGGCAATAAGAAAGACCAAAACTAAGACTTCCTATAACAAGTGGTGGAAGACTCAGGTTAGAGGTGCTTACAAAAACATTCTGGAATTGATCAAAGAAAATAAGCCGATGGAAGAGATTTTGAAAAGTGCATCAACCCTTCAAAAGAAAACTGATAAAGCAGCAAAGGCAAATGTTTTTGCAAGGAATAAAGCCTCAAGGATTAAGTCAGTTGTGGCAAGAAAAATTAAAGAGCTCGCAGATAAGAAGTAATAGTATCAAAATTGGGGAAGTTATTCCATTTGATTTAAAGATTGTGTTAGTATTTAATTATATTACGTATCAAACAGATACATTATCTTCAGCATGAATAAAGAGCTGAATATTAATTATTTTTATAGAAAAAATATGAACTGCCTGCCAAGCAAATTATTAGCAAAGAGCGCCTTGTTAAGTTTAGTAGTAGGAGCACTAGTTTTAGGTAATCCTTTAACCCCTACAGAAGTCGAAGCCGCTTCGGCATATATTTCTCCAGCAACCGGAATTATTAATAAGAAGAGTTCGAGAGTCACCGTTTATGTTGAGTCAAGTGTGACCGAACCTGAAATATCTGCTGCACAAATTAAAATCACGTATCCATCAAGTTTAACGGTCGTATCTATTACTGATGGTGATTTCGACAGTTATCTGGAAAAGGATAATGATACAAATACCAGAACCATTACTGTAAATGCTGTGAATAACGCAGGTAACTATAAAAGCGGAAAAGTAAAATTGGCTTCAATAAATTTTGAAGCAATAGAAACTACCGGACAAGTACAATTACAGATCCAATCAACCAGTTCAATCACGGGTGCAGGTGGCGAATCTTTGTTAACTGAAACTATTAATGGTGTTTATAACCTTGATATACAAGATGCGACAACACCGACACCATCACCTTCGGAATTGGCAATTGGAGCAATTTCGCCCACGACTACAGAACAACCAAATGCAGTTCCACAAACAGGAACAAGCGATGTTATGGTATATCTGATTACTTCACTAGGGTTGATTTTCTTGGGTGTAGTATCATTACGCAAACATATCGCAATTGATAGAAGATGAATTCGACAGAAGGTCTAAAGGGATTCCTGACATTCCTTTTGCTAATTGGGCTTGTCGGGCTATCAACTTTAGCTATCCAATACATTCCATTTAGTACAAATACCTCTTCAGAGGCCACAGAGAAGTCTGTTCTTCCTATCAGCATACAGATTAGAAATCTGGAACCGGGAAAATCGGAAGCAAGGTGGTTCACTGAAGTACCAACTCAAGGAACAATCATTTTCAGTCAGCGAAGAGACGATGTATGTTTTAAGAAAGAGAATATGAACAACCGAGAATGTCTGAAAGAAACTGAAAAGGATAAGGGGCAGAATCATATTGTCGTTATCGAAAATCTTGAGCCGGGTGCAACATATTTTTATAAAATCTCAAACGAAAATACAATATATCCTGAAGATAGAGACCTTTTTTTCACCACAGAAAAAGAATTTTCAGTCCAGATACCGGAAATTACTACTGATGACGATTTCTCCGGATTCTCATCATATGACGACAATGGTATCTCAGAACCATTACCAACAAGGCAAGTGCTTGGAACAAGCACAAGCAAATACGGTGAACGCGTTACCAATGAATTTAAGCAAGCTATTTTATTTCAAAATATGAAGTTTGACTTTAATAAAGACGGACAAGTAAATCTCGAAGACTATCCCCTATTTGTCGAATTTATATTAAACAGAGAAGATTGACCTTAACGATCTTATTGAACCAGTTTTCCCACAACAGATAATCTATATTTTGTAGTTCCGGCAGGAGTACAGGTGAACAGCTCAATTGAGCTTGTATGTAAACCGACGCTTTTTGGATAAGGGGATGATAGTGGGTCTACTTCCTCAGGACTCTTGATCGTCCATAAATCTACAATATAACGATATTCTTTATCATTATATTTAACGAATATTTCATCACCATACTGAAGTTCTTCCAAACGGGAAAATATCGCCGAATAATCTCCGTGTTCATACCTATTTTTAACCCATCGGTTAGTAGAATGTCCGTAAACGAAAACATTGCATGATTCATCAGGTAAGCAGCTCCCTTTGTAATGCCCCAGTGCTTTGCGAGGATCCAAATTGCTCGAATTGGTATCAATAACAGCATCATAAATGTTCAATTTGGGAATAGTGATAAAAAACTGATCAGGGTAATCTTCATAGGCTCGCTCATGATCCAACGAAGGGTTTGCAGCTCTATATTCGTAGTTTAATTCGGTAAAACTAAACGCATTCGCATCTTTTGCTGATAAGACCGGAGTTGTGCTATCAATTGGGCTAATAATAGGGTATTGGCTTTGGGATGCCGCATAAATTGAGATCATCGGCAAAACTACCCGACTCGACATCAGGTATAACCCAACCGCAAGCAAAGCAAAAGAAATGCCAACACGAAGTGTGATCCTAATTGAGCTCATCGCTGCTACAGGTCGATTTATAAAACTCTCAGCAAAATGCCAGTAGTTTTTTCTTACTTTTTTCTCGTATTTATATGGT
Organism: Patescibacteria group bacterium; assembly: GCA_048499955.1. Lineage (GTDB taxonomy): Bacteria > Patescibacteriota > WWE3 > 2-01-FULL-39-13 > 2-01-FULL-39-13 > JASNYX01. The sequence goes on along the minus strand of JASNYX010000001.1, from coordinate 80,006 downwards.
CTGAACAAATGTGAAATGGATCCTGTCCGCGGAGCAGTCGGGGTCAAAACCCTTCAATATTTTTGCTAAAACTATGCAGCTCCACTTAACCGCAGTATAACACGAACTCTTCTAATAGAGCCATTTTATCAACCTTTTTCGTCTTTGATGCTAAATCCATTTCAAATAATTGACGATAAAGGGCTTTTGCCTTTTCTTCATTAATTTTATAGGACGCAATCTTTCGCTTCATAAAAGGATGTGTGTTTTCCCATACTTTATTCTGATAGATAGACGACAAATAATTTCTTAACGACATCTGTAATAAACTGATTAGTGGATAAAAATCATCTTCAATATTTCGGGATTGCTTTATTAACGATAATGCCTTGTTGGCGTTATTTTCCATAAATAATGCATCACAAATATTAAAAAACCGATAGTCCTTCGGAACTACGAAATTGCGTACGGTTGAAAGTTCTTTTAATAGTTTGCCTACCTTACTATTCAGATTTTGTGAGATTGCATAAAAGATAAAAGTTATTTCTTTACGATCTGATATATCTTGTAAATAATCTTTATCAAAATTAAGCGTGGTAATATTTTTTGGCTTTAAAATAATGAGCGTGTTATCAGCAAATAAGGGCAACGAACTCGTGAGTATTTTTACCTCATCAGAATTTATAATGCCCTCCTTGTAGTGAATATGGTTTTCAGGAAAGCTCCTTCGAACTTGCTGAACAAATTCCTTTGCAGAAATCTCATCATCACCGGTTAAGAGATATATCATCGGCGGAACTTAATCAAATAAAGTAGTTCTTACAAGAGTATGAATTTCATCGAAATTCCCGGATTTGGGCACAAGTACATACGCCCCATTGTAAAGAAGTTGACGATCAGCCTCTCCGGGAGAAATCAACATCCCCGAACCAAGAACCTCAGAATCAACTGAACCAGGTGTTTCATTTGATATAACAATACGTTCTATGTCATCAAATTTGAAATCACTATATGCCTTGTAAAATAAGGCTACATCTCCCGGTTCAATGTTTGTCCGAACATTGTCTTTATAACTATCATATAGGGCACTGAGTTTAAGAGGGTTAAAAAGAGTTTCCGCAGAAATCACCTTGTCTTTTAGTGCCAGCATAACTTTCTGTTGTCGTCTGGCTCGAGCAAAATCACCTGCTTCTACGGGATTACTTGAGTGTCGGGATCTCGCAAATTTTAAGGCAATCACTCCATTCATTTTTTGCCGGCCGGCATCAAAGTGAATGTGTTCGTATCTCGAACTTTCCGGTTCGGCATTTTCTCTACCCTCAATCGGATACTGGTAATCATCGAATGTATGATCGACTTCAACTTCGATACCACCAACGGCATCCACGGCTTGCTGAAAAACATCAAAACCGACAATTACATGATAATGAACCGGAATTCCAAGAACTTTTTCGACCGCACTTGAAATAGACTCCGGTTTCCGACCGGACAATGCATAAACACTATTTATTTTTGTTTTGTATTCTTGAATCCAAATATCCCTTGGGAGTGAAATAAGAACAGTTTTTCCGGTTGAGTCATCAATGGAAACAACGGCAACGGTATCCGTAAGTGCTGAATTTGAATGGGATCCTGCAGTGCGTGCATCAGTTCCTAAAATTAGAATGTTAGTTTTACCATCCGTTTTCTTTAGTTCCCCATCAATAATCACCTTCGAGACAACTGAAATAGGCTTAAAAAACGTTGAAATATCCAGAAAATACCCTGCAATAGCAATGGATCCGATTGTGCCTAAAAATAGAGCTAAGCATGAAACTAGAATTTTATTCATAAATATTAGGCCTGGAAAGGAAAGCGGTAAATTTGACTAAATGATTTTGGGTCCAAGCTAGCAGATCCTACCAAGTAACCATTAAGAAAATCAAGCCCTACATAATGCTCTAATATGTCCGAATTAACACTTCCCCCATAAATCATATTCTTTAAACCCGACCTATTATACACTCGCTGTATTTCTGCTGCCGGTGCCTCATTACCTGTACCGATGGCGTATAAAGGCTCATACGCAAATAAGCATTTATCAATATCGAGATCATATGAAACCAAATTCCTTATTTCGATAAGTTGACTAAAACATATAATTGGCTGAATATCGTGCTCAATGAGGTTTTTTGCCTTGTGATAAATGTCTTTATCAGATTCTCCCATAGCTCTACGCTCTGAATGACCAATAATACAGTAATCCACGATATCCTTGATTTGTAACACGCTAGTCTCACCAGTGTGGGGACCGGAAACATAAACTGAAACATCCTGAGCCGCAATAGATATACCAAGTTTTCTGGCTTTAGCACTTTTATTAATCAACTTACTAAGGGTAGTAAGTAGAACATCCGAAGCTGCAATGATAATTTTCTTGTTATGATGAGAACGCAATTCTGTGATCTCGGAAATTACCTCCTTCAACCAAGGCTCAAGATTCTCAACGGTTTTATTTAGCTTCCAGTTAGCAATAAGATACATTAGACATACCGATAATTCATTACTTAAAAGATTCTACAAGCCACATCTAAGACTTGTCCACAAGACCCCGGCAAGATACCTATGAATTTAGTTTCATATTTAGAGATACCTTCAACTCACCGAATATACCCGGAAACTTTTCCAAATCTGAGTGGTGATAACGATAACCCAACGAATTTAAACATGAGTAAATCATAGGAATACTTTTATATAGCGATTCCGCATATCCACACGCTATTAAGGTTCTCGCAAGAACAGCAACGTTAAGGTGATCCTCTCCCTCGTGCGAAAAATCACAACCCATAGGGCAACCCATACATGATGGGTTATTTCTCGGCTCAACAGTTAAGCTTCGGTAATCATCGAGCAAAGTATTATAGATCTTTTCATAATCATAGTAGCTACTAAAGTCTACATTTTTTGTGAAATCTATATTTATCCCTACGAGATTATCAATAGGTGACGGAACATCCTCTATATTTCCATAACTAAAATAACCTTCCGAGACAATCTTGTTTGAGGAAACAGCAAAATCGAACCTCGATAGTTCGGAGTCTTCTTCCGTAAATTGTGAAATGGAAACATCTTCCTCATTAATGGAAACCGCTAAATTCGCTGTAGAACGACCCGAAATAACAATTGCATCAATTCCCAACATGTTCATAAGTCCGGAAATACTTCCTCCGCCATACTTTTCAACGAGTTTTCCGTTCGAGATATATAACACGCAAGATTTAGAAGCATATGGGAAATATCCCGAAAGTGGACCGGTCGCCAATATTACCGGATTTAAATCAAGATTTGCTTCGAGAAGTTTATACGCAATTCCTACCCCGCCAATATAATTCCACAAAGAACCGTCAACCTTAAAAACATGAGACTGATCATTCAAATCGAGATAGAGAACTTTCTTATAATCTTTAATGTCTATAGACATAAAATAATATTCGCAGACAAATTTAACATTCGCAAAGATCTGAGGTAATTTTAGACGGAAGCTTCGATTAAATCAAAGCAGTTTTGCGGACAAATATTAACTATTCTTTGGGGATTTTTAATAACATAGCCATAATCCACCTGTATTTTATATCTACCCGGCTTACCTTTAATTGCAATTACCGGATTCTTTATACCTAACTTTCTGTTTTCATATCTGGAAACAGCCAAAGTGCAAAGGTTGCAACCAATACATTTATGTTCCTTTGATATAACAAGATGTTTTACAGCCATAAAATAACTAAGTTTTCTGGGATCCCACTTTAATGGTCATATCAACCAATCGACTTGAATAGCCCCACTCGTTATCATACCAAGCCAAAACCTTTACCAAATTACCTCCGGCAACTTTTGTCATTGTTCCATCAATGATGGCAGAGTAAGGCGTTTGTAGTATATCCGATGAAACCAAAGGATCTTCCGTATATTTTAAAATACCTTCATAATCTTTTTCAGATTGAGCAGCAATAAATGCTTCATTTACTTCCTCGATAGTTACGTCTTTCTTTAGAACCGCTGTAATATCAGAGATTGAACCGCAAAGAACCGGCACTCTCAGTGCAATACCTTCGAAAATATTCGCCATCTCAGGCATGGCTTTAGACGTTGCCTCAGCTGCTCCGGTTGAAGACGGAACAATATTAGATGCTGCAGCTCTTCCTCTTCTCATATCCTTTTTGTCAGGACTATCTACCAGCCCTTGAGTCGCTGTATAGGCATGCACGGTGTTCAACATAGCTTTCTCAACACCAAAAGTCCTTGAAAGAACACTCAAAACGGGAGTAATACAATTAGTAGTGCAAGACGCGTTTGAAATAAGATCGCTATCAAGAGAATAGTTTCCTGATCCTAGAACCACGGTTTTAAACCCGTCATCTTTTGCAGGTGCAGACAGCACAACCTTTCTGGCTCCAGCGTTTAAATGCTTTCGAGCATCCTCGGATGATGTAAATATCCCGGTACACTCAACAACAACATCTACAGCAAGATCCTTCCATGGGAGAGTTTCGGCTTCCTTATTCATCAGATGCTTATATTTAACCCCATTAACAACAAGATTTTCATCTTCGAAAGTAACCTGCTTAGGATATCTTCCATACACCGTGTCGTACTTTAATAGGTAAGCTAAGGTTTCTGCAGGTACAAGGTCATTGATGGCTACTATGTTGATATCTTCACCAAGTTCTTTTCTCTCAAGGAAGATTTTAAAAGCAGCTCTACCGATACGGCCAAAACCGTTAATAGCGATATTCATGATTTACTGGATAACCAATTTCTTAGACTTAACTCGTCAAGTGCTCCAATTTTTCGGTCAATTTCCGCTCCATCCTTTAGTAATACCATCGTTGGAATACTTAATACCCCAAACTGGGCAGCCCTTTGCGGCTCCTCATCAACATTCACTTTTTCCAAAGTAACTTTACCTTCCATTTCTTTAACAACTTTCTCAATAATAGGTTTGACCATTAAGCATGGTCCACACCAATCCGCATAAAAATCAATCAATGTAATCATGTTAGTTACCTCCTGTTAGAACATTAAACTCAATTCCCAGTATGTCAAACACAACCAAGTTGTGCAAGCAAAAATAATCGTGATCCATGTATGTGCTCCTCAGCAAATTAATTACTGCTAAAATAGTTGTTATGGTTTTTGCCCACGCCTTTATTGGCGTCATAATTGCGTTCTTTACACAACCGAAAAGTGTTACGAAAAATTTTCGATTCTATTTCTGGATTTCAACAATTCTTGGTTCAATTTTCCCTGATATTGACGTGCTTTATCTAATATTTATTGATAATTCCATCAGCCATCGATATCTATTGACTCACACTCCCCTCCCTTATATATTCGTCTTAGCCATATTGTTGCCCATCGTGTGGTTTCTCAAATTCAAACCTATTTATGTGACCATTATTTCCGGGTTTTTTCTGGGAGTTTTTTCGCATATTTTTGCCGATGGACTAATGGATAAAATTTATCCGCTGAGACCGTTCAACGATTTCATTCTTGAGCTCAGGCCATCCCCCTTGAATCCGAATCTTACATTTCTAGATGGCTATATAAGGTCAATATATTTTGCAGTAGAAATGGCTATTATATTTTGTGGTTCACTGATATTAATATATAGTTTCAGGAGTGATAAAAAACGTTTAACTCAATTGTTAATGTTATTAGGGATAATAGAGTTAGCCGCAATTGTGGCACTTATCCCATTACTTAATTAAAGGAAAATTATAATGAGCCAAAATCAAAAAACAAACGTAAATAAGCTAGAAGCCTTAAAATCTGCAATTTCGCAGATAGAAAAAAACTATGGAAAGGGTTCCATAATGAGATTAGGAGATGAAGATGCAAGGCAAAAGGTCGATGTTATTTCTACCGGAGCCTACTCTCTCGATGTAGCTCTTGGTGTGGGAGGAATTCCCCGAGGCAGAATTGTAGAAATATACGGCCCGGAATCCAGCGGTAAAACTACCTTAGCACTTTCCGTTATCGCCCAGCTCCAGAAAATCGGTGGACGAGCAGCCTTCATCGATGCAGAGCACGCACTTGATGTAAACTATGCCTCAAACCTTGGTGTCGACATTGAAGAAATGTATGTTTCTCAACCTGATACCGGAGAACAAGCACTTGATATTACCGAAACACTTATTCGCAGTGGTGCGGTGGATCTAATAGTTATAGATTCCGTTGCCGCGTTAACTCCGAGAGCTGAAATCGAAGGAGAAATGGGCGATAGCCATATGGGGTTACACGCAAGGCTAATGAGCCAAGCACTCAGGAAAATAACGGGAATTACCAGCAGAAGCAATACAACAGTCGTTTTTATCAACCAAATCAGAGAAAAAATCGGAGTGATGTTCGGAAATCCCGAAACAACAACCGGGGGAAGATCATTAAAATTCTATGCTTCCGTTAGATTGGAAATACGAAGAACTCAAAGCATCACCGAAAAAGGAGAAGCCGTCGGAAACAGAGTCATCGTTAAGGTTGTTAAAAACAAGGTAGCACCTCCTTTTAAAAGTGCGGAATTCGACATCATGTTCGGAAAAGGCATTAGCCAAGAAGGTAGCTTAATTGATGTAGCCGAAAAATTTGGTGTTGTCGAATCGAGTGGAGCTTGGTTCAAATACAAAGGCAAAAATGTTGCCCAAGGTCGAGAAAATATGAAAAACTATCTGATTGAAAATCCCAAAGTTAGAGAAGAGATTGAAGTTGAAGTCCAGGAAAAAATGAAGGCAGAAGAAGCATCAAAATCCAAACCCAAGGTGGAAGTGAAACCTGAACAAGCATGAGGATTCTGGAAATAAAAAGTAAAAGAAATCCCGACTGGTATAACCTAAAAATTGAGGGAGTAGATCCGGAAATTTTGCCTAAAAATCCAACCGCAAAAAGTAAGCACATAACTGAATACTTGGAAGTACATATCGATGATCTCAATCTTTTCGGCCTAAATAAAGGGCATGAGATCAGTAGTGATGATCTTTACAATATAATTAAGGCCTCATTAAAAAGAAAACTTTGGGAAAAGAGTCTCTCAAAATTAAGCAGATCTTCAAAAAGTACGCGAGAAATTCGCACCCAACTCAGACAGTATGCCTCGCAAAATTTTAGAAATGCGGTTGAATCGACGATAATTGAGCAATATATAGAGGAAACTTTAGAAAAACTTCAAAATCATAAATTCCTTAATGACAAAGAATTTGGAGGTAATTTATTAAGCAAAAGATTGCTACAACGAAAGCCATTAGGGAACAGAGCGATCATAAGTGAGCTTAAACAAAAGGGAATATCTAACGAAAACATTGAAGAACTAACGAGCGGAGGTTTACTGGAAAACGAGCAGGAAAGAGCGAAAGAACTACTCGAAACTTTAATTCAAAAAGGATTTGATTTAAAGAACCCGCAGCATCGAAAAAAAATCATTAGTAGACTCGCATCACGAGGTTTTAGCTTTGACACGATTTTACCCCTTGTAAGCCGGGAAGATAATTATAAGGTATAATATAGAGGTTATTATTTATTTATAACTAGTTATTAGGAATTTAATCATTAATAGGTTATGAGGGACATAAAATCATAAAACCCGAAACCATATTTACTCAGGGAGATAATATCTTTTAAGTGCGGGTATTTTATCCGTAGAAGAATATTCCAATAACTAGCAAATGTTCAAAAATGGCATGGGACACATTAATTGCATCCGTGGCAACTTCGTTGCTTACGGCTTTTGCGATTTATTTCATAATTACCAGGACCTTAAAGTCAAAAAGTTCAGTACCGGAAACCAGTAGCGCCAGTCGCGTCACTACACCGGTAATTTCTCAAGAAGATACGCTTAAATCATTAGCGGAGTCTAAAAAAATCATATTAGACGCGAAAGAAGAGTCAGTAAAAATAAAAGAGGCCGCAGAGAAAGAAGCCTCAGAAATCAGGAAGAAATCCCTTGAGATCGAGAAAAAAGCAGATCAACGCTTCGATGAACTTTACAACAAGATTAAAGAAGTTGAAAGAAAAGAACAATCACTTGCGGATCTCAAAGAAAAAACCAGACAAAATCACGAAAAAAGCGAACGTCTTAAACAAGAACAGATAAGTAAGTTGTCAACAATAGCAGCCTTAACAAAAGAGGAAGCTAAGACTATTATTCTCGCAAATCTTGAATCTACCTTACAAGCAGATATCGCCCGCAAGATCAAAGAGTACGAGGCCAAGTTAATTACGGAAGTTGACGAAAGAGCAAAAGAGCTACTTGTTGATGCGATGCATCATGCTTCTACAGATTACGTTCCCGAATATACAATATCTACAATCAGCCTCCCCAACCCGGACCTAAAGGGCAAAATAATAGGAAAAGAAGGCCGAAATATCAAAACTTTTGAAGATATCAGCGGAGTCAATGTGGATTTTGATGATGAGAATGCGGAAATCAGACTATCAAGCTTCGATGCAGTAAGAAGAGAAATTGCCCGACTTGCAATGGAAAAACTTATCAAAGACGGACGAATACACCCTGCACGAATCGAAGAAATCATGAGCAAAACTACCGAAGAAGTGGATAAAATTATCACGCAAGCCGGTATTGAGCTATGCAATAAAGTGGGAGTATTTAATCTTCCGAAAGATCTCGTAAAGAAACTCGGACATTTTAAATATAGAACTTCATACGGCCAAAACATGATTCAGCATACGCTTGAAGAAACAAAGATCGCCGTAAAGTTAGCACAAGAAGTTGGAGCTGATATCGCAGTTACAAAACTGGCTGCACTACTACACGATATCGGAAAAGTTATCACCGACAAAGAAGGTAGTCACGTCGAGCTAGGTGCTGATTACTTAAAGCAATTCAACATACCTAAATCGGTACTAACCGCGATAGCCGAACATCATGACGACAAACCAAGCACTATCGAAGGTATTTTGGTTCAAATCGCCGACTCTATTTCAGGTTCACGCCCCGGTGCACGATACGAAGATTACGAGAACTATATAAAAAGGATGCAAAAGCTCGAAGAAGCCGCTTACACATTCGAGGGAGTATCAAAAGCATTCGCTATTTCAGCCGGACGAGAACTTAGAGTCATCGTAAAATCTGAAATGATAAATGATATAGAAGCTGTTAACTTAAGCCATAAGATTTCCAAGAAAATTGAAGAAGAGCAAACTTTCCCCGGAATTGTAAAAGTGGTAGTAATCAGAGAATTACGTGCTATTTCAACCGCATCTTAGTAACTTTTGCCCTGGCTGAAAACGTCAGGGCAATTTTACTCACCCATACAAAACCCTGTATTTGCAGCATATTAGCATATAGTAATCACGAAAAGATTGACAAGACAATGGATTAAACGCTATTGTAATCGCATAGGCCGAAAAGAAGTATAAACACTATATTTCTTTGCTTTTCATGAGTGTTAATATCCTTGTTAATGGATCGGTAGATCCCCGTTCGTTAACGCCAAAGTTTACCACTCGAGAAAATTTAGCCTTTCCCGTCTTCAAGTTCGCTATTAAAGGAGGTGTAAACTCGATGAACAAAAACGAATTAGTAAACACTCTAGCTTCCAGCCTTGACACTCCAAAAGCTCAGGCCAGAAAAATGCTAGATACTTTGGTAGAGGTTATAACAAAGTCTCTTTCTAAAGGTGAAAAAGTCCAGATTTCCGGACTTGCAACTTTCGAAGTTGCTTCAAGAGACGCTAGACCTGGAAGAAATCCACAAACCGGAGAGAAAATAACAATTCCCGCAAGGAAAGTGGTAAGAGTCAGCATTTCCAAACCTTTGAAAGACGCAGTTAGATAATACGTTGTTCAAAGTCTGGAGCTCACTCAAGTGAACATTCAGAAAAAAAGCCGTCCTGTATCACATGACGGCTTTTTTGATTTTGTAAAAACACTATTCGTTTCTTTTGATCTTTTGGTAAAAGTAACCATAAGCTTCCAGAAGATTATCTTTCTCGTAATAAATCTCCACCGTAGCAATTACCAGAACCGGAATAAAAATTAACAGAGCTACAATCCAAGGATTCTTAAAATAATTAAATATTTTTCCGATTTCCGGAATTGTGAAAAATACTTTGCCCATGATGAGATCTTCTCTAACCTCCCACTGATCTGTTTCCGTATTTGCATCGCCTTTCGTTTGATAAAACAACACACCATCATCGACCCGGTAACTCGTAATCCTGTGCGTGACTGTTTTACTTTGGTCTAGAGGATATTTATATGAAATAACATCGTCGACGTATAGATTTTTATTCACGACTGACGCTAGTAAACTCCCCCTTGGTATCTCAGAACTCATGGAATCTGTTTCCATCACATAAAATCTTATCGGCCAAGGAAAATCACTCTGATTCAGATTCATGAAAAGTAACCCCAACAAAAGAAACATAAACGATAAAATAGTTCTAACAATTTGTGCCATTTCCATAAATTAATCTTCTCTTCGGGCCCTGAAGAGAAGGAGCGCTACAATTACAGAGTGCTTTGGACTCCTGTAAAAGTAAAATCATAAACAGCAGATTTCCCGGCATTGACGGAAGAAATTCCGCTTCCATCGAACTTGAGAACATATCCCTTTGTTTGTGACGGTGTAATCTTCCCCAAAAGGAAAGTGTCATTTCTCAATCTCAAAATTGTGTCTCTTTTATAGCTCTGTCCTTCTTCACCTACTTCATATGTCCCATTGCTATTGGAATCATTCCACTCAAGAATCTCGACATAAATGTCATCTCTTAGTGTATCCGGATCACTGATATAGTCCGCCTTTGCAATAACGTCCACATCGACTCCACCTTTGTTGTGAATCTTAACTACTGCTTGATCTGTCCACATCACATCGACATTATTAAAGACAGGTCCTACTTTTATATCTCCCAGATTCGAATCTGCGGATGATCCACTTAAGGATTGCAACATTTTAAGAAACTGGTTTGAGGATGTCCCTCCTCCACCGCCGGAACCTCCCTGTCCGGCACCAGCACTAACGTTAAAAGTTGTACCCGTTAGTTTAACGGTCTCCTGAAGGGCTCCTAATGTTCCTGTGACTATTGTTCCGGCACAGAAAACTAAAGTTAGTATGCTAAATACTGTTTTTTTCATATTTATCACCTCCCCGGGTAAGTAATAGATTAAACTTATCCCAACTTAGCAAAGGTAAATAAAGTTTCTGTGAACAAATATAAAAAAATTCGAGAATAATACTTTGAGATAAATTAAATATTTATGCTCAAAGCCTATTGGGTGAGGAATAGAAGTAAAAAAAAGCCCTCAATAAAGAGGGCTTAATTGTTAATATCCGAATCAGCAGCGACTATATGCACAGGTGTGGCATTTAATACACCCTTCACTCTCTACAAGTGTCATGTTGTTGCATTCAGGGCACACAGACGCATTTTTGAAAACAGTGTTAGGCAAAGTATCTCCAGAACTAAAAGTCGGATCCTGCACAGCTTGAGAGCTATTTAACGAGGACTTAGCATTTGTTGACGGCTGCTCCATCAAGTATTTAACATTAATGTCCTTCTGATCCAAGTTTTGACTAAACTCCAGTTCCCTAAACAATACTTTTGATACTGCATCAGGTATGCTCGCGACTTTCTGGGCTCCGAAACCGATACTGGAAGATCCTCCAATACCCCTGAGTTGATAGGCGATTTCTTCCATAGCCTTATCCGGGTTAAAGGCACTTCTTAACCACCCGCTTATTAGACGACCTAAAGCCTCTGCTAAGGCAGCTGCATCACTACCACTTTTTCCAATCGTAACAAATACTTCAAACGGATCCGTACCTGAATCACCATTCCTGTTCACGGTTACATAAGCAGTACCGAATGGAGTATGGATTTCGTGTGTTCTTCCAATCACGACGCTTGGACGCGGCCTTTTTTCAAAAGTGCTAACATATTCACCGGAAGCATCTTCTGACTCTCCTTTGCTTTTCTTATTTTGAGTTTCTTTTGTCTCAAGTACGACCTCTTGCCTCGAACCTGTTACATAAACTGTTAGACCTTTACATCCCAACTCCCAGGCAGTTACATAAGATTTCTTGACGTCTTCTATCGTTGCTCCTTCAGGAAAATTACACGTCTTCGATATAGAATTGTCTATAAATCTTTGTATTACAGCCTGTATCCAAACATGTTCCTCTGGTTTGATATCTGCAGAGACTACAAAAGTTTTCTTTATCTCCTCGGGAACTCCCTCGATGGTTTCGAGTGATCCTTTTTCTATGACCTGCTCAATAATTTTGCTCTTACTTTCTGCTGAAAGTTCTGATTTGTCCAACGCTTCCTGGAAAGAAGGGCTCACATACGTCAATCGTAAACTGCCTTCATCACCTGCGGCCTGATATACATTGCGATAATAAGCTAATGCGAAAACAGGTTCACATCCATAACCTTCCATGTCATAAACCGTTCCGGTAGTTCCTGTGGGAGCTACAGTATTCGTTGTGGAATTTCTTATGCCATGCTGTTTTAAACTTTTTTCGAGTTTATTCCAGTCAATCTTCGGACGACCGAAATCACCCTTATGCTCGACTAGTGGCGATGGGATAGTCCACTTCAAATCATCCGGATCATAACGACTACCTTCAATTCCGGGAAATGCACCTTTTTCTTCAGCAAGATCTATACTTGTTTGCATCGTATAGTACCTTATGAATTCAGTCACTTGTGAAGTGAAATCCAAGCTTTCCCTACTTCCATATCTGATACCTAACAGATACATTGCATCCGCTAATCCCATGAAACCTAATCCAATACGTCGATTCCTCATCGCAGCATCCTTGAGCTCAGGAACCGATGGTACGTATTTATTTTGTGTTACGACATTATCCAAAAATCTCGTACCCAGCTGAATTGACTCCCTCAAATGCTGCCAGTCCAGTTTGCCGTTAATGATAGATGCTTTGATATTTACGTGTCCTAAACAACAATTCTCATATGGCCCTAACCACTGCTCACCACATGGATTGGTTGCCTCAAGTACATATTGGTTAGGAACAGGATTCTCTCTATTTGCAGCATCCAAAAATAGTACACCCGGCTCACCATTTTTATGTGCGTAAGTTAAAATTTCATCAAATAACTCACTCGCCTTAACCGTACTCCATACTGAACCATCTTGCGGGTTGATAAGCTCAAAATCACCGTCATTTTTCACGGCTTCCATAAATTTATCGGTCACTCCAACGGAAATATTAAAATTGCTAATGCTTCCTTCATCAGATTTGCATTTTATAAATTCACGTATATCAGGATGATCGACTCTTAATACCGCCATATTTGCCCCACGTCTAACTCCACCTTGCTGTATGGTTCCGAATGCTCGATCATACGCTTGCAAAAAGCTTATCGGTCCGCTGGCTACGCCCATACTTCCTTTTACCCTAGCTCCTTTAGGCCTAAGTCTTGAAAAACTAAATCCGTTGCCTCCTCCGGTTTGCTGAATCAATGCTGCATTTTTTAAGGTGTCAAAAATACCACCCTCAGTCGAGCCCATGTCATCTTCAATCGGAAGTACAAAACATGCCGCAAGCTGACCAAGAGGTGTATTCGCACCGGTCCAAGTGGGAGAGTTCGGTACAAACCTTAAATCAGTCATCAAATCATAAAAATATTCACCGTATTGGTCGCGAAGTTTCTGGGTTTTTTCTCCCTCCGCCACGAAATACGCAACACGTTTAAAAGCCTGAGTTAAAGTTTCAATAGGTTTTCCATCTCGATCCTTTAAAAAATATCTTCTTTTAAATATCTCTTTAGCGTTTTCGGAAACGTTGATCTCATCGACCTTCCGTAAAGTCTTGTACTCTTGCTTAACGAGGATCTTCTCCGTTGTTTTTGGAGTTCTCATATTTTGGATTTTGGCAGGGTATCGTTCAATATTTTGCCCAAGCTCTATTGAAAGATAAACTACAGAAATTAAAAAAATAGCCGATCTGGTTGAAATGAATGAGGTCCAAACGGTTGGGCAGGAACGTTTACCAACTCGAACAGGACACTTCCCCTCGCGGGCTATAACTATTAATTAACTACATGTGGGAGTTATCCTCAATATCGTTTTAAAAAAAATATAAGGATGAAAGTGGTTTGGAGAATAAGCTGTTATTGAGCCAATATAAGCTCTAGTTCGTCCTGCTCTAGGGTTTCCTTCTCTAATAGCTCACGAGCAATCACATCGAGTGTTTCCCTATGTGTTTGAAGGATTTTTCTCGCTTCTTCGTACTCAGTTTTAATAATATTTTTAATTTCGGCATCAATTTGCCTTGCAGTCTCGTCACTATACCCAATTGATTTAGATTCAGGGTTCGCTTCCCACATACCGGCATTGTCATTAACGTAGTTTACAGGGCCTAGCGAGCTCATCCCTAAGTCGGTAACCATCTTTCGGGCAATCAGTGTCGCTCTTTCAATATCATTTGATGCACCGACGGTAAGTTCATTAAATACAACTTCTTCCGCAGCTCTACCTCCCAATAACCCTCGTATTAAAGCGATTAATTTACTCTTTGTTTGATTAGTATAATTATCATCAGGCTCGTACTGTGTATGCCCAAGCGACATCGACCTTGAAACAATAGTCACTTTATTTACCGGATCGGAAAACTTTGTTTTTGCGGAAACTAACGCATGCCCTGCCTCGTGGTATGCGGTAACTTTTCTTTCCTGGTCAGATTGCAATAGCTTTCTACCCGGCCCTAATCGGACTTTAGTTGAAGCCTCTGAAACATCCTTCATTTCAATTTCAGTGGCACCTCGCCTCGCAGCAAGGATAGCCGCCTCATTTAACATGTTTTCAAGATCTGCACCGCTGAAACCGACCGTTTGCTTAGCAATTTTTTCCAAATCTACAGATTCAGACATAGGCTTACCTTTTTTGTGTATCTGAATGATTTCCTTTCGTTCTTCGACATTTGGAAGATCCACTCTGATATGACGATCAAACCTACCCGGTCTAACCAATGCAGGATCAAGCATATCCGGCCTATTTGTTGCTGCGATGATAATTACATTATCTCTAGTGTCAAAGCCATCCATTTCAACAAGAATTTGATTTAAGGTCTGTTCACGCTCGTCGTTACTCACTGCCATCGCACGCCCTCTATGCCGACCGATAGCATCTATTTCATCAATAAAAACCAACGAGGGAGAGGTTTCCTTAGCGGTCTTAAAGAGATCACGAACTCTTGCAGATCCAACTCCAACAATCATTTCAATAAATTCGCTCCCTGCAACTGAATAAAACGGAACGTCCGCTTCACCGGCAATAGCTCTCGCAAGCAATGTTTTTCCAACACCAGAAGGGCCAATTAACAAAACCCCTTTTGGAATTCTTGCACCAAGCTTTCTATATTTTTCTGGTCGCTGCAGAAAATCCACAATTTCAACAAGTTCAGCCTTAACTTCTCCAACACCCGCAACATCATCAAATCCTACTTTTTTAACTGCACCTTTAGAAAATAGTCTCGCCTTGGATTTACCTATACTAAATAGACCACCACTTGATCTTCCTGCCTGGCGGAAAATCCACCATAAAAAGGCGATACTTAAAATCGGAAACGCGACACCCGAAATAATTTCGATCCAAGGAAATCTACGGTTTTCATAGATACCTTCGGCAACTAAATCAGGATCAATATTCTGTAAACTTAAGAGTTCGTAAAAACTTATTTGAGCTTCTTTTGTAGTTGAAACTTCTTCCCCATTTTTCAGCTCCATTTTTACGTTATCGTTTTCGATGGTTACACGTTCGACTTCACCGCCTCTTATCAAAGAAAGGGCCTCATTAATGGAAATATTCTGTGTATTTTTAGAAAAAGGATCGGAAAACATCGAAATGACGCTCCAGAAAATCAGACCGGCGATTAAAATAACAAAAGGATTAACATTTCTCCCTTTATTCATCATATTGTTCATGTTGAACTTATTGTCTTTCTTTTTAGTTTTCATAACGATACAAAATCTTTGGCGGCTGTCTAAAATTCACAAACTGTATCTAACTATTTTATCAGATGTTAACAGGGTTTTTCATTACAAATGATATTCATAAGTAATGAGATGGAAAGACTTACCTAAAATACTGTTCCCTGCAAAATGTATAGCCTGCGGAAATTATGGTAGCAGACTCTGTATCAAATGCAAGAATCGACTGATACACATTGATTTTCCAATGTGCCTAATTTGCGAAAATTTATCAATAGATGGCAAAACACACGAAATCTGCAAGAGGAATTACAACAATAAGACAGTTGATAAATTCCTATGCCTATATGCCTACGACAGAACTGCAAAAAGAATCATAAACAGAGCAAAATCCGGAAACCAAGCTTACCGTTATCTCGAAGTGTTAATAGATAATAACTTTATAAAAAATGAACTACGAAATAACCCCGACTATCTCGTGCCTATTCCGGCAACTAGCAAATCGAGACTGGTTGACCAAAGCAAGTATATTAGCCGAAACATAGCGGCTCAGTTGAATATCAAGATACTACCTCTCTTAAGAATTAACAAAAACTTAAGAAACAAACAACAAAAAGAACTCAGAAGGGAAAGTCGATTTCAAAACATAATAAACAAATACATTACCGATTCCAAGTTAATACCACTTATTGAAGGAAAAAGCATTCTACTTATAGATGATATTTGTACTACAGGGGCAACACTTATGGCTTGTGCAGAGACATTAAAAAGACACGGAGCTAGAGAAGTCTGTGCATATGCATTATTGAAAGACTTAAAGAGGTTTGGATAAAACATCATAATTCTTACAAATACACGTTTAGTCCGAAATTAGAGTATAATTAGGCTATATATGTTCGAGTCAATAATTGAAAAACCCAAAGATTTAACCTTCGAATCCCAAGAATCAGGGGAAACACTCTATTTCGTGTTAAGAAAACACCCAATTACCAATATTGCTTGGATTATCACAGCGATTTTTCTCGTTTTACTCCCCCCGATTATCATGGTGATCCTGATGTCAAATGGTATTAATACGTTCGAGTTTATAAATCCCGGAATCCAAATGGTGGTACTCCTTCTTTGGTACCTCGTTACAATGTTTATTACTTTTGAGTCTTTCCTTACTTGGTATTTTAACGTTTATATAATTACCGATAAACGCCTGATTGATGTTGATTTTAAAGGATTATGGACAAAAAGAATTTCGGAAACGTCTTTGGGACAAATCGAAGATGCAACATACGAAACCCATAAGTTTTTACATGTACTTTTTGACTATGGACATATATTTGTTCAAACAGCTGCGCAGAAGACCGAATTCGAATTCCATGACATCCCCAAACCAGGACTAGTTCATGATAAATTCACAGACTTAGTTGAGGAATTCAAAAAAACAAATGGCAGATAATTTATTAGTTCAAAACTTCAACTTTAGTCAAGACGTATTGTTATCACCTCCTGGGGATGCAAATGCAATAATTCAATCGCTTTTGGGAGCATCTATCCAAAATTACCTATATGATATAGTGAAAATCCTGTTAATTATTTTTTTAATGGGATACTTGATAGTGGCTGTAATGGTGATAAAACAGATTGGCTTAATGACGCAAACAATAAAGTCTTCAACCAATAAATACATTTATATCTTAGGATATGCACACCTTATCGCAGTTATATGCTGTCTCGCTTTTGCCATTTTGGCTTTATAAAGATAAACTAAAAAGCGTAGTACGCAATGGAACTAAACCTGAAGATTCAAAATATTCTGGACGTTGATCCGAATAATAAGAAGCAATTATCCCTGACCCATTTTTTTGACGTGGAAGACCCCGAGCTTTCCAAAAAACGCGGCAAGCTTTTCACCGTAGTAAGTCTTGAATCAAATGAACATTTTGAAGCTCAACCTGCATTAAAAATTTTCCTCGATAATATCCGTGACAGCTATTATAGAAACACCGACGAAACACCACTCAATGCCATAGAGAAAGCCTTAAGCAGAGCGTATCAGGTGTTGCTTTCGATCAAAGATAAAGACTTGGAACAAAACTCGAATATTGAAGTTTCTTTCTGTACAGCACTAATCTGGAATAAGGTTTTGTATGTCAGCTATATTGGTAAACCCGCGGCATATCTTATACGAGGATCAGGCGTAAGAAATATTGCCGGTACACCTTCAACTTCCGGAGAAATATGGACCAGCTCAAGTATTCTTGATTTAGAAGATGTCATCGTAATTGGAACAGAAAAGTTTGCAAGTACCTTTCCCCCGCAAGAAATTATCGGTGCCTTGAATGAAATTCCTCAGTTGGTAGCAGAACACCCCGACAAAAATCTTATAGCTGCCACATTAATAAAAATAGCAGGGAGCACAGGAAAAGAAAGTTCGGGCTCGGGTAATTCAATGCTCACAAAACTTTACATGAAAGGCTCCTTGCCCGATAAAATCGGAAAAGTAAAAGAGTCGCTATTTAGAGTTCCTCGCCTGTCGGAAAAATTTAATATATATCAGAGGAAAAAGACTGCCCCGGTTTCTTCGATTAGCGGATTGATTTCCTCAAATCAAAATATAGAAAGAAGCACCACAGAAACCGCAAAACGATTATCCAACCGTAAAAAAAACATGAGACCTGTAAAGTTCACCATAGGTTTGGCTGCCATTGTCTTCTTAACTTTTACCGGGTACTATTTGCTTCAAAAACGTTCACAACAAATTGAACTACAAGCAAGCGTAACAAATGGCCTTAGAATTGTTCAGGATCCCGAGGTCAAATCTGAAATTGCGAATACACCCGAGGTCAATGATTTACATCCGGTACTCCTTGACCCTAAATCATTAAGTAGTGAACTCTCGATATACGCATTATCAGGAAGAGCAACAGAGCCGATTCTATTCGATAAAGCACAAGGAACCCTTTACGAATTTAATCCTGTTAATTCAGAAATGAAGGCCGTTTTGAGCAATATAGACAACTTCGAATATCTCGAATGCGACGACAAGCTCTGCTATGTTTACGCGAATAAAGTGCTTCATGTAGTAAATACCAAAACACCTGACAAGGTAGATAAATATTTACTTGAGGAAATTAATAATGTCGTGGATGTTTACCCATATTTAAACAAAGCTTACATATTAACAACAAATAACATTCATTCGTTACCGCTCCAGTCTGAAACCGCTGAAGTATGGCTAAAAGGCGGAACTCTGAATTTCCCTACAGCTATAACGGTCGATAGCAATGTATACGTGTTAAACAATAAAACAGTCGACAAATATTATGGCGGAAACAAAACAACCTCTTATGATCTCTCAGAACACTTAAAAAGCCCCGCACATATGGAAATGGACAACCAAAACATCTATATTCTCGACAAAGAAACCAAAGAAGTTATTGTTTTCGGTAAAACTAATATGTCTTTGGTAAAACGCATTAAACTTGCCGAAGATCAGGATATCGACACTCCCGAAAAATTTGCTTTGCTAAAGAGCACTTCAAAAACAGAGATACTATTTCTAAAAGGCGGTAAATTATATAAATCTCCGAATTAGGGCTCCTCCATAACGGTATAATATTGGGCCTTTCCCTTGTATAATCAGCACATGCCAGTATATATAGTAAACCGAAAAGCTTATAGGGACTATGAAGTCGTGGAGAAGATCGAAGCCGGAATGAAACTCCAGGGTCATGAGGTTAAATCTATAAAAGAAGGCCGAGGATCGCTAAGAGGTGCCTATATTAGAATCACCAAAGGCAAGCCGTATTTGGTGAATTTCAATTTACCTAAATATTCTAAAGCGGCAGCATTATTCCACTATGATCCGGTAAGATCCAGGCAGCTACTATTAAACAAAGAGGAAATAAAAAGCCTTTCAGGAAAAATCGAGCAAAAAGGATTCACCTTAGTACCTTTAAAAATATACACCCAGGGAAGACTTCTAAAACTCCTTGCAGGGCTAGCAAGAGGCAAACAAAAGCACCAGAAGAAACAAGATCTGATCAAAAAGCAACAAGAAAAAGAAATCCGCAAAACTGTAAAAAACCGCTATAACTAGGCATTTTATGTTGTTTAATCCCCATCTGATTTATTACGCAGGTCATTAGCAATCCTCACGAATCTTTGACAAATCAGGCATATTCTTGATATAATTCTTTTCGCTTGGGGATGTTTCAGGCATCGCCTAGAAGTACATTTCAAATAGAACATGCAGACCGTTAAGTCTTAAAACTGTCAAAAATATAAATGCAAACAATGCAGATGAATATGCTGATGTAATGGTGCCCGCTTACGCGATAGCATAAGTTAGCCACTACAAACGGATTTATCCTTATTCAGCAGTTTGACAAGAGAAACCTCGCGTTTCCCTTTTTTTTGCCCTCGGGCATTTTAAAGGAAGTTCCTCTGATCAATCACTTGTCAGGCCAACCAAATCAGAGAAAAATTATCAAATTTGTATATTAATTTTACGGTTTTCCAGAATATACAAATTATTAAAACCGTTAAGCATGTAACTTTTATTTGATTAAGCTTTTAGCATGGGGGTTCGATTCCCCCCATCTCCACCATATATTCCCCAACTTATAAATTAAATTCTGACATCTCTATATCTATATAGAATCAAGCTCTAAAATCAGACTTCTAACCTGAGAAACTTTCACCAAATCTTGTTCATTATCAATTAGCGAAGAAACAATTCTTATACCAACAATTAAAGTAGTAATTAAAAAGTCTAGACCATTAATTTCATTTAATATCTGTGGATTAACTTTTGCATAACCATTTACTAATGAAGCGAAGTCTTCCCGGTTACAAATCTTGAAATAGGCTAAATCAAAAAATTTATTTGCAATTCTGCAATCACTAAAATCAATAAATCCCGAAAAATTTCCCTTGTGTGAATAAATGTGATTAACATTAAGATCTCCGTGCATTAAGTATCCCTGCAATTGATTAAAGAAATCGTGATTATCACGGAGCAATTTTGTAATCGAAACTATTTTGTTGTCAGAAAGGATACCTTTATTTTGCAATTTATTTAAGTGACTTTCCCATTTATAGAGAATGAAATCACTATATGAATTTAAATGTCCACTTACAGATTCAATATTTTCCTGATATCTGGTTATACCACCAAATCCCGGATATTCAATCGAATTTAACAATGCAAGCTGAGAACCTGCATCATGTAAAACCGTATCCCTATTTGTGTTATCAATTGGAGTACCTTTAATTTCGGAAGTTATATAGTATGAATACCCATCTAATTCGTGACAAAAGTTTTCATGGCCGATTACTTTTGGAACTTTCATTCCTTTCTCTTGCAATCTTTGCAAAATTAATACTTCACCGGAAATATTTTCATTAATGTTTTTCGGAATTCGGAAATAATAAATTCCATCAGAAGTACTAAGCCTGTATACATTTGTAGATATACCTAACGACATTTTGATAACTTCCGACAATGAAAGTTCGGGGTGAGTCTTCGATATCAAATTTTTTATCTTGTTTTCTAAATTGTTAATTTGCATTGAGGTATTATACTTATTCAATAGAAAATCTATGACTCAAAAAATTTGGCCGAAAAATTCCATCGTCTACTACACTGGGGAAACATCAGAATACTGGTCTCCCAATTCGTTAAAAACCGGTCTTGGAGGATCTCAAACTGCGGTAATTTACCTATCAAAAATTTGGAAATCTCTCGGGTACGAAGTAACAGTATACAGCAATATTGGACAACATGAAGGTATATACGAAGGTATTACATATTATGATTACAAGAAATTTAATCCTCAAGATAAATACAACATACTAATACTATGGAGAGAACCCAGTTTCGTAGATATGAACTTATCTGCATCCCTACTTATTCTTGATTTGCACGACACTCCACAGCAAGAGGAGTATACACAAAATAGATTAGACAAGATTGATAGAATTTTTGTTAAATCTGAATTCCAAAGAAACTTATTACCTTTAATTCCCGAAGAAAAGTTTGTAATAATTCCCAATGGAGCAGATGTTAAATTTGCAAGCACAAATCACGTTAATCGTGACCCAAAAAAATTAATCTATGCTTCAAGCTATTACCGTGGCCTTGAGTATATGCTTACATACGGATGGCCGATTTTAAAAAAGGAACTACCCGATATCACGCTGGATATATATTATGGTTGGGATTTATTTAACGCTGTTTACAGCAATGATATTGAAAAACAAAAATGGAAAGCAAAAATGATTGACCTTATGAATCAACCGGGTATTACTGAATATGGTCGCGTTGGAATAGAAACACTAATTGAAGCTAACCACAAAGCGAATATTTTATATTATGGTTGTACAATGTTGGAAATAGACTGCATTACTGTTCGACAAGCAGCAATGGCAGGGTGTATACCATTTACAACAAATTGGGCGGCTTTATCCGAAAAAGATTACAGTATTAAAGTTGATGGAAATCCATTTGATCAAAATACTCAGCAAAAACTTGCATACACAATTATTGATTTCATAAAAAACAACAACCTTCCTCAAATTTATAATCAAAAAGATAAAAACTCATTACGAAATGTATTTATTAAAAGTGCAATGCAAGAAAGTTGGGATATCATCGCCAAAAAATGGACAAGCTATTTTTGAACTACTTAAAATACCAAATCAATCTTATCAGCATCTAATGTTGCTAAACCACCGACTTTCCAAGAGTTTGGATCCCACACGAACTTTGCTTTACTGATGCCATCCAAGTCAACTTTCTCGATATTTCCATTATTTGCATCAGCAATGTAAAACTGATTGTCGATTTCAATCGCATCTTGCACCCAATCATAGTCATTTGAAATCTCTTTTATAATTTTGAACTCATGATCTAAAAGCATTACTTTGTTGTTTCTGGTATCAACAACTGAATAACCAAAATCGGTTTTTCTTATAGCGTGCGGAGACTTCATGTTCCCAAGAATCGTGCTCACTTTACCGGTATTTGTATCTATTTTGACCAATTCTCCCTGATGGAAAAAAGTTGCAAGAATATAATCATTTTCGAATATTGCGCTATTTACATGAGTGGTTTGATCAGAAGTTGCGATAGTTCTATTTCTATAATCGAATGTTTCATCGATAGGCATTACTCCTTCTCCTTCCGGAGTCTTATTATAACCATTATGAGTACCTAACCATTTCCATTTTAAGTCTTTTGATTCCGAATCAAATTGCAAGATGGAATCAAGGCCGGTAGATGTAACTAATAAATCTCCATGATTATTTACTGAAATACTGTGCAAATTATTAAACAACCCATTGGATATATGCGTCTTATAATTTCCTTTCGATAAGCTATAAACATCAAAGTCACTAGTAACCAATAAACTATTACTTCTTTCATCGAAAACCAATCCCATAGGAACCGGAATATCTATTTCGTGCAATATGCCTCTCTCAAAATTCTCGGGATCAACTAAAATCACTTTTCCACCTAACTGCTCGTTCGTAACTTCAGCAGTTTCCTCTTCTGAACGTCCGAGAAATTTTCTGTCTTTCTGTTCTTCATTACCCAACCACTGAGCTTTAAGTTTCGCAAGTGCATCGGGATTCGTAACAAAGAAACTTATGAGTAAATATTGTTTATGCATTTTTGTGTAAATAATCACTAACTTTCAATTTAATTGATTTCTTAAACTTTCTGAAAAGAGGAAAGTACAACCAAGGCCTATTTATAAATCTTTGAATATGAAGCAACTTAATACTATGTCTTCCGAAATGTTTTTGAAGAACAGAATTTTCTTCATTCTTTCTGATTTTTTGATCACGTATTTCTGCTAATGATTTACCATGAATTCTGTAAGCCGCAGTAATTTCAGGCAAATACCCTCCCTTGTATTCACTATCTTCTATGAACTTCAATGTATTAATTGCAAGATCGACATCCTCTCCACAACCAACATAAGGGTCAAGAAGAGCTTCCTGTGCGTATTTTTGCTTATTCTGTTTTATTAGGTCTTTTACTAGCGAAAGCTTCCAAGTCATTGTTATATATGGCATTCTCCCTTGAATCCAAAGTTTTTTCTCGATGTTATTTGTATTAATCGGTAAACCTTCCCATAAAAAGCCATACTCACGATCATCAAAGAATATCAATGCATCCGAATACATAAAATCCAGATTATTCCTAACCATAAAATCTTCTCGATCGCCTAGGCTAATGGCTAAATCATCAGAGTGAATAAATGTTACGAGTTCGCTATCTTTAAATCGGTCTGGATTATCTAAGATATATTTGATTCCGAAATTTAACGCATTTGTGCAAGTTAGAATTTCACCCGCTAGTTTTTCACGCCTAAGCCAAATTCTCTCTGTGGTGGTATAAACAGTTTTAATTGTGTCGCAAAAGTTATCAGTACTACCGTCATCAACAATGATATGAGTTAAGCTGTGAAGATTTTGTTTGTCAATTGAGCTAATTGTTTCTGTTAAATATTTTTGTCTTTTACCAAAGTCATGATGATTTTTTTTGGCATGATATGGGGTGATAATAATCATCTTATATATCTCTCTGCTACAGATTCTAAATAATTAATATATGCATTGAAATCATATTCATCCGTTAACGGATTCCCAAAAATTGCACCTAACGTTCTGATTTTAACTTTTCCAAACTTCAAAACATTTTTGTAATCAACAATATCAAAATTGTGTATACACATATAACCATCTTTATAGACAGCGTCATGAAGTGCTTTATTTAACTCACTAAGTTTTTTCGAATCATCAATAGTCTTAATCTTTTTCGGGCATAAACTAAAAACGACACTATTTAATTCAATGTCATTTAGCGATCTGAAATATTTCGAGTCATCTATTTTCCTTTTCCAACTCTGAGCTAGATCCATTCTTGAATCAATTATTTTACCGATATTTTTGATTCCCAACGATTTAATCAAAAACCATAATTTCAAAGCAATAAATGGCTTACTTCCAATCATTGGCGTCATTTGACCAAGATCAAAGCTCCCTTTATTAATTGTAATATCAGTATGTTTTGCAATAAGACCCAAACTTTCTCTATCTTTAACCAGTACAAGACTTGCGGGATACGTAACTGCCAAACCTTTATGAGGATCCATACT
Organism: Patescibacteria group bacterium; assembly: GCA_048499955.1. Classification (GTDB taxonomy): domain Bacteria; phylum Patescibacteriota; class WWE3; order 2-01-FULL-39-13; family 2-01-FULL-39-13; genus JASNYX01. The sequence continues at coordinate 54,916 of JASNYX010000001.1, read as the reverse complement.
AATGGAATCGGCCAATTCCATTCCCTTTAATTTGTGTTTATGTTTATTCGAAAAGATCAAAACTCCTCCATGACAAGCATCAACATGTAACCATACACCAAATTGTTTGGTTATCTTTGAAATTGCGTCGAAGTCTTCAATAGTTGTTGTTCTGGAATCTCCCGCTTGAGCTACTAATGCAATTATTTTATAACCTGAGTCATTTTTATATTTTTTCAGTTTCTTTTTAAGATCGTTTTGATCAAGCCTAAAGTCTTCTGTAATCGATACTTCAACAATATTGTCCTCACCTAATCCTAGCCAACCAAAAGCGCCTGCATGTGAATAATGATTAATTGTATTTTCAGCGACTAATAGAACAGGCTTTTCATTAAATGAAGTTAGCCCTTTTTTCTTGCATCCGGGAAAGGCTTTTTCTCTAGCAGCCATTAAGCTGATAGTGTTTGCCATAGTACCTCCAAATACAAATGCTCCGCCGGCACCTAATGCATCCTCAGGTCTCCCAATAACAGGATACCCAACTAGTTTCCTGAACCATTCAATAGTTTGTATTTCAACAAAAGTACCACTTGGAGCGCTCTTTGTTGTAGCAATAAGATTCTGATTCGCAAAGATTTCATTGATGTTTCCGACTAATCCTGAGATAGAATTTCCATCAGGAAAAAGCAATATCCCGGACGGTTTGATTTATATTTTGTATTTCTAACCGAATTGAAGCGTATTGTTTCTGAACATTATAATGTCCAGTTGCGTCCATTGGCAAATCTTCAGAAATATCTTCTTGTAAATCTTTATCTGACCTGTAGTCGATAGTCTTATTCAAACTACTAACATAACTCAGATTATCTGATACCACATCAGTGATTACTTGTTTATCAAAATCCGTAATACCCCCAAAAAAACTTTTACGAAATTCGTTTTCATCTGTAGATATTAATAGCTCAATAGATTTTACACATATTTCAAAATTAACATGGAATTTGTTATCCCCTTTTATTATTATGTTTTCTTGAATTAATTCATGGAGAACTAATTCAATAAGATCCTCGAGGTATTTTCTGACACTCGGTATATTTTTCATACCCAAGTACTCTTTCCCACCCAAAACAAGCAGATCTACTAATTCACTCGAGTCTTTAAAAGTAAAGTCCCTTTTACAAATCACTAGTTTGATTAAAGTTTTAATTGCCCGCTCTTTATATTCAACAAAATCTTTTATATTTCCGGCCAATAATATGTTGGGGCCTGACATTGCAGATAACCATTGCCTATATTCATTAAATCTATTCCAGTCTTTTGCTCCGACTTTCTCAATGATGACTTCTTTATCGTCATAAACAAAACCGTAACCTAAAATAGCTTTATTCAATGTAAAAATATCTATGTATTCCCCGGGATAATCATAATCAACCTTCAACTCTTCCTTTTCCTGTAACTCTATAAAAATCCTCTTTATTTGTTCGTGTCTAGATTGATCTTTATAGGGAGACTTCTCAACAATCAAAATATCGTAATCACTGTTTTGTTTAAACTCACCATCTACTCTAGACCCAAATAATAATGCGAAAACAAGATCATCTTTATATAGTTCTGTTATCTTTTTAGTCAGCTCTGCCAATAGAGGGGTTTCGAACATAAAAGTATCAAGATTAGCGTTATTTGATGAGGGAATTATAGTGCTGGTTGACTTTAACAATTGCACAAGCGGAGTCTGTCTATCCATTAGCGGTTAAGCGAATAATCTTCTTCACTCAAATATAATTAAGGAGAGGATTTAGAGCTTTGGGAGGGAACTAAATATTCATTAAACAAGAAAAATTTAGGTGGTAATACCTATCTACCTTTGCAAGTTTGACAAGCAACAGTATATCTAACACACATTTAGGCTTCAATACTCAAAAATAATCGAGTTCATACAAAATTCAAGTATCGTTCATCTCCATTGATAGCATTCGACATTATCTAAACAATTTCAGCATTTCTACCTAACAGATCAGACTTCCATATCTAAGTGGGTTGGTTTAAAGCATCGGTTTTCGAAAAAATTAGACTATTATCGTCACTAGAAACATACTTAACATTAGCCAATCCTGATACTTCTTCCATTTCGAAATTTTCTTAACTTAGTTTCCAAGTACTTTTCTGTAAATTTGACCTACGTATGTGGTATCAGTTCAGGCATTACCGCTAAACACTCTAAAACATTGAACCTATTTCCCAATTGAAAAACTAACTACTATAGGATAAAATGAGCGGGTCGATTTTTCATGCTGTAATTAGCCAAAAAGGAGAAAACATGGCTAATAAAAATAGTACCTACAAGGTCTTCTTTCGGAAGTACGGGCCTCGAGAAAGTGATGGGCAATACCCCATCGTTCATGAAATTGACAAAGGAACCTACCAGGTTCCCTTCTGGGTCAATGACCCAGAAAAGCCGCTGAAGAAAGCTGCGGGCTCACCCCCAGAGGGCTATTCATTCGACTTCACCTGGATCGAAGATCTGTAGTTAGTATCGACAAAGGCAAGGACGTCTGTCCAACACTTGGGTAAAACCAAGTCCTTGCTAGTGAAAAGCTAAGTATTAGAGTCAAATCGACTCTTCATATACAAAGCAGATCACTATTGGACATTTTTTCTATTTCACAAACATCCTCTGGCCCATAACTGAACTCAGCTATTTGATTCCAATGGTCGTCTAGACTCCCCACCATAAAAGCCCTTCACAGGTCTTTTTTTGTTAAAATCATAATCTTCTTCAATAAAAAGTTACCGATTAGGGTTAGGAAAAGTACTTCTTCCTTGGATTATATATTTTAAAGCGATAATATCACCCTGATTCTCAATGTTAAAACAATAATCATACTCAACATCCATTGCAAGCGGGAACCCTGAAGTGCAAATTTCATCTTTAATTAATAATCTATCGACAGGGATTCTCGGATAAAATTCCCCATCAAAGCTCTGATCCTCAATAACATCTATTGTTAAAGAGTCATCCCCCACTTCAATAATTTTCACTTTACCAATATTACTTATCTGGAATAATTCTTCCGACAGGAAATCCGGCTTCGTTCTGTAAGTAGAAAATCAATATTTCTCATATTTCCTTCAAGATATTCCGACAAGTACCATGAGTCGGTTACGTCCTTCTTTATCAAATTCTTAAAAACTTTCAAACATCTGGAAATAGAAACCTCATAACAATAATCAAGATAATCATCGGAGTAAGAATCCGAATTCTCTGCCATACGAACATACTCCTTAATAAAGGTTGCGAATCTCTCAAAACTCAACGTGCTCGAGGAACTTTTACTTTGCGAGAATGTCAAAGCAGACCAAACGATTTCCCGTAAGTACGCATCGTATTTGATGGAGTTGAAATCAAGAACTCCTACAACAAAATCATTTTCAAATAAAATATTTTGCGGAGTAAAATCGCCATGAAGTATACCTCGTGGGAGCTTCGAATATATGTCTGCGTTGTAAAAACTTATGCACTCTTGCCACTCTTTTATTAAAGTTTTCTTATTTTTTTCTATCCAGCTACATACACGATTAGATTTACGATGTTTTGATAAAAAAAGGTCCAGATACTCGATAAAGAGCATATCAGATCCAAGTGAAAATGATTTATTTAATCCGCTTTTATTTTTTAATGAAAGATCTTTGTCGATTCTATAATCTGCAGAGACACCATGTATGGAAGCAAGAGCTTGTGCCGAATTTTTCAACTCGCTGAGCTTATTTGTGTAGGGATTTCCATCGATCCACTTTTTGACACTTAAATAATATGTTTGTTGATCCACTATCTTTTCTATATAAAAATCTCCATTAAATGACTTTATATAAGTTGGTGTTTTTATTTTCGGGAAATTGGATTCTATTATTTCTGATAAATACTCCTGAGTATGGGGAAATTTTGGTAATCGATTTGAAACATATAACGCAAAGACACCGTTCGTGGTAATTAATTTATAAACATATGTTTCATGGCGATTAAGGGGATTAATAGGAATCGGTGGTTCTATTAATTCAGAGTTGTAGTTGCCCAGATCTATTGATTCTAATTTCATCATCGGGGGAAAGATATTATCTTTGAATAAATGTCGAAAATAGTTTGATCTAAATATCCGTGTGGGTTTTTAATTATCTGCCAGCCATATTTATCGGCACTTTCCTTAAAATGTTTATCGATGAGCCAAACATTATTAGGATTGTCCTTGGAAATTTTATATTCGAATTTCTTAAAATCTCTATGTGGTGCATTTTCTTTTTTCAGTTGTTCAAGATTTTGATATGCATCATGAATATCCGTAGATAAATAATATTTTTGAACTTCCACTCCTTGGCTTTCGAAATAATCAGTAAAATACTTAAGCCCGACTGGATCAAGATGTAAACCTTCGATAATGCAACTTTTCCCTTTAACAGCCAGAGGCTTAAGCATTAACCTCAGGTGGTACATAAGAATATTGCTGATTTGTTGGTAGCTAAGAATCAATTTCCGGTCATGGGATAAGTTCAAATCCTCAAGGTGCGGCATAACCTGATGAGCATCAACGGTGTTCATTTCAAGGAAATCGTACACGGATTTGTATGAATCTTTTATGCTGTCAAGGTGAATAAGATTGTAATTTAAGATTCCGGCAAGTTTGCGTGAAACAGTCGACTTTCCCGAAAGATTTACACCCGAAATAAAAATAAATTTTGTTTCAGGAGGCAGGTTATTAGGACGTATACCATAGGAAAATATGCTTTGCTTAGTAATATCTTCTGCCAAATAGGTCCTCAGGTTGTTCACGAAATTTAAAATAGAGGAAATTTCCTTTGAATCTAATTGTTGCCCTTGCTTCTTATTAGAAAAAATATCTTTCACACTGGTAAAATCCTGATTAGTTATCCTATGCTTTTTTAAATCTGACTCATCTTGAAAAGTTTTATAATTTACTATTTTTATAGCCTTTGTTATTAGTTTCTCGATTGTTTTTATATCATGATTCTTTACAACAATGGCTTTTACAAGATTATGAAAAACCCGATTCAAACTCGAGTAGGAACTTATTGGGTCACTATTGAACTCAATATTTTCTATGCCTAGTGAAGCTCCATAAACGCTTTCACAATTCTTAAAATCGTCTGCATAGTTCGCACTTCTTCCCTCAATAAGGAAGTAGCCGGTATCTCTAGCCCTTGTAATTTCATCCTCAGAAAGTACACTAAATCCAATTTTTTTGTTAAAAATCTTTTCTAAATCTGAAATGTATTCACTAAGTTGTACCAAACTTTCATGGTCTATTATTTTTAGGATAAACGCCAAGTCTATATCACCCACTTCAGAGAGGGGCTTAGTTAAAGACGAGCCTGTCAAACAAACGCTCACTAAATTCATATCAGAGCATGAGGAAAAATATTCTTTGAGTCTCTGTTTAATTTCGTTGCTTGTCATATAATTTATTAATTACGTCCACTAGGTCTAAGGTCGTTATTCTTGAGCCATAACTGTGGGTCGAATCCTCTATATTACGAGTATTTCCGTTCTAAGGGAAGGAATTTATACAGGCAATTATTATATTCCATAATAAATTTGCTGTACAGCTACTTGTGGCGAAATTCAATTAATTAGATCAAACTTGAGTTATAATTTAAATGCTTATATTAAGCTGATTGTTTTAAATCTCAGCTAAATTAGCAGCAAAACATTATGGCAACCCATCTGCCCCAAACCTTAGAAGAAGAGGATTTAAACGAAAACCCACTAGATAGTATTTATGAAATGCTTGTCATACAAGAAAGCCAACCACCTCACGACCCTCTAGAAGTAATACCTTCAGGAAAAATCACCAAAGATGATCCTGAATTCGTTACATTACTGGAAACCGGAGTTTCAGCAGAAGACATTTCTATAGGCAATTTGACAAGAGAGCAACTACTTAATGCCGGGTTTGTATTTAACAACTACCCGTTTCCTAGTGTTGAAAAACCACTCTTAAATGTAACCATTAACGGCGTAAATTATGGACAAAGAAAATTCCTAACACAGGAGGAACTCGATATGATTAAAGAATTCCAGCGAGCGAATCCCGAAATGTATGGAGATGAAAGAATAGAATCAGACGAGTTTAGGAAAGACGTATTAAGCATGCTCATTTCTTCCAACTATGCTCTTCCTATGCATATCGAACATAAGGTTAATTTTCTTAGAGCGTGTGCGGCTAACCTTGACTATCCCCTCGAGAATCTCTATGGATCAAGTAGTCGGGAAAAGAATCCACGATTAGTTCAAATAAATGCTGTTTATAAACAACTATGGGCAGAATACAAAAAAATCAACTTTACAAATCCGGTAAACATATATGGCGATGAGCAGGAGTTCATTGCAAACCATCTTGCAGATATTATGAACTGGACTGAAAGCGATCCCAGCAATTGGTACAGACTCAGCGCTAGAGGTTGTCAAGCTAGACATGTAGACTCAAGAGTAACAAAACTAAATGGGATTCCCTCTCCATTTCTGAACAGCGGGTTTCATTTCGGCAGAATCTTTAAAAACCCCGATTTTACGGTAATCGGAAAAGACGGCAAACCATTCAGGGTAAATTTAATGGTTTTACATTTATTATCTGAAGGTATAAGCGAAATGGGGGATGGAACACAGCAAGATGGCGACCAAGATTACACGATAGGAAACTACCTTCGGAATCTATATAGCGATGATCCTGAAGTCAGAAGACAATATTTAGCAGAAGAAGCTCAAAAATTCGCTTTTAGCAGATCTTTCAAAGAAGAAGACCTAATGGAAGCGATACAGGGGCGACTAAAGGAAGTTTCGACAGCATGGGCAAATAGCGAGCATGGGAGTCCTAATGCAAGAACGTTACTACAAAAAATTCAGAAACTCGAATCCGGGAAAAAAGGTTTTGACTTATCTTCAATAAAAAGCTTATTACAAAGACGATAATACCTTGTTTTCACTTCGAAATTGTACCGTTCTCAATCAATATCTGGGCATTCTTACCTAACAGATCAGACTTCCAAATTTCATGGCTATTATTTTCAAATCCTCTCTTCGAAAAAATTAGACCTTGCCCCGAGTTCAATACAACTTGCATATTAATTAGGTCCGGAACCTCTACGATTTCGTAATTATCCAAGTTCAATCTCCAAGCACTTTTCTGAAAATTAGCCTTACTAGTTACATAGTAGAGATAACCGCCCATAGATAGATCACTTGTGGGGTTATCGATCAGTCCCTCTTCCGATTTACTTAACTTATGCACTAGGTTGTTTGGAATATCAAACGCATATAAATGCTGAACTGACTTACTTACAGGCATACCTTGGCCATAATTACCATGCAAGTAAATGACTGATAACCCATCTGCTGTCCATCCGACTAATTTTTGAGGATTCATAAAACTTTCGTATGAAACATTCCCGCGAATGAATTCGGTTTTCGCAAGTTGATCACCCGTAGGCAAATCGAGGACTTCAATGTTTGCATCTTTGATAAAAGCTAAACGCTTTCCATCGCGAGATAAGGCAAACTCGAAGATCGATTTGTGTTGTAAATCAATCGTGGATTTTTTTTGTAAATCATAAAGTTGAAGGCTATCTGAGAAATCACCACCATATACTAAACTATTCCCATCCGGTGCAACAGAAACTTTAAATTCAAAATGGGGGTAAATGTCATCAGGTCGATTACTGAATTCAAAGGTTTTATTAACAACTACTTCAAATGTTTTTAAACTGTCTTGAGAATAAAGAAGCTCCGCTACTAGGCGATGAGACTCATAGTTAATACGTTTTATTACGACGGCTCCGGATTCAAAGACCCAATACTCTTCTATGCCACCCAAATCAGTAATCTGATTAATATTAGAGGTATCTTTATTCAAATACCACAGATCGCCATCTCGTATAAAATAGATTGCCTGAGGTTGATTGTTAGTTGTAAGGAAGCTGTTTTTCCAAGTATTTCTGAAGAGAAACCCAATTGCTACAAAGAAAATAAAACTGATAATAAAAAGTGAAGCAATTTTATTCATAAGATAATATCATTCTAGCTGATATGAAATTTCACCTCAACTTCGGTAAGACAAGATTTTCTCAAGCCGGACTAGCGATCACATTAATATATCTACTATTCGCCGGATATTTCTACTATTTGAACCAAAACTGCCTAATTTATTACTTTGAGGGAAATTTTACAAGTTAATCGGAAAGAGAAAGACTATCAAGGAGTAAAAGGGAGTTTGAATGGCACGCTCGCACCGAATAGACCTGCAATAATCGAAATCACTCCAGCGATAGAGACCAAAACTAAACCGAGAACTGAGATAACAATTGTCTTCCTAATGCTTTTGACTACAATTTCATATGAGGAACTCGCATCTTCTGCGGTCCAAAGATTATATATTATCGTGACAATCGTGTATAAAGTGCCCAAGACGACACCCGCCCATCCTATCCACCTAAGGAAATTTAACCCCCAGAAAAAAAACCCGGCAATACTACTAATATTGCCTAATCCTGTTGGATCAACTCCCACGCTTTCTACAGTTATTTGCGCAAGTGCCTTTGTTATGAACATACATTGAGTCAAGAGGGGGTAAATAATCACCCCCTCTTGAAATTCGGTTACAAAACCTTAAATAGTCGGATCTAAATTTAACGGAGGCACGGTTCCAGCACCAAACAGTGTGAACACTGTCGTGACGATATATCCCATACTCACTAGTAATAGTCCGGCGATAACAACCAAGACAGCTTTTGTAAGCTGGCTTTGAACATTCTTCATGGCTTCTTCGCTATCTGGGGCGAAGAATATCTTGTATATCAAAACAACGATAATCCATAAAATACCGAGTACTACCCCAACCCATCCTATCCATCGAAGGAAATTAAAGATCCATTGAAACAGTGTCTGCAAATTAGTGATGCTTCCAAATCTGTTAGATGGAACAACTATTGATCCAGAAGGAACAGCTTGGGCATACGCTTTAGTCACAAAGGCCAGAGCCGCTACCACAACATAACCAGCTTTAGTGAATAAAGAAGTATTAATTCTTGTTAATTTTGTCATAGCACCTCCTTAATATGTATAAATTTATGACTGCCAACCGTGTTTTCCAGCCGGCGTGAAGGCCAAACCTCCACTTTTTCCTTGTCCTGCATAAATTCTAAACTAGAAAGTATAAAATCACAACAGTTGCTATGCAACAGGCAATTTGTAGAATGGGTTATAATGTAAGGGACGAATTCTAGCACCTGCCGGTTCCTGAAGTCAGTTAAACGGCAGGCGGAACGCCGATGAAATATCAATATAAGGGATCTTTAGGGATTATATTCTATATAACGCTTTCAATATTGCTGCTATCGCTCTGGGGCGTCGGCCTTTCTCGTGCTGAAGATGATCTAGATAAAGAGATTCAAAAAAAGACAAAAGAATTAGTAACAAAAGAGACAGAATTAGAAAAAGTAAAAGCAAAAGCGAATGAAATCACCGCAAATTTGAACAACTTTTCAAAGAACCTTACTGTCACACAATCCCAGATAAACTCCGTTGAATCTCAAATAAACGAGCTATCTGCTGATATTTCCAATCTATCCCGAAAGCTTGAGATCAAAAAAGATGAACTTGATGAGAAAAGTAAAGTGAAAGATATTGTCCTTCGAGACATGTACATTGCAACTCAAAGAAACTTTATGGATCTTTTTTTTACAGGGGGAAGTCTATCGGAAGGATCACAGATCGCAAACTATTATTTTGCTTTTATAGATACCTCCAATAACCTAATCGAACTGGTAGGAAAAGAAATTAAAGGGTACGAAGATGCTAAAACCGAAATAGAAGGTCTTAAAACTCAGGCAGAAGGACAGAAAAAAAGTCTTCAAGCTCTTTCCGCCAGACTTGCTGCTCAAGTTGCAGCGACACAAAATGACCTTTCTTCGGTATCACAAAAGCAATTAGCACTACAGCAAGAGAAACAACAAATTCAAAGAAAATTAAGTGAGCTGTCTGCAGCACAAAAAGGTCTGCTTGATGAGAAAACAGAAACCTTCTCGACTAGCGTTGGAGATGTGCCCTCAACAGGAGACGCAAGTTCCGGTGCCGGATTTAACCCCGGCTTTAAAAAAGCCTTTGCAGGGTTTTCTTTCGGAGCACCTCATAGAAAAGGTATGAGCCAGTATGGAGCCAAGGGCCGAGCCGATGCCGGGCAAGACTATAAACAAATACTCAGAGCATACTACGGCGACGTAGAAATCAAGGAAGTTGAAGTTCCCGATAATATCAAAACCGACAAAGGCACTATGAGTTTTGAAGGCAAATACCTAAAAGGCATGGCAGAGATGCCCTCAAGTTGGCCGATTGAAGCCTTAAAAGCACAAGCAGTTGCAGCCCGAACCTATGCATTGGCACGACAAGGATGGGCTATGGGTAGCTCAAGTATTCCGGGAACAATATGCACAACAGAAAACTGCCAAGTATGGTCGGAAAGTAAAGCCACAAGTTCGAGTGCCGCCAGATGGCACGATGCTGTTTCAAAAACTAAGAAACAGGTGCTTGTCAGCAAGAAAACCGGACAAATCTTTTCGACTTATTACGCCGCTACTTCAGGTGGCTACAACTATGGATACTCAAGTAACGGGCACAACACAGGAGGCGGTTGGGATACAGAATGCGGATCACGGGAATGCTGGACAAGCAAAGCATACGAGAGCAAAGCTTCTTCGCCATGGTTCTATAAAGGTTGGTATAAAACCAGAAGCGGCCAATCGTGCTCAAGAAGCCATCCTTGGTTAAGCGAAAAAGAATTTGCAGATATTGTTGGGGCGGTAGTTCTTTACAAAGAAAGTAGTAATAACCAGACACATCTTTCACAACTAGACGCCAAGAGCTGTTGGGGCAAAAACATCGACGGAACCTGGAGCATGGATAAAGTTCGCGAAGAAAGCGGCATCAAAGAAGTCAGCGATGTAAAAGTCAGCTACTCCAGCAGCGGATTCACATCTGAAGTTAGAATCACAACAAATAAAGGCGAGCTGAAATTTTCAGGAGAAGATTTCAGAGCAATCTTTAATCTTCGAGCCCCGGGAGCACTTCAACTAAAAAGTGCGTTATTCAATATCGAGGTTCGGAAATGATAGGGGCTCGGTAGATGGCGATAGAGGTCTTAGGGGTCTCCCCTTTTTAATGAAATCCAGTTTAAATCTATGTTTATAGTGTCCGTAACTTGAATACGGATATTTTTCTATATTTTCAGTGATATCTGATGGATTTCGATGAATGTAGTTTTGCACCGTAACAAATTGATAGTGATCTTTAATCAGTACCGCACGGTATGCATTTTCCCATAATCTGCCATAACGTTTGTATCTGTGATTGAAATAGCGGGTATATTCGGCGGTCACAACCTGCATAAACCTTGGCATATCATATTTACTACTCTGCTTTATTAAGAAATGAAAATGATTCGGCAACAAACAATATGCGTATATGATGACTTTTCCCGGATTTTTTATGATTTCCTGTCTAACTAGCTCAGTATAGTTTAAATAATCCGCACCATCCTTGAATACTTCTCGCTTTTCGAAGCCTCGATTATAAGCATGGTAAATTCCATTTGGTAATAGCTGTCGTTTAAGGTTTTTTCCCGGCATGGAAAAAACCTACCATAACAATATGAAAGAGGTATGAATTTGTTAATAAGAGTTCATTAAAAAGGGGAGACCCTTAGGTTGCACCGAAAATATCTCTCCCTACGATCGTGATAATCGCACCGGACAATACCAACAACAATAATCCCGAGATCCACGAGAAAAGGATATCGTTCGCCTTCTGGAAGTTACCGGGATTACCGCTCGCATAAAGAAGCCCGATCCAAGGAAGTATAAAGATCGCACTTACGATTCCAAGTCCGACGAGTATAATCGTCAGATTTTTACTCCAACCCTTTACACAAGCTACAATGCCTTCTCCATCTGTCACTGTCACTCCTTGGCCACAACCACCTATAAGACTCAGTTCCGGAGCACCTCCAGTATTTCCTCCACCGCCCCCAGGTGGGCTTGGATCACCACCATCTCCTGGCGGAGGACCACCCGGACCTCCGGGCCCCCCCGGACCACCAGGACCTTCAATGTCAGCCCCGGCCATCCAAGCATCTGTTCCGCAAAGCCGGGCAGCTAAACACGCTCTTTGATCAGGAAAGCTATAACTGTCTGAAACTGTGAAATAATGATCATCAAATCCGAGGAAATCTTCTTCCCAAAGCTCAACCTTAGCAGGATGAACAAAATCAAGAGTAAGGGTCATATCGATGTATAAGCCATGGTAAACACCATCCTCAGACCTCATTAAATTGGTAATGTTGTGCGACAGACTAGAGCCTGCTGCATTAAATCAATTGTCGCAATTTTTAATATCATCTTCTTTGATATACAAATAGAAATTATCATCGAGGAAATTTCCCGGTCGATCAAAAACGTGAGCAGAATTTATATATCCCACGATTTGATACACAGGCTGGGAATTTGTATTCGTACCATCTCCCATATCAACCATATTGTACGGCCTCAACTGTATTTGAGTCGCTGGCTCGTTCACACCACCTGTTTCCGGATTCCACTGAGCGGAAACCTTAGTAGCCGAAGCTAAAAAAGCGAAGACAAATAAAAATATAAGAATAAATTTACTAGGAATATTCACAAAAAAATTCTAACAGAAAATTAAACTGATGAATACTTACCATAATTGGGAAAACTCTTCGGGACCTGTGATTTGCCCCCATTAACTTAACAATTTTCTTAAGGTATAATTATCGTAGTTGTTATGCACACAAAAGACGGATATTTTATAACACTCATTATTTTATTTGCTGCAGTACTTTCGACTGTTTTGCCTGAAGCTTCATACGCTCAGACAAACTGTTATGGCAGCATCAATGCCGGAACTCCCCCTATGTTGGGAGCTTTTTTAAAGTGCATGATCCCCAGGGCCTGGCAGATTGTTCAATATTTGATGATAGGGATCGCAATAGTGGTTCTGATGTGGAGGATATTCCACACAGTTATAAATAGAGAAAATTCAAAAGAACTGGAACAGATGCCGACTCAATGGTTCTATACAATTATATTTTTGCTACTTGCAGTAGGAGCAGGCGGAACCGTATTAAACTTGGTATTTAAACTTCTTGGCCTTGGAGATTTATCTCTCTGGATCAATCCGCTTAACTCAGTTCTCGACTGGTTAGATAGCTTTACCACTCCATAAACAACAAAACTTTTTCCAAGATATAAAGTTAGCTAGCTTATGCATGAATAAAAAAAGGCACCTGATGTGGTGCCTTTTATTGAAAGTCTAAAAGATTATCTCTTGGGTGGATCCATTCCCCAAAGGTTACCGGCTCCCATCAACCGTTCAATGCTACCTCGAGCATTTTTCGCATTCCACAAAATACCCATACCAATGAAAAGCTTAATAAATGATGCGAAGAAGGTAAAACCAACCGCGGCAAAACTGGCTCCGATATTCCAACTGAAAATATCAGCAGAGTCCGGACCGTAAGCAATTATCGCAAAACCTAAGGTTGCCATAAGTATGATTGCCGGAACTGTAAAAACATCAACTGCAATTTTTTTGAAAAAATTCATGATGAGCCCACTCTTACCGGGAATAACAGCCATAAGGAAAACGAAAGGCGCAGCAAAAGTATAAAATATCAAAGATGCAAAAATCTTACATAGCTGCCACAAGATTGTTAATCCCAATATAAATAGAATTCCAACTCCAAGTGCCGCTAAAATAGCGATAATTAAAGTGAAAGTTCCGCCTGATGCCGCACTAAGAATCAACCCGGTAAATGCAAGGGATGCCAAATTTGCAACTCCTCCGGAAATGCTAAACACCTCAACAATAATCGTACTGCTAAAAGCCATTACGAACCCAACGAACGGGGGAATAAATCCGTATATCAAAGATAATATCGGATACGAAAGTAATATTAGTCCTAACGAGATAGGTATCATAGGCAAAACGCTATAAACGGAAACCGCGACCTTTGGTGCAATCTGAGTTCTGAACATCACCATTAACGCGGCTATACCAACGAAGGCACCTAACAGTGAAAGTGCAATATTTCTAGACAATCTCCAACCTCGAATTACAAAAGCTCTATATGGTTCCACGAAAATTCCTTGTGCATACGCTGATGAACCCGGCATTATAGTATCTTGGAAAGTATCATCAATAAAAAGTGCTAAATCAGTGGGGATAGGAGGTTCGTTTGCAACCGAATGGAAGTTAGAAGCTATAAAAAATGCTCCATCTCCCTCAAATCTCACATAGGGATTCTCCGGAGTTCCGCGTAGAGCCTGAGGATTTTCTAATAATTGAGCAGTTAAAGCCGCATTACCGCAAGCACGATCTGAAACCACCTCTTCACCTGTCTTAGAACAAATAGACACGAACGCCATATCAATTAGCAAATCCTTTACTAAAAGACTTGCCGCCCACATCGGACGAGTTATTTCACATTCACCTGCACCGTTTAGAGATCCAACTGAGCAAAAAAAGCTATACATGCTACTAACGGTTCTCGTTAATGTTTGGAATATTTGAGCATCTGCCTGATCAGGAGAAGTCAGGTTCTGCAAGTTTGACTTCTCGCCGGTAGCCGGGCTGTTCACACCTGAAGTTCCGGATGGTGCATACACGGGTATTTGCGTACTTTCTTCCATTGATGGAGCTTGCTGATTAGCGTTATTTTGGGCAAAGATAGCAGTTTGTGTAAAGGCAAGGAAAGCAACAAACACTACATATAAAATCATTCGATGTCTTTGCAACTTGCTTTGCACGATATTAATTGTAGTGGTTAAGGTTTTTATTATTTGCATTGTCGTTTAAAAAAATGATAATCGAAGATGAGTTGATTGACAATCATCACTTATTAAATACTACACCGAACAGAGTATGATACCTTAACAATATTTAATATTCAAATAAATTCAATTACAAACTCATAACATAAATTTTGAAAATTCAAAATGTTGCTTAAGCAGGATCTCAACAGAATCTGATAAAATCATTTATAAGTATGCCTCCACCAAGAAGACCCGAACCTATTTCTTTTGAACAATGGGTAAGAGAAGTTTTCGGATCGCCAACAACGATCCCAAGAGAAGTTCTCGCCATCATAAAACAAGAGCACGAAAATAACATATACATGTTAGTGAGCAAGAGAGGCCCTAGCCCTCAAGTAGGAGATAGAGAAATTGTCCGAGCTTTAATTGAAGGTCCTGAAGCCTTCAGCGATTTAAAATATGTTAACAATGCGTTCACTTTAAAAGATTTAGGTTCTGATCCGATAAGAACAATCGAAAAGCTTGTTCAAAAAACAAAGAACGACATTCTTTCACTAGATGAAATTTCTCAAGATCGACGAGCCGAGCTACTCGGACGTTTAGTTAGAGGTCAAACAACAGACGGTGATGATATTGCCGTACCCAATTCAAAATACACTGATGTAGGACAAAGTCTTGATGACCCTGACAGTCTTTTTCTTAAACCCTTTAGAGCTGCAATTGAAAAAGCCTCTCCCCTAGTGCTAAACCCTGTTACCGGCAGAAAAGAATCTGAAGCCCAACTATTGATAGACAAAACCAACGGAGCAGATCCTAACAATCGGGGTGTATGGGAAGACCGAAGAACCGTCGAACAGAGTGAATCCGATCGATATCAATACAAAACATATGCTTCGCTAGCCGCCGGTCTCGCGACCTTGGGCAGCAATCTTGAAAGTCCCGGAGCACGAATCACCAATAGAAATAAAATTTATAGAGACTATATGCGAACCGTAATGCGTGAAGCTGATGTGGATCTTGAAAAAGTTTTGGGCAAGTCTGTGTCAAAAATCGGAACCGGAAGTCGGGTTATTGACTCCAGTTTCAGAAAAGAACTTACAACGTATGCCGTTGCAGCAAAGAACGAGCTCGAATCCGGGCGTATTACATTAGAACAATATGCCTCAATGGATAAAAGAAATTCCATTGATAGTCTGTTGTCAGATCCTTCTAGGATCGACAGGGCTATGAGTTTTGCCCCCGGAACTTTTAATGCCCTCGATGACCAACAAAAACTCATCGTAACTCAGTTTCTGAGAGCCGAAGAAATCGACTTGAAAATGGGACTCGCAAAAGGAAGCGGGATGGTATCACTTACAGAATGGTATAAGGCAGGGCTATCACCTACTCTCGGTACAACCCGATATGTTGACGAACTGGAACTTGCCAAAGTTGCCGCAAAAAATAAAGCATTCCGTCTACCTGCCGGATCTCCGGATTATGCAAACTTTGAACATAAAGGGAATTCAAGACTAAGCTATGTTGATGGAGATTTACGTCACATGGCTAATCAGGAGTTATCTGCCGGATATGTAATTTCTACTACCTTTGAAGCAAAAGCAAACAAACTCGTTCGAGATGCAATAGAAAAAAAATCCGTACAAATTAGGGACGAAACCTATAACACACTTTTGGCAACACACTCACCTGCAGACGCCTCGATGCTTGCAGATTATGCAAAAGATCAATATATCGCAGATGAAACAAACAAAGCAAAAAAAAGACTAAAGGCTGCAAAGCTTACCGCCGACATGGGAAACGATCTGTTTGCTGCTGCCACAACAAAAGAAATACTCGAAAACATACAAGCCGGGAAATATTTTACAGCAGTATTCGGTACTTCTCGTGCAATTTCAACCTTACCTTTCATAGATAAAAGACTTCGATCAATACAAAACTGGGGCGCTGCGTTCACTCCGGGAGGCTTAGTCGACACACTGCCACCCGCCTTGAGACCTATTGCCAAAACGTACGCATCGATATCGGTTATGGGTGAAAAAATCGCCGAGAACTTAGGCATAAGATTTGAAGTTAGGGACTCATCTGATTTAAAAGGAATCCCAAAGCTACTAGAAAAAACAGGCCTATTTGATTCAAGGGTTTCGATTGAATGGGAAGTGAAAGATGCAGTCGGAAACCCGGCAAACAAATTTAACTTTCACACAGTTAAAGGCGGGCAAGGATTCGGGATATACGATGCAGGAAAAGGTCTTGACGACTTTGGTGCATTCACTCTTATACAAAAGATTGAGTCCGAAGGTTTTGCAGACAAGCTATCTCATTATGGCTTTAACGCACAAGAAATGTTTGAAGATTTCACCAAACTGGATGATTTCTATCAGAGACTTGATGATACAAAACAATTGTTACTTTCTTCCGGTGGAGTCGGACCATTTCCTGCAGCTCAACAAGAGTTTATCGACTTCATGGCTGAAGCGGGACTATTCACTCGAGATCCAAATACAGGACTAATTTCACTCGGAGACTTTGCGAGTCTGGATAAGGTTTTTCAAGGCAAAAGCATATTTGATGCCAATGGTCGGAAAATGCTTGAAGAACTCAGCGATGCTTCCAAATTTGGTGCAAACATTATGCACCCGAAAGATCGTTGGGCATGGCTTGAACAATTTGGTGCAAGCGGAAGAGCCGCACAATTTAAAACACAATATACCGGATTGCTCGATAGCTGGAACCGCGGTGCTAATGCAATCAGAAACTATATATATAAGAATTTGATCTTTGGCGAAACCCTAACGAGTATGCCTGTTATCGGCAGTATGTACGCGCCGGTTCAGAAATTCATCAAAAGGTTAGGATTTTCAGATGAAAGAGGACTATCTCAAGTAATAAGAACCTGGAAACCCATCAGAAAAATGAGGATGTGGGGGAAAATGATACAAAGGGCAGCACTTGGTGACAATCTGGCACTCCCCGTGCTTTCTAAAATCCCTGTAATGGCCAAGCTATTGTCTAACAAAGCTTTAGCTCTTACGATTGCGAAAATCCTTGGGGCAGCTGCAGGTATATTCACAGGAGGAATCTCATACGTAATTACATTTGCAGGCGGAACTATCTGGAAAGTTACGAAATCATTAATGAGATTCGATTTAAGAGGTGCAGGTAATGCTATTAAAGATGATGTAGTTTCGCTAATTAACCTCGTTAAAAAAATAGTTATTTATCCTTTTTTCGTTGTTATATCCATACCTTGTGGGTGTTGTGGAATTATCGTAGCTCTGATAATTGCTTTAATCGGAGGAATGATAGCTCCTTATGAGCCACTTTCGGCAGGTCTTTCCGGTAGAGTAGACTCCGAACTCATAAGAGTTACTAAAACTGAGGAATCTACAGGTTTTGCAGGAATCCGACTGAAAGCCTTCAAAATTGTAGTCCAAAATATATCAACGCAAACCGTAACAATCGGCAGATTCGACGACAACTTAAGCATGGTAACTTCATGTGACTCAGGTGGTCAGGTAATATCATATGGCTCGTCCGGATTCATAGGAAAGCTAGTCAATACAGAAAATGACAGTATTACCCCTCAATGGATCTCCACTCAATTCGTTGGGCAAACCATACCTGCAGGAGAATCTATAGAGTTAGTCATATATGTTGACTTGGTAGATTACTTTAACGAGCTAAATGCAGGAACACTACATCACACATACTACAATAGTGTTGAGGTGGGCACGGTTGAAGAATCAGGCCGAACCGCTATCGCTTCAGAAAACATACCTGTTGGAAACGGTGGATGTGCAAGATGCCCGAGTGGTTGGCCGGTATGTGCAGGTGCGGGAACTTGCCCTGTCACTGTTACACAGGGACCGAACGGATCATACTCACACTCCGGAGTTGAAGCTATAGATTTTGGTAATGTTGGCAGAGATTCAACTATTTATGCTACACACGATGGCACAGCAAGAATTGGAACTGGTTGCGGAGAAGGCGATGCGTATTCTACCTGCAACGGCGGCTATGGTAATTTTGTTGAAGTCATATCTGAGTTGGGATTCAGGTCAATGTACGCTCACTTATCAGGAATACTAGTCAACGCAGGCGACCCAATTATAAAAGGTCAAGAAATTGGAATTTCCGGAAGTACCGGGAACTCTACAGGACCACACTTACACTATGAATTCAGAAAATCCGGAGGTAGATATCCTGAATGCCACCCAGGGCAACCGGTAACGATGAACCCACCATATGTTCCGTACAGACCGGCACCATAATAGTGATAGATTATTTATAGAGAAATATGAACTTAACAGATATTTTATATAAGTTAAAAAATTCGAAAGCACTTAGTATAGGGTTAGTGATATTAATCATAGGCCTAGTTGTCTGGATAATGATTAATTCATTATCTACGCCGACTACCGACCTGCCGGATATCGCACAGGTTAACCTCGCTGATGAATTCAAAGGATCCGAAGCCCTTCAGGGGTTGACTAACCAAATGTCTGTACTGCTGAATCCCGAGTTGGAAAAAACCCTTCCCAATAGAACCGATTTACCTGTTTACGAATACACTCCGAAAAATTTTTTTACTGACGAAAATATAGATAAGTTAGTCAAAACTTTGAATTTGAATATTACCAATAGAGTTAATAGCCCTGTGCAAGGCGACCTAATTTATGCATCAGGAAACGGGTATTCTCTATCAATAGAAAAAGACCGCGGAATCTTTACTTACGGAAAAAACCAATTTGAGCCTAACACCGAATCCTTCGAAAATAAAAATCCGAAGGATTATGTAAATAGAGGTTACGACTCAATAAGATCACTCGGACTCGATCCGGCACGTTATACCTCCACAAGATATGGTTTTAAAAGAATGGAGGCAATACGCCAATACAATGTTAATGTGCCCGGAGCAGCAAACGGAATCGAAATTATTTATGAAGCAAGACTAAATGACCTCGCTATAATCGACAAAGATAGAAGCACTTCCCCAAATCATATTTCTATCAATTACTCAGCAGATTTTTCTATAAACACTTTATATGTGGAAACTATCGGTTCTGTCGGATCGGAAATAACCGACACTCCATTAAAAAATCGTGAAACACTACTAAAAGAGTTGCGTGAAAAAAAGTTTCAGATAATTCAAGCGGAATTTATGTCGAATGCACCAATAACTACATTAGCGGTAGATCAGGTTGAACTAGGTTACTTTGCCTTTGATAATAGATTAGTTCCTGTTTTTATAATTACAGGAAATGCAAGTTCAGGACCGGCAGTCGGCGGTAGAGTGACACTACTTATGGAAGCTGTGCCGAGATAGAATGGTAGAGTGCGAAGTTTATTCGTGATACTATGTGATGTTAAAAATTCATTTATGTATTTAAGCTTGAAAAGATTATCAGCATTAATATTAATATCTTTATCTCTCCTATTTTTTTGTGCAGGAAATGTTTATGCTATTTCTTTAGATCCCCATAACCCCGGAGCTTCACCTAACCCGGAAATGCTAGTAGAAGCTGGAATTACACAGGTTCGAATCGTGCTTAGAAATGATGAAGTCACAAGGAACTATGTGCAAAGCATACAAAATGCAGGAATAAGGGTTGTCGGAATAATAAACTGGGAGTACGGAGATCAGGGGGCATTTCCACAAGGGAGTTCAAGCAACCCTAATTATATACATCATTTTTCAACCAACGTTGTAGAACACGCATACCAAACTTTTGGTAGCTTATACGCGTATCAAATTTGGAACGAACCTGATGATCATGCCATGAGTAACTCAGTAAAATACATGGATGCGGCGTCATACGGAATGCTATTAGGTTTAGCACACGCAACTTTGCAAGCTCATGGGCAAGCCACGATCTCAGCGGGTTTTGTTTCCGGAGATCTTCAATTTATTATGCAAGTGATCGCAGCAGGAGGAACAGCAGACGGATTTGCAATTCACCCATATATACCTGACCCTAGCCAGCCGGGATCACTTCAACAAATCATAGATCAAATAAATGCCCTCAATAGCATCTCAGGAGCTCCCGTATGGATAACAGAGTTCGGATGGCCAACCTCGGATCAAGCTGCACAAGCGGCCTGGCTAGCCCAAGTATTCAGTTTGCAACAATTACTAAGCGGTAGCCAACTTAATTCTGTCATGTGGTATGGGTTTTCTGACGCCCAAAACCCTGGTTTTGGTTTATTGGATGCTAATTTACAACCTAAGTTGGCATGGTTAGCACTTCTTGAATATTTAGCCGGTCACCCATTAACTCCGGAGCAAATAGCACTTTTGTTAGCAAACTCTTTTGTAAGATGCATGACACCAGATGGGAATTTTATGGGATATGCAGTGAGCGAAATACAATGTGCGATGTATCAACCTTGCGTAGATAGTTTTGGCAACGTAATAGGATACGCTACAAATATTGAAATGTGTCGTATGCAGAACGACTATCGTAAATTCTGTGGAGGTCCTATCGATATGGATTGGGTTGGATACAGAGGAGAAGTCGTTGGACATAATGGCTTTCCGCCTTTTAGCCTTGAATCAGTAGTTAACGACAAAGAAGATGGAGATAGTATTGGAGATTTAGCAAGATGGCTTTCTGCTGAAATGAGTTTAACCGCTTCTTATGATCATACTAATTTTTCACAAATGGCAAAATCAATGTTCGGATCAATGGGCGACGGGGTTCATTCGATACAAAAAAGAACAAAAATGGAACATGCAAATATCCCTTACCTTTCTATGAATATCCCTAATTATAAGCCGTATAGCCCCCCATATGGAGTAGGAGAACAACCTGATATCGAATGGGAATCAGGGGAAACATATGAAAGTTTGAGCGAAAGATGGAGAAGAATTAGTACTAAAACCGAGAGTGGAGAAACTACTTATGGGCTTATGGCTGACATGCCGGTACTAAGATTTAACGCTTGTATTCAAAGAATTGGATGCGATCCGGATCTAGAACCTGATCCGGGAGATGATGTAGCAACTGCATTTAGATGTCTGAAAAAAGATGTTGTGTACAACCCCGCAGATAGAGATAGTGAATCTTTTTACTGCCATTCAGGTGCAGATGAATCTGAATGCGTGTCTTTTGGAAGGTTGTTTTCATTTACAGGACAAATGCTCTATGAGGAACCTCCGGAACTTCAAGATACAGGAAATCTTTATGAATATGTAACAGAGAGACTCGCAAATTTTGGGTTGGGTGGAACAAGAAAGGGTTACTACACTCGCCACGAAACTTATCTTCCCGGGAACCAACTTGCGGATAGTGGTGACGTGCAATTTTCCAACGTTAGTAGGGAAGAAGTATTGTCGAATGTGAACAAACGGCCTCAATACGAGCCTCCAAAAGTAAACACTACAAACACTACAAATAACTTTCAAAGCTTGATGTACCCATCATCCGCAAATGCGGTTGATGAAGAACAATTGAATAACGGATCATACCAATCCGTAACATCCCCGGGCTGTCAGAATATGAGCTTGCTTATAGAAAATAAAGGTGACTCTTATGGAGTGAAAGCTTGGGATACCCAACCGTGGAGCTGTCCGTACCTATTTGATTACTCGTGGACTGTTGAATACTTCCTTGATGGGATAAAAATCGGAAGTTGTAGCAGTCCTATTCAATCCGGTGCGATGCCTAAATATGTACCAGACGGAACTGAAAAGGAACAGTACGGCTTATCTATCAGCGATATGTGCCCCGTACCTGTAACACCAAGGCAGGAAGGAAAATTTGAAGTCAACTTTGTTATTGATCATAGTAACGCCCCTTGGGTTCCGGGATGTAGCCAAACCGCATCATGCAGATGCGAAGGCGAGCATTGCCAATTTGTTGATGATAGACCATTGCCTCCAATCGATTGTAGGGTATGTGAATCATGGGCACCTCCTGCACTTTGTCAGAAAATTATGGCTAACGAGTTAGTAGAAGCACGAGAATGTGTTGATGGTGAATGTCGAGCAAATACGAGAATTGAAGAAAGATTGCCGTTTTCCGATGATGCCGATTGGAATTTCAGTATCCCGAACCTAAGTAGCTGGCTTGGAGGACTAGTAACTTCCCTCGTTGGATCCACAATCCTTAATTGTGATGTTGAAGATGGACGAACTATTTATGATGCAACAGGTGCAGTGATCGGAACTGACCCTGACCAAGTTATATGTAAATTCAATTCGAGGCATTACCTCATCTATACTTATCCGGATCCATTAACAGGAGATATGGTCGGCAGAGGACTAAAACACATGGATGCAAATGATGCAATGTTCAGCCTTCCGAATTTCACTGATAGATATTTCACTCCTCAGAGTGCAAAACAAGCGGTCTCACTAACATTGGGAATTAACAAAGTTGAAACTGACAAGGCTTTACCCGGTGCATCAAGTGCTGCACAGGCACTTGATGAAGACCGAGTACAATATGTAGGTTTCAGTAACCCGAATGATGACGTAAGAACTATGTATGTTGAGTACTACCTATTCGAACAGCCACAAGTGAGCGGTTACTGCCTCCACCAAAGGATGCTTACTCCTCCACTGTCAGAAGAAAAGAGAATTCCTGCGACTGTCGGCGAAAGTGGACTATGCGACACAATGGACTTTATGCCTGGTTACACTGGAAGCGGGACATCCTTTACCTCATCTCAAACTGCAAAAAATGAGACCCCTCAAAAGCTAACCTTACAATCAGATGCTTCACAACTAAGAAATCTCCTCAAACAAAATATAGAATTCGATAACGAAAACGAATTTAATAGCAGAATTGTGAATGATCCTGAATATGAAGAAGTAAAATGGGAAGTTCTTCTCCACGCCCTAACGCCACAAGAAAAAGCAACATTAAAATCACAAATACAATCAGAATTGGAAATACTTGCAAAAAAGAACGCTCATTTACTGAGAAACAGCAAAGAAGTTCCTCGAAAAGTACAGGACGAGCTAAAAAGAATTAGAGTGAAATACGAACAGAAGCTTCTCACAATGAAACTTTAAAGAGGGGCACCTGTACTTGGTAGAGGCACCCCTTCACTATTTATTTACTTTGATCTTTTTACTTGAATCTTCTTGGGCTTAGATTCTTCGGACTTGGCGATTTCCAAAGTCAGCACTCCATCTTCAAGATTTGCATCTACTTCGTTGCTCGCACTCCCCGGTAATACTGTGCTGTAGTAATAGCTTGATTTCATTGACCATGAGTGAACTTTTTTCCCTTCGACTTCTTTATCTGTTCTGTCTTCTTTATTCGCTCTTATCGTAAGAAGGCCATCTTTAACCTGTACATCTATATCGTCTTCATTCATTCCGGGTAAAGCTGCCCTTACCATTATTTTATTTTTTTCATCATCTTCCCACATATTGAGACCTGAATCAGAGGGCCTAATATCCAGATCAAAGTCTTCAAATACACTAGGGAAATTGAACCAGGGCACCAACGGCCGGTTTCTTTTATCTCTGACTAACATCATATGATCTAAAACCTTAAGTAATTATAGGAAATACGGGAATGAAGTATTTCCATAACGTCTTAGGTTTTTTGGAAATATCAACTACACTGTCAATCTAGCACCGAGAGTGATAAGGGTCAAGTATAAATTTATATTATAGGTTAATCCAGAATTACAACTGCTTCATCAAAAAAAGCAGGTAATTGCCTATAAAATCGGGTAGCACTAACAGTTCGTTCCACACTCCCGGAAGTTCCAATAGATCTAATGTAGTAGCCGGTGGGAACACCATTACCGGAACGGCTCCAACCTCCAACTCTTATACTAAAATCGTTTTTCAGTGCTCTGAATCTCACAAAAGAACCTGAGGGAATGGGGCCTAAGGCGATATGTCTACAAATACCATCCGGAGAAGGAGCCACCGGGGTTTCAAAATCTGTAGGAGCAGGAACATCCCCGCAATGGAGCATTCTTCTGTTTACTATCCCGCTTGGCTGATATATATACACTGCAAGCTGACCAAATCGGGTCGGAATCGAGTTTAGAGGATCCATGAAAATATTGACACTGTTTAAAGTAACCGGTGAAGTATTGACGAGTTGCTGAACATGGTTTTCTTCCAGTCTACGGATGTGTATCACTCCAGCAATGGGAAAATTTCGTATGCTGGCGCTATAAGTACAACCACTTTCAGAAAGTGTACCAACATCATTAATGACCTCCCCTAAGGCGAAAGGAGTATCTGTCCCACTATACTGAGCCAGAAGCTTCTCAACTCCCGCTTCGGCACAAGATAATGCTTGCTCAGATTGTACCGAATAAACAGTATTTCTAAGATTTATGCCCGACTGAGACGAACTTGCGGTAGCAATCCCCAACACTGCAATCATGGTAACCATGACGAAAATAAGAGTTGCTTGCCCTTGTGGATGAGTTATTTGGTTTTTGTTTCCCAAAAGATCAGTCATATTTAATAAGTTCCTCTGGCAGTAATGAAAGTTTGGAAATCTTTACTAACTGTGGGATCAGCACAGCTATGCATTATTATTCGCACAAATACCTGAGTAGGCTTAAATTGATCAAACACTCTTATTTCGAAGGTGCTTGGATCAATAAACACACCATCCGGAGTATCATTTGTGATTTTATTGGCGTTATCAGTGTGTCCGGTTAGGCTATCCAAAGTACTAAACATATAATTATCATTTCCATTGCAGTCCGGAGTTCCTGCATGATCTACAAACCCTATATACTTACCATCATAACTGCTCCCACTAACACTTGAAATATGCAAAAGCATATAATTGCTTGGATCAACATATATATAGCTGGCTTTCCGAACGTTTTCTTCAAGTAACTTAATTACAAAGTCACCGTTACGCTCAACCTCTTTGAGAGCATTTTGCTTTTGAAAATTTTTCACAACCGAAAGAAGAACACCTCCTGTAATACTAAGGGACATGGCAAGTAGTCCAATGGCCATAGTCATTTCTATAAGGGTAAATGCTCTTTTTTTATTTTTTGCAATGTAATGTATCATTACCAATTTCCTAAAATAGTATTTAAAGCCACTTGTTGATAAAAAGTTCCACCCTCATTCGTACCGACAGATTCTTCCCACCGAACGATTACTGTTATTCTTCTGGAACTCGAGCCGGAAACCTCAGGGTTAACTTGGATTTTTCTTTGAAAACTCGCGCCTTCGAGTTGTACATCAGCAAAGGTAGAGCAATCAGTCAAAACAATCGGAGTATTTGCATTACCGGGTAATGCTTCAACATCTGCTTTAGTCGGATCCAAAAGGTCCTGAGGAACCGTATAGCATACAGTTCCCGATGGAAATGCATTATATGATTCTTTATCTCTATAAAATCTAACTGCCTCTAGTGCCAAAGTCGCAATACGAGTTGCTTGCACTCTTCTTAAAGACGATGAGTTGATTTTTGTGGTAGCGGCACTCAAAACCATTAATGCTGTAATTACCATAACAGCCAAAGTAACCGAAATAAGAACCTCGACTATTGTTATACCCTTTAAGTTTTTCTTGATCAATTTAAAATCAGCAGTATTCGGCATTAAACCTATTATAATTAATTTACTTCAAACTTCCCATTACGATTAATAGTTATGTTTCGTGTGCGGTTGGAAATACGGTCTCTTATTTGAAATGTGACAAATGAGGCAGAACTAAAATTACCAAAACCACGCCACCCTAAACCCGTTAGTCTTTCAAAATATAGGATTCTAAATCCGGCAGGAGAGCATTGAAATAAGAATTCGGAGAGTTCGGGATTCGCAAGCGATTTTCCGTCTAATACCCTTGAAGCAACAATTTCCGTACGCCTATCCGCAGTGGATCCGTCACCGTTGGGATCATTGAACCTATAAATAATATCGTATTTACCGGTTTGCCCTGAACTCGGTGAACAGTAAAAAGTAAGTCCCCAAGTGTCGTCAGCATGATTCATAAAACCACCGGTTGCATATCGAACTCCTGACTGGGCTTTCCCTTGGGTTGATCTGAGGTCGGCAATGAAGGTATCTGAAGATCTTTGGAATTCCCTGGATCGGGCAAATCCGCTAAAACCGGGGACTGTAATTGCGGTAAGCAATATGATGATAGCAATGGCAATCATGAGCTCTATAAGGGTTACCCCTTGTGGAGCAGCAGGGAGTCTTGATTTCATAATTACTATTTAATTGTAGCAAAATTTCAACAACATAACTTTTTTATGAAATCTGTGATCGGGGAACTCTTTCCCGGCTTTCACCGGGAAGGAGCTATTAAGAATTTTCAGTACCTGGCGTTATTCTTACCTGGGTACGAACGAAATATCATCAAAGTAAACAGTACCTTTACCGGTTAGCCTCATTTCGAGTCTGGCATAAGCGGCGTTTGTTGGTGCCGTAGAGTTAACCGTTAGTAATGCCCATGAACTTCCTGTTGTCTTTACAATAGGAGTGGATTCAAAGGTTTTTATGTAAACACGATCTTTATCCCAATAAGTAACGGATAGTTTGACGTTATTGGATAAGCTTGCAACGTTCACATAAACTTTAGCCTCATATCTAGATTCAGGAATGGCTGTAACTCTAGTAATCGCGTTATACCATCTTGTTAATCCGGTATCATTTGAAACTATCTTTAACGATCTCTTGCCTCCGGACGTGCGATTTCTGACACTATCATGTGTAAAAACTGCACTTCCATGGTTTCCATAGTCACTACCTAATGATGACTCAAATCCGGGATTCGGCATTAAATTTGTCCCAACTGCCTGAACTCCACTAGGTGTAGGCGTCGGAGTAGGTGTCGGCGTAACAGTAGGGTTTGGTGTCGCACTAGGCGTAGGTGTAGGCGTCGGAGTTGGTGTTGAAACCGGTAAGATAGATACATTACCAAGATTATCACCGGTTATATCACCTAACATAAATCTAAACCCATTGCCCCAATTTGAAAGATTTCCTCCAACAGTCGCTTCATTTACTTTCGTGCCATTTATATAATAGGTCACCATACCGGATTTATTTCTGGTAACCACTAAATGATCGTAATTATTAGCTGTAACCTTTCTTGTTGAGTTATATGCGGGAAGGCCATTCGCACTCGTCTCAGAAGATCTGAGTCTTAAAGAATAGAAATCCGTAGGAATTTGTCGCAGTGCGAAATTTACATCGTCTCCATGATTAGCTAATCCAACGATATTCCACCCCTGACCTAAGCTTCCGGGTTTTACCCAAGCTTCAAGTGTGAATTCCCCGGATTGTTTAATTGCGTTCGACAATCTCGCGGCTTTTTCCGGAATAGCGGCAACTTCGGTTTTGTCGTAGAGCCTTAAAGCTCCATCAACTGTACATGCCACAGAAGTATCAACTGAAATGTTCAAATCAACACCATTTCCGGATCTATCGTAAATCACTTTACCTGTTTTCTCAGTGAAGTAGTAAAGTGCTTGTAATCCGCTTACACTCCTCTTCGATGATTGAATTGGGGTGGGCGTTGGAGTTGGAGTTGGTGTCGGCGTTATCATTGCCTGTGAACTTAAACCTAAATACACGCCCTCTATATCTATAGTATCTCCCGCTCTTGAGCCACTCATTAAAAATCTCACTCTTGCATTACTTACCGATGAACTATTCGTTGTCCTAAACTTATATACATACTCTTTCCATCCTGTAGTCAAAGCAACCGTCTCTGATAATCCATAGTTCGTATATGGTGAATCATGGTTGTGTACTGCTGTCCCTATGTTATGTGCTCTTGATGACCTTGCCATGAATCTCAAAGTGTATTCGGTCTGAGCTCTTAACGTCATCCCAAATTGATATACCTGAGCTTTCGCCTGAGTGCTTGAAGGCGTTGCCTTTATTGTTACTCTTCCTACGTCACTATCCTGATATCCACCTTTTAACACCGTAAATGTATCTCCCGTATCTGTGTTGAAATTCCAATCGCTTACACTACCGGTAAATCCTCCATTCCTCACTATGTTTCCGGTTGTGTATTGGGCATTTGCAGGACTACTGCTGCCTAACAACAACAGCACAAAGGCAGACAGTACTAAAAAATAAAAAGGGGGTCTGATTTTTTTGTTCAATATTGGCATTAACTGAATATTAACAGAAGTTATTTCCTGATTACAAGATACCATATCAAAAGTTAATTTTTGTATCCTTTAAGTTCCGCATCCAATGCCTCGTTGACCAATTTATCTGCCACAGAATTTTTTGATCTTGGAACATGTGAAAAACTTAACTTTGAAAATTTCCGGGACAATGTTTTTACCTCATCATACAAAATCTTGATATCGGGGCTTTTAACTTTATATTGCCCATTGAGTTGCTTAACCACCAATTCGCTGTCAAGAAAACATGATAATTCTTTAATTTCGTTATCTAGAGATAACATAAGACCGTTAATTAATGCCTTGTACTCTGCCGCGTTGTTCGTAGTTATTCCGATGAATTCTTTGAAAGTGAATAAGATCTCGCCATTTAAAGAGACTACACAGCCTCCGATTGCTGCAGGCCCCGGGTTACCCCTAGATCCGCCATCTGTGAATAAGTTGTATTGTTCCATAAGACTACCTAAGTATATTCATCTTTTTCGGATATACAATATTTGAGCAGAAGTTGATAAACTAAATCAAGATTTAAATCTGAAAACTTACTAATACATACAATTGAACACCTGCCATGAACAACTTCCTTATCTCGGGAAACAATAAAATATCTGAGTACCTGCATAATACGTTACTCGACAAGGACTACCTTTCCCAAGATATTTCCAATGTCACAAGTTTCAAGTTTGACCCGCATAAATCGTATGGAGCGGTCATCGACACAAACTCAGCTCTAGGCGTCACAGTGAGAAATTCACAAGAGGCTGATCTTCTGGAAATTAGAAATCTCATTGATCTAGCTGCAAAACTTAATGTTCCTTTTATCTTCCTATACAAAGAGTCGAGCGAATCTGAATCATCAACAGCTCTTTATCTAGATTACATAAATACATATACATCACAGGTAAAAGTAAAAGCATCACAGATTTTAATCGATGAAATCTACGGGAAAAATCTTAATACCTGCGATAAGCTAGTTGAATTTCTTGAATCAATAGTAAGCGGGGATCCCTTGAACGTTACGAATGACAACAGAGAATATTACTTAATTCATGAGAACGATTTTCTTGATGGCCTTATAAAGTCAATTGAATATATTGCTAATTCCTCCCAAACTGCTAGAGTCAGAAATCTCACCCTTCTTCCGGAGGAATCCATAACAGAAATAGAGCTCGCTCACTTTATTAACGACCTAAATGAGCTACCTTCTAAAATAGATTTTTCAAACCGAGAAGATGTTTACGAAAGAACAATGGTTGCTGACGTAGACACCAACTACCCCGAAAACTGGTACCCAATAGTAGATCTTGAAAAAGGGCTAAAGGAATTACTGGACATCTATGGGATCCCTGCACTGGGAACATCCGACGAAGAATACGATATGGATTCAAGTTCCGTAAATAATCCCCAGGATATATATGATGAGCCTGACAATACCCCTGTATATGTTTTAAACAATCATACTTTTGACAAATACACTTCACCCGGATCGTCTAATTTTCCTGATTTACAAAAGGAAGACGTCTTTGAAACTGCCATCGCAGAAAATAAACCTCAACGCAGAAAACGAAAAACTGCAAACATGAAAATAGCCGGACTAGTCTTAATCTTGATCGCCGTGCTAGCGGCTCCATCGGTCTTGTATACCTTTAAACTAAGCAGAGGACTCGCACACCTTGATCAATCCATTAAGTATTTGAGCAACTATGAAGTCTTAAAATCCGAAAAAGAAAGCTCAACCGCTTTAAAATTCATTCCGGAAGGAAATCCTCCCTTTCTTATAAAAACCCTAAGTCGCCTCTTTCACACAAAAAATGACGATTTAGCATTATTCGTTAGCACCTCCAGAAAATCAGCCCGTGCAATTAAATCCCTTTCCACAGGATTGCTTTCATACGCCTCCGGAAGTGGAGATAACCGCGTACTGGGGGAATCAAGTGTAAACGAATTTGATTCCACTATAGAAACTTTGCAATCACTTGAAAACGATATTAATTCGATAAAATCACAAGGCTCTTGGATAACCTCTTGGGTAAATAAAATAAATAACGAAATTTTGTCAAATAAGAATAATGTTAAAGCCCTTAGCGATCTGGAAAAACATTTGCCTGAACTTTTCGGACTCCGCGAAGAAAAAAAATATTTGCTTATCACATATCAAGTCACCGGAAATCTTAGCTTTCCACACTATAAGAGTTACTCGATCCTTCAACTGCACAACAGAAAAATTACCGCGTCGGATCTACAACCTCTAGAGAGTCTAAAAGACCAGCTTGAATTAAACAATTTTGATACCGATGATGTCTCCCGCTTTCTTGAACCTGAAAAATCAGCAGAAGAACTGAATATCAGTAATATGGCAGGAAAAGGTTATCAAATATATAAAGATGCAAAAGGAGAAACAGTAGATGGTGTACTTTTAATCGATGAAGCTTTTCTTCTTTCTTTGAGCCAAAAGCTAAATACCGGTAATGATCCGACAAAGAATTTTAAAGAATTAATTGAAAGCCTACCTGAAAGAATGACATTTGACCTAACTAATATGCTTCTCCAAAGCCTCGCCTCTAAAAAGATGGTACTTAACCATAAAAGCGAACAAATCAGAAGCGTTCTATCTTCAAACAACTGGGACGGTAACCTTCTTAATCTTGGAGACGACTACTTTTATGTATCAATAGAACCATCTTTCAACGAAATTTCCAACATATCCGAAGATCCCGACTTGTTGAGTGTAAGACTCCAATATAAAGGCAATAAACCTGATAATGCCCAATATACGCGTGAATTAGCGATAGTTTTAGAAAATAAAGGGCAACAGGATGTTGTACGAAACGTAAAAGTGTTGCTTCCCAAGGAAGTTTTTTTGAATAAGGCCTACTTGTTTGAAGATAATGAGCAGAAAAATATACTACGAAATGTTTTGGTGAAGTCTTATTCCGGAAAAGCAATGTTTTCAACAGAGCTAATCATAAAATCAAATAGCTTCAGCACTGTAAGTTTTAATTACGAATCATCGGAAATCGACAGCGTGAACAGTAAAAATTTACACATAATAGCGCAAAAGAACCCTTTTATGGGTAATGTTCCACTAACCGTAAACTTAGATTATCCGCTTGGGGTTCCCGGGGTTTTCAAACCATCTGCATCCATAAATACCAATAACAACTCGATTCAATATGAAGGGGTTTTTGATAAAAATATCAGCCTTAACTTCCCGCTTTAAAATACCCCCTCAGAACCGACAATTCGCGAAAAGTGAACTAAAAAACTGCCCTCTATGAAACCGGATTGAAGCCGATATAGCAAAATCTCTAATTTGATGATAGAATTTTGCAGTTAAGTCAGGCTTTTGTAAGGAAATGTGTTCTAATATAGATATTTAATATTGAATCTGATAGAAAATACCCAGGACAAAACTTGGTTTTCATATAGCAAGTCAGAAAATCAAACTTTACCTGAAACGAGAAATGGCACCAAAAAATGAAAGATTATTAAAAGATTTAGCGGAAAAATTTCGGAAAAGCCTAATAAAGGAACCGGAAGCAAAACCGGTATCAATGAAAGACATCAGTAATTTAAAGCAAGTTTTAAAAACAAAAAGGAATATATGGAACTATCTGCACAAAAAAGAAAACTGAACGGAAAAAAAGTAGCTAGCTTAAGAAGAAAAGGTAATATACCTGCAGTATTGTTTTCGAGAGGCTCTTCAAGAGGGGAAAAAGAGGTTGTAAACCTGACTCTAAATCTTTCAGAATTTAAAAAGGTATACAAGGAATCCGGAGAATCAACTCTTATTAAGCTGAATATCGATGAAGCGGAAGCCGTGAACATACTAATATCTGAGGTTCAGGTTGAACCTCTCAACCTAGAGCCGATTCACGTTGGTCTATTCGAGGTAGATATGAAGCAAGAAATTGATGCTGAAGTTCCCGTGATAGTCATAAACGAAGACAAATGCCCTCCGATAGAATCAGCCGAAGGTATTCTGATCACCGTGTTGTCATATGTAGAAGTTAGATGCCTTCCTCAAAACATACCTCACGAACTCGAAGCTGATGCAAGCCAACTAAAAGAAGTCGGAGCCGTATTAACCGTGGCAGACCTTCCGATTGATACTTCCAAAGTCGAAGTCCTTACTGACATGGAAGAAGTCGTGGTTAAAGTTGATTTTGCACAACAACTTGAAGAATCAGAAGATGGCCCAACAGATGTAAGCGATGTAGGAGTTATCACCGCAAAAGAAGTCTCCGAGCCGGAAGATACATCTAAAAAAGCTGATTCCGATAAAGAATAATAATTTATTTTTTACGGATTTTTATCAGAAATTCCCTGTTTTTAGCCTTGTCACCCAATACAGGTGATTCAATTATTTCACTGACGTCATAATTATCTAAGGTCAGATCGGTTATGTCTTTCAAGACACCACCTAGAACTTCATCAAGATATTCAGGTTTCAGTAAGCCCTTTTGGAGATATTTTTGGGAGACTCGTAGTGAGGTTTAATTAGGGATATCAAGCACACCATGTTGATTCAATAAGGATAAAGCTTTGGGTAAAAATACTTTCTGCCTGGTCCACCCTAAATCCGAACATATAAAATCCGGATTCTCGGGTAACGAAACGTCAAGAACGTTGGTTCTTTCTAATACAATAACTCTGGAATCGTTGCGTAATCCCCAATCGAGTTCACCATAAGCTGTGTCTACTGCATAAACTCTGGCAGCACCGTGCTTTAGTAAGCAATCCGTGAAACCGCCTGTGCTCGCTCCAAAATCAGCACAAATTAAACCTTCTACGTTTATTTCAAAATGATTCAAACCGAATTCAAGTTTTTCTCCAGCTCTTGAAACGTACTTTCTGTCTAGGGGCATAAGTATTACTCAGATTCAGGCCAGCCCGAAACTATTAAGGGAACTTCCGGCGTTTCTGAAACCTCTTCCCAGACAGCTTCAGTCACGAAAGGCATAAACGGATGCAAAAGCTTAAGACATCCACTAAAAACATATCTAAACACACTTAAAGCTTCAGAATCATTCCGATCTTTAATTTTCTCCAGATAATTGTTAGCCAAGTCATCCCAAATAAAGTGATAAACCGCCTCACCTGAATGCTTAAATTGAAGTTTCTCAATACGATCGGTAACGTATGAAACCAAACTGTTAAACTTGGAAATTATTTCCAAGTCATCGGAATTAGTCGAAATCCCAGGGGAATAAACCGGCACGTTCTTGGACTCATCTATCTTCATATTTAAATATCTACCCATGTTCCAAATTTTATTGGCAAAATTCCGATAGCCACGAACTTTTTCTTCATCAAAAGGGGACACTCTGGCTTCGGTATTCCCGCCCACTATGATTCCCATCCTTAAGGAATCTGCCCCGTATTTTTCAGCCATTTCGAGAGGGTTAACAACATTTCCCTTACTTTTGCTCATTTTCTGACCCTTTTTATCGGTGACCATTCCGTGAAAGTAAACCATTTTAAATGGAACTTCATCAGTCAGATACAAACTGAACATAATCATTCTGGCAATCCAGAAAAACATAATGTCATAACCCGAATCCAATAAATCAGTAGGGAAATATTTTTTTAAATCACTTGACGCTTTTAATTTCTCGTTTAAGCTATCTGAGCCTTCGGCAGAGGCGCTCTTCAAGTTCTTTTCAATTAATGTAACAAAGGGCCACTGGCCGGAACTAAACCATGTATCAAAAGTATCAGTCTCGGGAAGAAAGTTTTCATCAGGAGCAAGCTTAGAAACTTCAAAAATAGAATTTTCGGTAGCAAATACTTTCTGCAACCCTTCTTTTATTTCACTTAATGGGTATTCAGCTAAGAGGTTTTTAATACTACCCGTAATATTTTCTTTTTTAGAGTTAATGAAGGTAATCTGTAAGGTGGGGTTGAGCTCAACACTGTACCAAACCGGAATTCTAATACCGAAAACAGTTTGACGACTTACTGGCCAAGGCTTCTTTTCGACTATCCACCGGCTGATATCTCTCTTCCATTCAGGAAGATTAAATCTGACCCGGTCCGAATTAATGGCTTCCATTGCCTTATCAGCTAACTCATCAATATTTATAAACCAGTTAGGCAAAATCATGGGCTCTATCGGAAACCCATCTTTGTAATCCACTAGAACACGATTTCGATATTTTTCATCCACTTTTTCTAACGCACCCATTTCCGACAATATCTCAGCCGCTTTCTTTCTGGCTTGCGATGGATATAACCCTGCACATTCGATTGCATGCTCGTTCATTTTTCCATCCAAATTTATTAAAGAAATAAGATCAAGGTTATACTTTTTGCCGATTTTATAATCATTTGGATCATGACCGGGAGTTATCTTTAAGGCACCTGTACCAAATTCAACTTCAACGTATTCATCTTCAATGATAGGGATGTTTCTTCCGTTTAAAGGGTTAATAGCTGTCTTCCCGACGAGATGTTTATACCTTTTGTCTGCAGGGTTAACAGCAACTGCAACATCCGCATATATGGTTTCGGGCCGTACTGTAGCCACAGTAATGTATTTATCGGGAATCTCTTTTATTAGATACTTTACATAATAAAGAGGAGAAATCGTGTCTTTATAATCTACCTCTAAGTCGCTGAAAGTGGTGCCATAATGGGTTGAATAATTAACCATATAGCCATCCCGGTACACCATTCCGTCTTTATACATTTTTATAAATGTGTCATATACGAAATCAACAACATAAGGATCAAGAGTAAATGTGTTTCTTGACCAGTCGGCACTCATCCCTAATTTTTTTAATTGGTCGATTGCCAAAGTTGAATTATCCTTAACAAAATTTAAAACATCGTTAAAGAAAGTTTCTCTATCAAAATCAAAGCGACTTTTTCCTTCTGATTTAAGTTTACGTTCATAAACGACCTGGGTTTCAAATCCTGCATGATCGGTACCAGGCAAATATAGAACATCATAACCTTGCATACGTTTAAACCTGATCATTAGATCCTGCAAAGAATATGTAGCATGGCCGCAGTGTAAAGCAGCATTCGCATTTGGAGGTGGCATCAAAATAGAATAAGTTTGGCCATTTGCATGTAAGCCGTATTTTTCACGAATGGCTTCTAAGCCTTCGGGAGAAAAAAGATTAGAGCTCTGCCATTTATTGTATATCCGGATTTCAGAATCACCGGGATTATATGTTTTTTCCATAATTATTCTTGCAGGAGTTTCTTATAATCTTCAATAAATTCTTCTAAAATCAGGTCCTCTTGTCCCCCACCTAACGTAGTCATTTTTTCGGCAGTCTCCTTTAATAAATTGACATATTGATCGTTTCCTATTCCATCAGCAAAAATAGAGATTCGAGATACCGGAGCAACTTTAACTACTGGCCCCAAAAGCGGTGCGTTAATCAAATTATTTCTCAACTGCTTGTGGCTGTATGCTTCCCCAAACTTTTTGTATAACGAGGATTCATTGAATCGTGCAATCTGCTGTTCCGGACGACTCAACCATTCAAGAAATTTCCACGCTTCAACTTTTTTATTTGAAGAAGAATTCGAAGAAACAGTTTCAACCCATATTGATGCCAAATAGTCACTAGTTGTACCCCCACCCAATTTAGGTAATTGAGGAACAGGGAGAACCGCCATATTAATTGTTGGATTTATCTCAAGGATATCTAGCATTTGTGATGTTTTTACAAAAACCATTGCAGACCGTTCTGAAGCAAATGCATTTATGGAGTTGGGGAAGGCGTGGTCCCAAATATAATCATCTTTTACAAAGCTTGCATAAAACCGAAAGGCAGATTGAGCCTTTTCTGAAGCAAATTCTTCAAATCTATTGATCCCGCTTTGATAAAACATAATCATCAAAATATCAGAAAAATTGTCTACATTATCGATCGAACCTAAACCGACCCCAGCACGTAACAGAACACGTTCGGTTTCATCTTCATATCTGGAAAGCCTTTTAGCAGCCAATCTCAAATCCTCCCAGGATTGTATATTCGGACTAACACCGGAATCCCTAAACATATCAACGTTATAAGCCAGCACCAATCCATCATGCATTAGCGGAATACATTTAACCTCCTGAACCTCATTTACACATGCCCCTCTTGCAGGATCATAAAATTTATCCGTAAAGGATTGTGCACTCAAAACCCCTCCGGCGGGAGCAAGATAATTGGAAAACTTAGGAGACCAAGTAGCGTGCATTCGATAAATATCCGGAGAAGTTCCTGACTTAGCTCTCGCAAGCAATGTTTGTTTATACTCTTCTAAGTTTGTAAATGACTTCTCAACGTAGTTAATTTTCACATCGGGGTTCTCTGCCTCATATTGTTTAATTAGTGGCATCATAACTTGCTCCGACTCAAATAAACCCCAATACTCAAGAGTCGTCTTCTGACCCGGAATCAATTCAGCACCAGGATTAAAAAACCTAAAAGCCAGGGTTACAATTCCAAAAACAAAAACAATTGCGGCAAAAATTATTATAAAAAGCTTAATATTCCGACTCATGTTAGCTGAAGAAGCGTTAATTTGATTCATATCCATTAAAGACATTTTAGCAAAAATGCGAACAAATTTATAAACCTGATAAGAACAAGATTTAAATTCCCTCACACATACCCATATTATAGTGCTTATTTTACAGGCTTTTTCATAACCATACCCCATAGTTGCTTTATGTTGGTAAAATAGGATTACGCTATCGGTCTTTGTTGGTAACTGTGGAAATTAATGAACAGAAGTTAACCCGAACTTTAACATTCTGTGGAAAGAACAAACGCTCATCCGGCAGGTTTTTATTGAATAGGGGAATTTATATAGGCGTTGTTATAGGCAAAATCGACTTTTACACATTCATGTCATATTAATTATGTTGATATTAAAATGTATTTAATTGTTATAAACATATCCACATCCCCTACTAATACTGCTACTGAATATATATACATAAAGTAACTACAAAGGGTGTGGAAAATTTATAAGTTAATTTAAAGATATAAGCGGGATCTAATGGTTTCTATTTCTTTGAATACACGAGAATTTTTTTTGATTTCCAATTCTATCTTTTGTAAGGCATGAATAACCGTTGTATGATCTTTTTTCCCTAGGATCTCACCAATAGATTGTAGACCCATCTTGGTGATATCTCTTAGCATATACATACATATCTGTCTGGGAACGACGATTGTTTTTAATCTTCTTGCTCCTTTTAACTCTTTTTGAGTTACATTATAGAATTGGCAAACCTCATGCATAATATGATTTGGAGTTATAAGTTTTCCTTTTGCTTTATCTATCTCGCCTATTATTTGAGTTGCATTTTCTTTATTTAATTCCATTCCTTCACTTTTGGCTCTGATAGCTGTTTGAAGAAGTTTCCCTTCCAGCTCCCTAATATTTGTATCAACCATTACCGCTATATGCTCAAGTACATCCTCATTTAAATTCAAATGTAGTTCGTCGTTTCTATCTTTAAGAATGGCCAGACGTGTTTCCATGTCGGGTTTTTGTATATCTGCCATCATGCCACTGGCAAATCTAGAAGATAACCTTTCTTCTAAAGTTTTTATTTCTTTAGGGGATCTATCTGAAGTCAGGATAATTTGCTTTTGAGACATATATAAAGCATTAAATGTATGGAAAAACTCTTCCTGTGTGGATTCTTTTCCCGCTATCGAGTGTATATCATCGACGATCAAGACATCTATATTTCTATACATCTTTTTAAGATTATTTCTTCTGTTATCCATGGGGCCATTTTTATTTTTCCGAATGGCATCTACAACTTCATTCAGAAACTGCTCACCTGTTTTGTAAAGAATTTTTAAATTCGGATGTTTTTCAATAATTTTATGCCCGATTGCCTGAACTAAATGTGTTTTACCTAATCCAACTCCTGAATATAAGAAGAACGGGTTATAAATTTTACCGGGATTCTCTGCGATAGCTGTAGATACAGCATAGGCAAGACGATTATGATTACCGACAACAAATCTTTCAAAAGTATATTGAGGATTTAAACCTGCATCTTGCTTGACGCTTTGGATACTAAGTTCTTGCTCCTGTTTTTGTTCGAATAAAGGGCCAAAATCATCAATACTCATTTGGGCCGGTTCTTTTTTAGTTACGCTAAACATTAACCTGTACTTGGGGCCTACTAGTCTGGAAATTGAATCCTTTATGTGGCCATACATTCGATCTTCTATAAAATTTCGTTGGAATTCGCTTGGTGCGGTTATTTCTATTAGGTAATCTGTTTCATCTATTTTCTTGATAAAAGTTCCCGGAATATAAGCTTTGTAGTGAGCCGGATTTGTCACTTTTTGTAATTCGCCTTTTACTTCGTTCCAAATAAAATCAGGATCAGGTGAGGTCATAAACTTCATTGTATGCGTCAGTTATCCACAGTCAATTACAAATTATCCACAGCTTACCCGAATCGAAGTATATAGAAAGAAAACTCGAGATTTTGTGTTACATGTTCATGTAGAATAAAAAGAATGGAACAGTTTACGGAAATAAGCTTAATACTTTTTGTTGCACTTCTTATTTCGATTGTAATGAGGTTTTTAAAACAACCTTTAGTGATCGGGTACATTATCACCGGCTTGTTAGTGGGTCCGTATTTTTTAAATATCTTAACCTCTGTAGAGGTTGTGGAATTATTCTCAAAACTTGGAATAACTGCATTGTTGTTCATTGTCGGTTTGGGTTTAAGCCCTAAGGTTTTAAAAGAGTTAGGGGTAGTTTCAACCGTAACCGGAGTAGGACAGGTATTATTCACTTCAATATTCGGTTATATTCTGGGAATTTTATTGGGGTTCAGTACGCTTGAATCTATATATATTGCGGTTGCACTTACTTTCAGCAGTACAATAATCATTCTTAAACTACTTTCAGATAAGGGCGATGTTAATAAATTATATGGACGAATATCTATTGGTTTTCTTCTTGTTCAGGATTTAATCGCAACCATTATCTTAGTTGGTATTTCAAGCTTGAGTTCTTTTCACGGTGGAATTTCTACTGATGCGGTATTAAGTTTGTTGTTTCTGTTAATGCAAGGTTTGTTTCTATTAATGTTTCTGTTCATGTTTTCGACACACGTTCTTTCCAGAATGACGGTATTTTTTGCTAAATCTCAGGAATTCTTATTTATTTCTTCTTTGGCTTGGGGAATGATGATTGCCTCGCTATATCATATTTTGGGTTTATCTATAGAAATTGGTGCTTTAGTAGCGGGAGTAACTTTATCAATGACGCCGTATTCTAATGAGATATCCTCAAGAATGAAGCCACTCCGAGATTTTTTTATTACTCTATTTTTTATACTTCTTGGATATCAAATGGTTTTCGATAATTGGAGTTCCCTGCTTGCGCCAACAGTTCTTTTTTCCACTTTTATTCTTATTGGTAACCCAATTATTGTTCTTATACTTCTAAATCTAATGGGATATACGAGAAAAACAGGGTTTATGGCCGGGCTTACAGTAGCTCAGATTAGTGAGTTTTCTCTTATATTGATAAAGCTTGGTTTTGATTCAGGACATTTATCGAGAGAGATTTTGTCTATGATTACCCTTGTAGGAATATTCACGATCGCAGGTTCTACATATTTAATCTTATATTCCGAAAAAATATTTTCTTATATTGGAAAGTATCTCGCACTCCTTGAATTTCGTAAGGTTGGAAAGGTAGTTAAACGCGAGGAAGAAGATTTCGAGGCGATCATCTTCGGATATAAGCGGGCGGGTCCGGAATTCGGAAGATTATTTAAGGAAAAAGGCATGAAATTTCTTGTGGTTGATTACAATCCCAACTGTACGGGAAAAATACAGAACACGAATGGCCTCTATGAATATGGAGATGCTTCCGATGTTGAATTTTTGGGGGAACTTCCATTAAAAAGCTCTAAGTTTATTGTTTCGACAATACCTGATTTAGAAACCAACATGCTAATTAGTCAGGCGGTTAGAAAGATTAATGACCAAGCGATCATTATCGTAATCTCGGATACAATGAAAAATGCTCTTGAATTGTACTCTGCGGGAGTTACTGTTGTGGTACTTTCTCACTATATCGGAGCTCATTTTGCCGCAGATTTCATATCTACGAATGGTAGTAACCTGAAAAAATACGAACATTTTAGGGAAGATCACGTTAAGTACCTCAAAAGTATTGACGATTTTGAGTTTGAATCGTACTAGAACTCTTCTTAAAACCTTTCTAAAGTTCGAAACGGTTTCGGTGGATGTCGTTGTCCTTTCGATACTTTTCCGTGCCTCAAGCTCATTTTGGAAAGCTTTTTAGATCCGTTGTAATTATGAGGATTCTTGAGGTTTTCAGATAGCTTCTAGAGGTATTAACTAAATTATCTGAATTAAACTGAATCTATTGAATTTCCCATACGAAAAACGTTGAGTTTGTGTTAAAATTCCCTCGTTATGCCTAAAAGAACCTGGCAACCAAAAAAGAAAAAAGGAAACAGAAAGCATGGTTTCCTAAAACGAATGTCCTCAAAAGATGGCCGAAATGTGTTGAAAAGACGCCGATATAAAGGACGAAAACGTTTGGCCATTAATAGAGGCCGTCAAGATTAATATAGAACTTCCTAGGATAATACCTTGTTGCAACGTAAATTTAGTCTCAAAGGAAAATATAACTTCAAGGCAGTTTTGCAGAACGGTGAAACTTTCTATACTCCTAACTTAATGGTGAAGTCATATAGACATTCCGAGGGAGGCAAGCAATTTGGGATTATCGTATCTAGTAAGTTCAATAAGAAGGCGGTCATTAAAAGTAAGGCGAAAAGAATAATTTCCGAAGCCATTCGTGAGAATTTAAACTATTTTCCTGATGGTCGATATGTGTTTATTCCTAAGAAAAACCTCTTAGGTTTTAGTGGTAAAATAAGTCTCAATGCTAAAGATATTAGCTCTGAAATTAATACGCTTCTACCAAAAATGGCTGTCGCTTGATCAAGGAATCCTAAAAGGTTTAGGTATCAGGGTTTGTAAATTTGAGCCGTATTGTTCCCAGTATACATATGAGGCAATTGATAAGTACGGACTTTTTAAAGGGTCATTTTTAGGCTTCTGGAGAATATTAAGATGCAATCCCTTGTCAAAAGGCGGTTATGATCCAGTGAGATAATTTAGTAGTATTTATGGCAAATCCCATCGTTTTCCTTTGGAACAACATAATATATTATCCTCTCTTCAACCTTCTGGTTTTCTTTTATCACCTTTGTTCTGATAATATGGCACTCGCTATTTTAGCTGTCACATTGCTTGTGAAAGTTGTCACCTACCCTATGACAAAAAACTCCTATGAGATTGCTAAGAAACAAAGGGAGCTTAAACCCAAATTTGATGAACTGAAGGCAAAATATAAAGATGACAAGCAGAAACTTGCTCAAAAACAGATGGAGCTTTATAAGCAGGAAGGCATAAATCCTGCGTCCGGTTGTTTGCCTCAGCTGTTCACTTTTATTTTCATTTTGGCACCCTTATACAGCATTTTTAACACGCTCTTTCAGGATCACCAGGTAATGTTGGATACGATAAATTCGATGCTTTATAATTGGGATTATCTCAAGTTTCAACCCGATCAGCAGTTAAATACTAATTTATTCAACATAGATTTGGCACGACCTAACTACGTTTTACCGGTCTTAGCTGCGGCTGCCCAGTTTTATTTATCCAGATTAATGGCTCCTGCAACCAAAAAAGTAGAGAAAGTCGCAGAAAACACGCCTGACAAGGTTGACGACATTATGTATAATATGCAAGAACAAATGTTGTATACTATGCCGATTTTAACTTTAGTTATTGGCATTAGTCTTCCCGCTGGTTTAGTTTGGTATTGGCTTGTGTCTACAGTTTTGACTGCACTTCAGTACTTATATTTGAATTATTATGGAAAATCAAAACCTGGAACAGCGAGTTAAAGAACTTCTTTCAGAAATTTTAGGATATCTGGACATTGAGTATTCCTCTGAAGTGGAACATCCGACAGAAGAAAAGCTCTATTTTAATTTGAGAACCACAAGTGATAGCCTTTTAGTCGGTTATCATGGACATACATTAAATTCCTTACAGTTTCTTATTAACATTTTTCTATCCAAAGAACTTGGCGAGCATGCT
This sequence comes from Patescibacteria group bacterium, assembly GCA_048499955.1. Taxonomy (GTDB): domain Bacteria; phylum Patescibacteriota; class WWE3; order 2-01-FULL-39-13; family 2-01-FULL-39-13; genus JASNYX01. The sequence goes on along the minus strand of JASNYX010000001.1, from coordinate 11,808 downwards.
CCCATAGTTATTGATGTTAGCAATTACAGAAAAAATAAGGAAACAAAATTGAGGGAAATGGCTTCGAATGCTGCCTCAAAAGCTAAAGAACTTAATAAATCCGTTAGTCTATATCCGATGAGCAGTTATGAACGCAAAATTGTGCATGAAGTAGTCAACGCCATCGAAGGGGTCAGGTCATATTCTGAAGGTGACGGCCCTAACAGGAAAGTTATAATTTCCATGGATTCGGAAAATGACTCAGGTGCGGATATCAGTGTGGATTCTCAGTAATTCTATTTACATATGAAATTCAGCATTATTAGAGGACCTTTTAACAAAGGCGTAAACATTGTTAACAAAGCTGTTAACCCTAAAGTTGCTATCCCTGCTTTATCCAATATTCTGGTTAAAACTGAAGAGGGTCAAATTAAAATGACCGCTTCTGACTTGCAGGTAACTATTTCAATATGGACGAATGCCAACATCGAACAACCGGGCGAGACTACTATACCCGCTAAACTATTACAAAGCTTCATCGGTCAGATAAACGAAGATAAAGTCGATTGCTCCGTCGCAGATGGTAAATTTCACGTTCAGACCGAGAAGATAACTTCCACCTTTACTACACTACCCGCATCAGAGTTTCCTGATATTGAAGTTATAGAAGAGGGCGATCATGTGAAGCTTAAATCAGAAGATTTGGTGAGGGCACTTCAGCATATTCAATTTGTTCCCGGTGTAAATGAAAGCAGGCCGGTATTAACCGGTATTTATATCATGATATCGAAGGATCAGATGACTCTTGCTGTGACGGATGGTTTCAGAATGGCGGAGTATAAAATTAAGCTAGATAAAGACTATGGATTTGAGTCTTCCTGCATTGTACCTTCCCGATCCTTTACTGATATCGTAAAATCTTTTTCTTCCGAAAATGAGTATGTGGAGATGTTTATTAACAATAACCGAAATGTTGTGAATCTTAGGGTGAAAGATATGCAGGCTCAACTTAGAATGATCGAAGGCGAATATCCTGATTATAGAGCAATTATTCCTTCTGAATTTAATACCAAAGTTTTAATCGCCAAATCGGAAGTGAGTAATGCCATTAAGTTGGCTAGTGTATTTTCGAAAGATCAGGACAACATGGTAAAAATGGTTGCGAATGCAGATCTTGTTGAAGTTCGCTCTCAACCTACTGAGTCCGGTAGTAACATCATAAAAGTCCAAGGAGAATTCACAGGTACTCCTATTGAAATTGCATTTAATGCAAAGTATCTGATAGACCTTGTAAGCAATGCGGAAGGTGATGAAATTTCTTTTGAAGCTAACGATCCGTTAAAGCCAGCTGCCTTTAAGGTTACAGGAAATGACGATTACCTGTATATTGTGATGCCTATGAGGGCTTCCTGGTAAAGAAATTTATTCCTGATTATTTCTATTCGGATTCAGCATTATTGTGCCACTTGTGTAGTTGTTTTCCTGATCTTCGCCTACCATCGGGTTTGGCATTTGTACCGAAGAATTATTCGGTGGTACCGATTTACTTTCATAAGGATTAACCTGACCAACATTGGTTGGCGTATTTATAGGTGCCTGGTTAATGGGTGTTACTACCGGTATTACAGTGCTGCCAGGATTGTTGTTTGTGACAGGTGGTACTCCGGGTTGTACGTTGGGAACTGTGTTGATCTTTAGGGAATTATTATTCATAGCTTGCGATTGCATGTTTGCCAAATTGTTGCTGTTTATATTTTGCTGAATTAGCTTTTCAATATCCTGATCTTTTTGCATCTTCATAACTTCTGCAGGATTTGTAGTTATCAGTGCGTGTTCCTGTTTCGAAGCCTTAACTGACATAGCAACGTGATTGGTTCCTGCAAAGAATAAGCCCTCTCCAATGCCCGCTGAGAGCAAAAAGTTCCTTTCCCCACCTGAGAGGTAGAAAATTTCAGTAAGCGCCTCCATCGAAGCAGGATGCTGCTTTAAGAGAACTTGAATAGAAGAGTTTGTTACTACTGCTTTTCCATAGTCTGAATTTAAAAAGTCATTTACGTCTTGAGTGATAGTTGTTAACCCAAGATAGTATTTTCTAGCTCTTTTCGCTAATGAATATACGAAAGCGGCCGAGTCAGGATATTGCATTAAAGTCCATGCTTCGTCGAGAATCAGCATTCGACGTTTAAGATTGTATTTGACTTTAGTCCAAATAAAATCAAGTATCATAAACATTGCAATTGGCCTTAGCACATCTTGTAGGTTTCGGATAGAAAAAACAGTAAAGTCATTACTTAAATCAAGGTTAGATCTTTGGTCAAAAATACCGGCAAGAGAACCTTTTACGAATCGTTCAAGCCTGGCAGCTAATGCCTTTGATTCAGGTTCTTCCATGACTTGAAGGGTTTTATAAAGGTCTTCCATCAGAGGTGGTTCATTATGTTGTTGTGAGGCCGGATCTTGTGTAATTCCTTTTAGTCGATAAGTATCAATTAAGGCTCGGTCAAGCACGGCAGCTTCCGCACTGGACATGTCTCCTAACATGATTTTCAAAAGAGCATGAAGACTCAGAATTTTCATACTTAAATTATCTTCATTGTCTTCCGTCACGGAGAGCTCGAACGGGTTTATTTTTGCTTTTGTGTTAATACTGAAATCAATGTAATCTCCTCCTACTGCTTCGCACAATTTCTTATATTCTGTTTCAGGATCAAGTACGATAACACCGGTTCCGAATAATAACGATCTTAGGGCTTCCAGTTTAACGAAGTAGGATTTACCTGAACCTGATTTAGCAAAAATTACAGCGTTGGCGTTTTCAAGTGAAAATCTATCGAAGATAATAAGTGATCCATTGTGTTTGTTGATTCCATATAAAATACCTTCGTTGGCGGTAAGTTCACTTGAGGTAAAAGGAAATGTTGTTGCTACCGAAGTAGTATCCATATTTCTGATGACTTTCAGCCTATCCAAACATAATGGTAGGGTCGATTTAAAAGCGTTTTCCATGTCCAGAGTAGCTTTCTTCGAAATTAAAGAAAGAGAGCCCAGTGTGGATTCCATTTGATAACTTACGTTGTTTAGTTCCTCTAATGTTGGTGCTGACAATGTAATATAGAATGAAAAGTGGAAAAACCTTTCGATACCTTTAACCAGCTGTTCCTGTAAAGATTTTGCATCCCCCAAGGCTGCTTGGACTGCCGGGTCAACGACTCTCCCCCGCTCTTTCGCCATGCTCAGTGTCGCCTCCATTTCAGCGATTTTTCTTCTTAAATCATCTAAAACATTCCTGGCATTCATCGGGTAGTAAAACATCGTAACCGTACAAGCATGATCAAAGTTAATAATAGGCTCTAACCAGTTTGCCCCTACAAAACGTGGATACGCAGACACAAATAAAGTTCTAAAGTATTTATCACCGATTTTGACATAGTTATAATCCACCTCTATTGCACTCGGAGCAATGATATCCTGAACGCTTGGTATGCCTTTTGCCAGAGCTTTTTCCGCTGTTTCAGGAAGTTTCGCCGACGAAGTTTGTTTTGCTAATGAGGCAGTAGAAGTAGCCATACCCGGCACTGAAACCCCAATATTGTTTTGTTGGTTTGTGTTGGGTGTTGTTTCTGGAGTTTTCTTTTTTAGGAAAGGCAAATTCATATTAAGCTATTAAATAATTTTCGGTTCTACTAAAGTTGAAGTAAAGTGTTCCATGTCGCCTTTAATTCTCTGATTCTGTGCTGTTTCACTGTTATAAATCTCATAAAATAGTTTGATAAGATCGGGAGTTTTTACTTGATTTGCTTTAATACCTATCCTACCAAATTCTTTAATTAAAAATATTACTTTGGGATCCAACTCGGTTTTAGCTTCTTCTAATATCTGGTCAACGTTTATTTTTGTTTTCGGCTTGGGTTGTAAATCCAAAAATCCTTCAAGGAACCCTAATGGGCTAGAAGAATTTCCGAGATCGAAAGTTTTATAAGGTATGGTTACATAAAATCGTTTTTCTAATACATTTTCTTTTGTTACCAGTTCATCTTTAATAAAGGATCTGTACATTTGTATTTGGCTTTTAACTTTTGGGTTCGTTTGTTTTTCCTCGAATTCTTTTACCCTTTCCAGATAGTCTGTGATATCCATCTTTTTTGATCTGATTGTTACTTGTATAGGAAAAGTAAGGGAATTCAGGAGTGAACTATACGCCGCAATTGCCGCATCTTGTTCTTGTACTGCCAATAAATCGAAGTTAATTGCATTGGTTTCTATTATCGCTGCAGCTCCGCCATTTTTCAGTACCACGATATTATTTTTGATTTGTGCTATATCAAGATGGCTTTGTGTCGATAAGTTAATTTTCGGCATCTAATTTTAAGGCTTTCCAATCATATAAACGGGGCTTATTTCTGCACCAACGGCTTCAACACGAATTATATCAAAGTTTTCACCGCCTTTTATGATGTGTATGTCGTATGAACCGTTAGGCATTGGTGTTTGGGTTTTAAATTGGCCGAGCTTATTAGTTTTCAAAGCCCTGGAAACATTACCTTGCAAATCCTTAATCAGTACAACTGCGTTTTCTATCAGATCACCTGATTTACCTTTTACAGTTCCGCTAATAATATTTATATTTTCAGAATCAGAAGTATTTAAAACACGATCTTTTGGAGGTTCCGGTTCTTTGATAACCGGTTTTTCTTCGGGTTTTTTCTGGAGATTGAAAAGTTGTTCTTGTATTTGCATTAGTTTTTCTTCAAGTTCTTTGTTTCTATCTGTTAATTCATTTACCTGTTTTTCCAGAGGTTCTTTTTGTTTATGCCCCTCAAGCATATTTACTCTTGACGTATTTTTGCTTATTTCCGTAGTGAGTGTCTCTTTTTCTTGCTTTAATTCATGGTATTTGTTCTTGTAGAATTCCATTCTCGAATTATTATCAATTTGAAATCCTTTACCCTGGAATTCTTTCTTAGCTCTATCTGCAACCTCAAGTAGCTCATGCACCTTCTTTTCTAGAGATTCTTCTTGTTCCTTAATTACTTTTATATCTTGTGCCACGATTGTCGGTGGCAGTTTGGTAGATGTTTTTATTTTAAATTCACCTTTAATTTGTGAGTCGAGTTCGGTTGGCCAATTTTTTATTGGTCTATCAATATGATCGGAAGATACAACTTCTACATAGTTAGTGTTAAGTGCCTCAACGAGTTCTTTTTTGGTTTCAATTTCTGCGTTAACTATTTCATTTTTGTTGGGTGGTACATATGGTTCGCTTGAGGGTGCATTTCTTGTTTGGTTATCAATTTTGTCTTGTACTACCAATTGCGGTTCTTTAGGGCTTATGGGAGGTGCTGTTTCTGTTGGTGTGGTAGGTAAAGTTTGTGCAGGTGTTTGTATTTCAGAAGCTTGGTTAGCAGTTACGACAGGTTTTGTTGTGTGAATATCAGGGAATTTTAATTTGGGCTCGTCTTCCTTTGCTCTCATTGAGATGAGATTATCATTAGTGACGACTTCGGCTCCTATATTTAAATTCTCAACTTGTAGGAAGATATCCTGGACTCTATCCTTACTATAAATATCCATGTTATCGGGGTCGTCGGGGAGACGTCCAAGATAGTCATCCAGTTTGTTTCTGCTTTTTGTTGGAGTTAGGGTTATGATCTCATTTTTGATAATATCCGCATAATCAGCAAGAAAGTATGCCGGGGAATACTCGTCTTTTCTCCATATCATTTGAGTGGGTCTGAACATTCCTCGAATAAATAACACCAGCCATTTATCTAAAGTTCTTTCTTCATAAGGTACGAACGCAATTGCAGCTCCTGCAACTAGGGAGAAAATGGCTAAAGAATAAGCCCAAAAGTTCGGAAGGCCGGATTTAAAAAACAAATATGCGACTCCAACTCCGGCAAAAGCGTAGGCTACTTGCCTCAGAGACAAATCTCCCACCACTTTGAATTCAACATCCATTACGTTTTGGGGAACCGGGTGTTTACGCCCTGTTCCTCCGGCTATTGCACTTAAAACATCTAGTGTACTTTGACTATCTTCTTTGATTGGCATTTTATTCCGACGGATTACGAGCTACTTCTGAAAAATCAGTGAAAGTTGGTTCTATAATTTTTTTCCCATGATCGATTTGTATTACGTTCCCTCTTGAAAGATCGAATATCGAAATGCTGTTCGTCTGAAATTGATACAATTGGCAATTACTGGAAGCACAATTATCAGCTTTAATTCCTACTATTTTTTTATCATCCAACCAAAGGGGAAGAATTATGCCCCGCAATATATTTCTATGAATATTTAATTTCGCATCAAAAACTCCTAATATCACATTATTAAGATTACCTTCCGCATACCAGTATGCAATTTGGCTTTTATCGGGAGAAATTGCCGGACTGAAACCGTTAAGGTCGGTAATCACGGTGTCCTCATTTTCACCAAGGGTTCTATAGACCAATCGATCTTCAACCCTATACCCTATTTGGTTAGGAGACATTAAGAAAGGATCTTTTGCTTGCTCAATTTCATCTATCTTTGTTCCATTAAGCAGGTAAGTGTTAATAAGTGGAGTTATGATTACTTCGTCTTCACGGTTAGTTCTTTCGATGACTACCCTACTAATAGCTGAGAAAATAACATTCTGACTATCAGGCGTAAAAAACACCCTTGAATCTGTACCTGCAGGATCAGGCATTTTTAAAAACTGATTTAATGTTGTAACTATTGTTCCTGTTTTCAACTTGAAGTAAGTACTCTCATTATCTTCTGAAACTATAGCCATATACCTACCGGTTATATCCCAAGACATCTTCTTTATTTGCTCATTTAGTTCGAATTCATCAAATACTGCTCGGTTCTCAAGGTTTATCGTCTTAATTTTGCAGCTTGAATTTTGGTTTGAGCCGGATAGCTCCGGACATATTGTATAGGTTAAATTACCCGGAGATTTCCATGATAATGCGGTGAATGAAGTTTGTTCCACGGGCGATAATTCCAGTACAAGTATTTTGTTCTCACCGGTAACGTCTACTGCCCATATTTCTTTCCCATTCTTTATATAAGCAAATTGAGGGGTTTTCGACATCTCGACGATTTGTTCTGTATCATCATCTATCGGAGCTGTCGGCAAGGGAATCTGCGAATTTTGAGTTAATGATGCAACTGCGAATAACGCTACGACTCCTAGAAAAAGAAAGATCGCCAATCCGATTCCTAGCGCTTTTAACCTCCTCAATTTGCCAGGTTTGATTAAAGGTTGTTTCTCTGCATATTCTGATTCGGAGTGGCCGTTGTTTGCCGTATTGGTCGGAGTTTGATTCTGGTTATTTTCCGGAAAGGGATTTTTATCAGACAAGGGTGTTAAATTATTTTCATTCATACAAAAAGTTTATCAGGAAACGCATTATAAATCTTCTTTTAGGGAACTGTAGAGTGTATATTCAGTATTCGAAATTGTCTAGTCTTTTTTAATTGAAAGAACAAAAAAGCCCTCTGTACTGAGGGCTTTTTTTGATCTACAAGGAAGCAGTTAAGGTTACATCATTCCCATACCGGCACCATGGTTATGTTCAGGTTCAGGTTTGTCTTCTTTTTCCGGAGCAATAAGTGCTGAAGTACACATAATATTAATAGTTACACTTCCGGCATTTTCAACGACGGCTCGTGTTACCTTTGCAGGATCAATAACTCCTGCTTTTATCATGTCTTCTAGTTCTCCACCCTTAAGCACGTTGACTCCGATGTTTTTATCAAGATTTTCTTCGACTTCTTTGATGTATCTTCCCGGTTCTAAGCCTGCGTTTCCTAAGATTTTTCGAAAAGGCATTTCGAGAGCATTGTATAGCATATCTGCTCCGATTTTTTCTTCGCCTTCAAGATTAAGATCTTTCAGTATGTTTCTAGCTTTAAGTAGAGCAACTCCTCCTCCGGGGACTATTCCTTCGGCGACCGCAGCTTTGGTTGCATTAACCGCATCTTCCACTCTATATTTCTTTTCTTTCATTTCTGACTCGGTTGCAGCACCGACTCTGATGATCGCAACTCCTCCAACAAGTTTAGCGAGTCTTTCCTGAAGTTTTTCTCTATCATAATCACTTGTGGTTTCATCGATCTCTCTTCTGAGTTGAGATTCTCTGTCTTTGATTGATTCTTCAGAACCTTTTCCGGCGATAATACGTGTTTCATCTTTAGTGGAAGTGATTTTGTCTGCTCTTCCAAGATCTTCTATTGTTATGGAGTCCAGCTTTCTACCAAGATCCTCACTGATTACGGTACCACCGGTTACAATCGCGATATCTTGAAGCATTGCTTTTCTTCGGTCTCCAAAGCCCGGTGCTTTAACCGCTAAAATTTTCAAGGTACCTCTTAGTTTATTTACTACCAACGTAGCTAAAGCTTGTCCACCTACATCATCTGCAATGATTACCAGATTTTGAGTTACTTTAACCAAGTTCTCGAGCATCGGTACTAGATCCTGAATGTTCTCGATTTTTTTATCCGTAATAAGAATGTATGGTGATTCGACTTCAGCTTCCATCTTATCGGAGTTTGTTACAAAATATGAAGAAAGGTATCCATTGTCCCATCCCCATCCGCTTTTGATTTCTGCTTCTTCCATCGAAATACCTTTGCCTTCTTCGACCGAAATAATTCCGTCGTTTCCGACTTCTTCCATTGCATTCGCTATTATGTTTCCGATTTCTGCATCTTGTGCGGAGTTTGTTGCTACCTGAGCTTTTTCCTCTTTTGTTTTTATAGGCTTGGACATCTCTTTGATAGCTACTACAAGTTCTGCTACAGCTTTTTCAAGTCCTCGTCGCATAATCATAGGATTTGCACCTGCTGCTATATTTTTGAGGGCTTCTTCAACCATTGCTTGCGCAAGAACAGTTGAGGATGTTGTTCCATCACCGGCGACATCGTTTGTTTTATTAGCGGCTTCAACTACAAGCTTGGCACCCATATTTTCAAAAGGATCAGCAAGTTCGACTTCTTTGGCGACTGTTACTCCATCGTGTGTCAAAGTCGGACTGCCCCATTCTTTTGAAATGGCGACATTTCTACCTAACGGACCTAATGTTGCACCTACTGCGTTTGCAACTGCATCTACTCCATTTTTAAGTTTGATTCTAGCTTCTTGGTCGTAAATAATTTTTTTTGCCATATGTATATAACTTTCAAAAATTTGCGATTGTTTTTAATTTTTTACAATCGCTAAAATATCTGAACTAGAAACAATTTTATATTCAACTCCATCTACGGTAACGTTTTCTCCTACCCATTTTCCGCTAATTACCACGAGGTCACCCTCTTTCATTTCCGGAACTATCAGTTCGCCCGTATCCGTTTTTCTGCCGGGACCTACCGCAACTATTCTTCCGAAATTTGCTTGTTCTTGAGCATTTTGAGGAAGAGCGATTCCTCCTGCCGTTACTTCTTGAGGTTTCTCCAATTGTAGGATTACCTTGTCGCTTAGAGGCTGTAAATTCATGAGCTGACTATTCATTGATGTTGAAGCTTCACGTGTAAATTTGAAACCTCCGCATCTATATAAAAACTAACTAAATATAATACTGAAAAATATTGGAGCTATCGATATAAACGATTCCCGGTTGAAAATATATCAAACGGGCTATCCGAGTGTCAATGTCGGATGATGTTTATTTTGTCGTAATGCTAAGAAAAACTGAAAAAACAACAAATCTGGTCTTTCGTGTATTCTTCGCATAATGTTTTGGAGGCCCGGACCGGAATCGAACCGGTGAATAAGAGTTTTGCAGACTCTTGCCTTACCACTTGGCGACCGAGCCGGATAATCTTTATCGTCATTTTAGCAAAAATTATTGATTATCATCTATTGGGATTGTCATTCTAGTAGTCTTCGGGTTCCGGATGCAGTTCATAGATAAATTGGTTGTTCCACGAATTTTCATCATTTATTCTTTTGCCGGCTTCATTAACACAAATTTCCAGGCTGGGTTTAAAAATTTTCTCAAGTGCGGATACTTTCTCGAGCTCTATCCAAAAATAACGGCCCTCGATATTGGTTTCGGTTAAGGATCCCGATACTTCATCAGCAAAACAAATATAAAATACGCCATCTTCAATGACTTCGTTTTTTTTATTCTTCCTTATTTGTCTTAGGTTCCCAATGATTTTAAACTCGGCGGACAGCCCGGTTTCTTCAGTGAATTCCCGTTTAGCTGTGTCCAAGATACTTTCTCCATATTTAATTTTACCTGAGATCAATCCTGTGTATTCGTATTGCGGGTGTTTTAGTCTGGTGTAAAGAAGAATCTTCCCATTTATTACGGGCATCATATAAACGCTGACTTTATAATTTTGAGAGATTACTTTTGTATCGTGATCAATATTCGTGACTAAAGATTTTCCTTGTTCGGTTAGGAAGTAGGTCTGATCAGTTTTTAGAAGTAGACCATTTTTTACTAATTGTTGGAGATGGCAGTCGTAAAGATCGTTCGTAGGACTAGGGTCTTTGGGTTTTAACTGTAAGTATGTTCCACCATTTGGTAGGAAGCTACAAATTGACAGGATTTTTCTTTGGATTTCATTTTCGGACATATAGGAGTTTCATTGCAATTACAGCGGATAATTCATGGTGGTGAGAGTGAGAATCGAACTCACATAGTCGGTTTTTCAGACCGATGCCGTGACCAACTTGGCTATCTCACCGTAATTTCGACCCTGCAATTATATCAGAAAACCCCATTCTCATATGATAAGATTGGAGTATGTCTAGAAGGATCGATTTATACCAAATTATCATAGCTCTTTTGTCTTTCGCAGTAGTAGTTGCTATCGGTTTTTTGATTTACAACCAAAGAAGCGGCGTTGTCGGCAGATCTGCAATTTCTGTTGATGTTGAGCATGGAAAGGCTTCCGTTAGCATAAACGGATCTAACAGAGGCGAAACACCTGCATATACTGAAGAATTTTTTGCAGGAGATATTGAAGTGTCTATAAATGGTGAATCGAATACTTATACAAATGTGATTAGTCCGGCTTCCGGAACGAAAGCAATAATTAAAAGGGATTTAGGTCAGAGTAAATCTTTTAGTTCCGGTCAAAATATTTGGTTCACAAAGGCTTCCCAGGACGGATATTTTGTGTCGGTTATTTCTCCGGATATTCCTGATGTGCAAATTATAGTTGATGGAGTTGAGATCGGTAAAACTCCATATAAATTTTCCACAAAAGAGTTATTAGCTCAAAATCAGGATAATAAATATAAGATTACTTTCAAGAAAGATGGTTATGAACCGCAGGAAGTAGAAGTAAAGCTGAGTGAAGGCTATGAACTTAATATACGCGTTGATTTATTTCTGAACCCCATACCAAAAGAAGTTGAAAGTGCTGTCGGGTTGCCGGAGGGTGTGAATTTTGTGAATTTTGGTAAAGCCTCTGGGTCTGCCTTTATGGAAAGACAGCAATGGGCGAAAGCAATAAATTATTGGCTTGATACCAGATCCTCAGTTACGCTTGGAAATCACAAAGTTGAACAATTCAATTTTTTCATCGCAGATAATGGGAAGTTTTATAACTCGGAAGGAAATGAAGTTTCCGCTTCCGAGGTCGAATTTCAAGCCGGAATGTTTGTAGCATATCTTTCTTCGGAAGGTAAAACGGAGCTATCTGACGAGGCCAAGTCCGGAATTGAAGAAGCTACCGGCACCAAGGTTCCGGATTCCGCGGAAGGTGCTCCAGGAGGATCAGGCAGCGGACAACTCGTTGAGGTTATTCCTACAGGGGTCGGATTCTTGCGTGTGAGAGATACCAATTCAACCGCAGGTAGAGAGGTCGGTCGTGTAGATATAG